>NZ_CP108101.1:7967859-8274316 GCF_036195325.1 Streptomyces sp. NBC_00234 | reverse complement strand
ATCGCTGCGCGATGTGCAAGTGAAGCGAATTGCTTCGCAATTCGTGAAATGCGCTTCGCGCCTTTCAATTCCCTTACTTCGTAAGGGAATTCGGAATTACGCTTCGCTTAAATTCCGTGGGCGTTTCCGCTTCGCTTCAACGCGTGGGCCCTGCGCTTCGCTTCGGGTTGGGGTGTCCGCTTCGCTTCCACCCTTCCGGCTTCGCCGGGCGGCAGCGGGGTGGGGTTGCTGTGCATCATGCTGGTTGCTGGGTTGGGTCACGAATGGACTGTCACCATCGGGGCCGGCTTTGCTGGTGGTGCACCGTCAGGAAAGATCGGCCCTGGTTGGCTTTGACGGTTGGTCTGTCCCTGACGGGACACCATGTCCATCTTCGGTAAATCTCTGTTGGTGTGTGCTGCTCTTGGGTCGAGGTGTAACACGCTATCAGCCATCGTTCCCCGGAGCGGTCAACCGTCGACTGAAGATGCATCTTGGGCTGTCAGGGTCGTGCATCATGTGATGCACCGGGTAGCATCACGAGCGAGCTTCCACCCCTTCCCCTTGAATCTTGGAGTCGTTCTCTCATGGCCGATGGAATCAAGCTCTACCCGCATCAGGCGGAAGCGGTGGAAGCAATCGTCACGGGGCTGGAAATTCGGCCTGGGCAGCGCTTCCCGGATCAGGGATTGCGCGGGCAGGTGCACGCCGCGTGCGGCACTGGAAAGACTTTCATTGCTGCAGCTGCTGCGCAGCGAATTGCCCCTCATGGTCGTGTTCTTGTTCTTGTTCCGACGCTCGATCTGCTGTCCCAGACGGTGCGTGAGTGGCGGGCTTTCGGGCGTACGGGGCCGATGGTGGCGGTGTGCTCGATGGATGACGACCCGCGTCTGTACGCGCTGGGGGTGCCGTCGACGACCAGTGCCCCGCAGCTGGCTCTGCATTACGGCAGCGGGCCGGTGACGGTGTTCGCGACGTATGCGTCCCTGCCGGTGCTGATCGAGGCTCACGAGGGCCTGTACGGCCTTCCGATGGACGTGTTCGACCTGGTGTGTGTGGACGAGGCGCACCGTACGTCGGGGTCGCTGGGTAAGGCGTGGGCGGCTGTGCACGACCAGGAGCAGCTTCCTGCGGTGCGGCGGTTGTATCTGACGGCGACGCCGAGGATCTGGATGGAGCGGCCGCCGCGGCGGTGGGAGCCTGCTGCCGGGGGGCCGGCGGCGTTCGATCCGCTGCCGCAGGAGATGGCCTGTTCCATGGCGGATGAGGCGATCTTCGGGCCTGTCCTGTGGTCGATGTCCTTGTCGGATGCCATCAGCCGCGGGTTGCTTGCCCGGTATCAGATCGTGGTGGCCGAACTACGGGATGAGCGGCTGACGCTGGAGCGTTTGTACGGGGAGGAGCGGCGTGAGGAGCACGTTCGGGGTGAGCGCCTGGCGGTGCTCCAGGCGGCGCTGCTGGAGGCGATGAGCGAGCACAAGCTGACGACCTGCATCACCTTCCACCACCGCACGATCGAGGCCCGTGCGTTCTCGGAGGGGCTGGGCAGGATCGCGGCCCGGCTGCACGCGGCCGACCCTGGGCGGCATCCGGAGCGGGTGTGGTCGGGATGGCTGTCGGGTGAGCACCGGCCGGAGATGCGCTCGCAGGAGCTGCGGCAGTTCGGGGCGCGGGCCGGGCGTGCGGTGATGTCGAATTGTCGGGTTCTGGGTGAGGGTGTCGATGTTCCAAGCGTGGATTCTGTTGCCCTGATCGATCCCAAGGGATCGGCCGTGGATATCGTCCAGGCGATCGGTCGGGCGCTGCGGCAGAAGCCCGGGCAGGACAAACTGGCGACGCTCATTGTGCCTGTTTTCCTCGGGATGAATGAAAAGCCGGAAGACATGCCGTATTCCGGTTCGTATGGGCCGTTGTTGAAGGTTCTTTCCGGACTGAGGGCGCACGATGAACGTGCCGTCGAGATGCTGGCAATTCCCCAGGAGGACGCCACACGCACCGAGCAGACGTCGTCCTGGATCGGTGAGGCGCCGGAGAGCGACGAGGACGAGGAGCAGCGGTTGCTGCTCCGGTTCGGGGCGCACCGCGACCCGGTTCTGATCGCACGGCTGGTGCAGTACAACCTGATCACGCCCGAGCACGCGAACTGGAAGGCCGGCCACCGGGCGGCTGTGGCGTACCGGAAGCGGGAGGGAGACCTCGCGGTCCCGTACAACCACGTCGAAGGCAGGGACGAGACGAGCGAGGTCAGGGGCGGAATCGGGGGCGGGGGCGGGGGCGGGTTTCCGCTGGGGAGGTGGCTGTCGGACCAGCGCAGGGCGATGCGTTCCGGGACCATGCTCCCGGAACGGGCTACCGACCTGGAAGCGCTGGACATCGTGTGGGACCCGGCGGACGCGGCGTGGGAGGAAAACCTCGGCGCGGCCAGGGCCTGGTTCGAGACGTACGGAACACTCGCCGCTCCGGTCACGGCCGCGATCATGGACCGGCCGGCAGGGCAATTCCTCGCCAACGCCCGGAAGAAGAACGGACTCGGCAAGGACGAGGCCCGCGCAGCGCGCAGGGCGGCGCAGCTCGCGGCGATCGACCCGGACTGGAACCCGGACTGGCCCGTCGACTGGCAGCGCCACTACGCCGCCCTGGCGGGCCTTGTGGCGCCCGGCAACGTGCTCGCGCAGGTGGAGCCCGGGTCGATGGTCCACGGGATGGACGTGGGCCGGTGGCTCGCCGTACAGCGGGAAGGCTGGGACCGGCTCGCCGTCGGGCAGCGTGAGCGCCTGGCCCAGCTCGGTGTGAAGCCCGCCCCGCGGTCGGCAGCCCCGGCCCGCAAGACACGAAACGGGCGGGGAGCAGCGGGCGGGGCGTTCGAGCGCGGCACCACCGCACTCACACAGTACAAAGAACGGGAAGGCAAGACCGTCGTCGCGAGGTCCTGGAACGAAGAGCTGCCCGACGGAACGACTGTCCGGCTGGGCGTATGGCTCTCCAACACCCGCAGCAGGCGCGGCGGGCTGACCCAGGAACAGCGCGAGCAGTTGGCTACGCTCGGGGTCGACTGGGCGCGGTGAATACCCGGAAATCTATCCCTGGCAAGTCGCTGACCTGGGAGAACGAGCAGGCACCAAACCTGCTGCCCGAGCGTTCCAGGGCTTCGCTCGCAGAACTGGGGATGCAGTGGGCGTGATGCCGGGCAGCGGTGCTACGGCGCGCTGCTGCGGGCCTCGTATCGCTTAGCGATGTGTTCAAGGAGTTTCTGGCAGGCATCGGCCATGCTCTTGAGTTGGTCGTCGTCGACTACGAAGTTGAGCAGGTAGCCGCCGTTTGACCCTATCGCCAGCCCGCGGACTTCCGAAGCACGCAGGTAGGGCCAGAAGCGGCCATGGGCGAAGCCGGAGCCCACGCGCCACAACGCCCGGGTCAGTTTTGGATCGAGTCCGGCGGTAGTGGCCGCGCTGACGATGATGTCTCCGGCGCTCGGCTTGGGCAGCTTGGGGAGACCCAGGCTGTCGGCAAGGTCTTTGACCTCAACCTCCCGCTGGGCTCCGGTCTTCTCTTTAGGGCCTGTGACGATGTGATGGACGTCGGTCTCATGCTGCTGACGGTTGCGGAAGTCTTCGGCCCACAACGTGAGTGCGCGGTGTCGGCGCTCGTCTCGGTCCTTGCCGTCGAGCAGCCACACGGCCGTGGCGAAGTTTTCGAGGGCGCCGCGCAGCAGCGTCCAAAGGCTGATCGGGTCGATTTGCCCTGCAACTCTCACCAGCTTCGTCAGCGCCTCGACGTGCATCAGCCCGGCGGAGAAGGAGGACTGAACGAATTTGGCGGAGCCCCACGCCTTAAGCGGCTCGTCGTCTGCCGCCAGGCGGCTGTGTGCCACAGGCTCGGGGAACAGCCTGAAATGTTCTTCGTCTCGGTACGCTCCAGCAGCCGCGAAAAGCGGTACGAGGTAGGAGACATCCTCCCGCCCTCTATCAGAAGTACTCATAGCCAAGCACGCTACGCCGCGCGGGCCGGCCCGCGCCTGCAGTTATCCATGGTCACATCAGCTCGCCGAACTCGGCTTCCACTGGCCAGGAGCAACACCGGCTCCCACCATCCCGACCCGGCCTACCAAGACAAGCCGGTGCGGCCCGCAGTTCCGCGGTCAGACCGGCAAGGGCTCGATTTGCAGGAGACCGGGCCTTGGTGGATCAGGTGGAATTACACCGTGCTTCCCAGGCGGCTGAACGCCCAGCGCAACAGGTCTTGGTCGACCTGGGTGCGGCCGGTGCGCTCAAGGGCGGTGCGGGTGTGGGCGGTCAGGCGTGCCCAGTTGCAGAAGTTTCCGTGGGCGGCGCGGCTGTCGGCGAAGGCGATGTCGTCGGGGTCTGCGTCGGCCCACAGGGGGTGGTAGAGCGGGATGACCTGCTGGACTCTTCGGGGGTGAGGCGGGTGAAGTGCTGCCAGATGAAGATGCGGGAGGAGAGCATCGGCTCTTTGCGGAGCACGGTGTGGGCGCCTTCTCCGCCGACGAAGATGATCGCGATCTGGGTGTACGGGTTGTCCCAGGCGAAGCGGAAGTACTCGAACGTCTCTCGGTTCAGCCACTGCGATTCGTCGACGACAAGGGTGCGCGGTTCCGCGGCGAGGGCATCAAGGAGGAGGCGGTCGAATTCGCTCGGGTGGCGAGGTGGTTCCCCTGGGAGGCCGAGTGCCGTGAACAATTCGTGGCGCACAGCGCGGGCGGTGGGGCGGGCACGGAAGGTGATCCGGCAGACGTCGTCGGCCGGATCGAGTGTGCGCAGGCAGAAGTTGACCGCAAGGGTTTTACCGAGGCCGGCGCCGCCGTGGATGCACATCATCGCTCGGGCTGCGATGGTGTCGGTGATGTTCTCCCGGGCGGTGAGCAGAGCACGGGTGGTGACGACCTGGGCGTCGGGCAGTTGCGTGTAGTGGTCGCTGGCCGAGGGCGGCAGGTGACCGGTCACGGTGTGCTCCTGGGAGGCTGGGGGGAGGGTGGGTTCGTCTTCGGCGGTCAGGTCGGTGGGAGGCGTTGTCGTGTCCGGTGGGGCGGTGGCACGCAGCGCGGTGGGGGTGTTCCAGTCGGCCGGCGGCGGGGAGGGCGGGATGAGGTCGGGCAGGGCGAGCGCCGCTAGGTCGGTGTGCTCGCTGCTGACGAGTTCGTGGCTCGCCTCTATGGCAGTGACCGTGCCCAACCGCTGGGGAGCTTCCGGCGCTGTCACGGCGGCAAAGCGCTGCCGTCGCAACTTCTTCGCCGCCTTCGCTTCCGTGCGAAGGCGGCGAGCGCGGTCAGTGCGGCTCTGGCGCAGGGCCTCGAGCTGTTCGGGGGTGGCGGCGTCGGCGAGGTAGGCGGTTCCCAGGTGCCGGCCCCCCGGGTCGCAGACTTCGATCTCGTGGTCGTGGTGGGGCATGTAGCGCACACGGACGGTGCGCCCGGCCTGCCCGGTCATCCACGCGCCGACGTAGTCGCGGTTCCTGAACCGCACACCGTGGCTGGTCAGTGTCCGCGGTCGGCCATCGTCTTCGAGGGTGAGAGACCACAGGTCGGCGGCGGGAATATCGGTGAGCGGAGTGGGGTCCGCCTGCCACGCCTCCACAGGCGTGCGGCCGTCCAGTGCGGCCGGGCGGTGCTCGGTGTTCCACCAGCCCACGCGAGTACCTCCGCGGTTAAGTCGCGGAAGGACAGCGGGGGCGCAGCGGACCGGGCTGGCCGTGCAGAGCGGCGAGCGGGGGTGACGGTGTAGCCGGGCAGTGCGGCGAAGAGCATGCGGTCGGCCGAGCGGTTGAGGTTTTCCACCGTGCCCTTCAGGTGGGGGCTGTAGGGCGGCAGGTCCACGACGGTCGTCCCCAGGATGCCGAAAGCGGTGATGACGGTGGTGGACAGGAAGTCCTTGCCTCTATCCATGCGCACTCGCTCCGGCACCCCTCCTGCCGGCCCGTAGGGGTCGGTGCGCAGCACGGCAGCGCGCAGCGCTGCCAGGACAGAGGCCCGTGAGAGGGAGCCGGGGGTGACGGCGGTGCCGGTGATGACCTTGGTCGCCGTGTCGATGAACCAGGTGATCCACGGGCGTACGAGGTCGCCGTCCGTGTCCACGAGCAGGGGCGCCTGGACGTGATCGGTCTCCCAGGTCTCGCCATTTCACGGGCCGTTTACCGAACACATCATGGGCGCGGGCGGCATCCGGTCCTGCGGCGAGGCCGGCCCGCTCTCCCGCTGTCAGGTCCCGGCGGACCGCCCGCAGGAACGTCGACAGCGAGGGCACGGGGTCCACGAGCGGTACCGCAGACAGCGGAGCGCCGCCCGGCACTCCGGCAACCGCCTTATCGTGCGGGCTCGTGTCTGCAGCAGAGGCCGACGGTGTGGTCGCGTCCCGGGCGCGGGCGACGAGCTGGCGGTGGACCGCGGAGGCGTTCCCGTGCCAGTACGCCAGGAGCACCCGGATCGGCCCGGTGATCTCGAAATGCTCCGCACGGCGGGCGCCAGGGCGGGCCGCCGTGCCGGGAGCGTCGGTGGCTTCGGCGAGCCAGCGCCAGACCGTCCGTTCCGAAAGTCCCAGGCATTCGGCCGCAAGGCGCACATGGCCCCGTGTCAGACGGCGCTGCTCGCGCATTGCCAGCAACCGTCGTACCGCCGGCGGGCGCAGCGCGATCAGCGACTGTTCCCCCAGCACCCCGGCCTCAACGGCTGGCGGTCCTGCCGGTGTGGTGTCCACATGGTCGGCCCTGCTGTCCACCGTCGCCTCCGGTTGTCTCCGATGCCAGGAATTCCGTCGCACTGATGAGGAAGAGACGGGCGGTCAGGTGTAGGGGCCCAGCCGGCTGCACGCCCGTTCCAGCAGCGCGCGGTCGACCGCACCGGGGCTACGGTGGAGGGCGGCGTAGACGTGCGAGGTGATCTTCGCCCAGGTCCGGAAGTTGCCGCGGGCGGTAGAAGCATCCGCCCACGCGAGATCCGCAGGATCAGCCGCGTCCCACACCGGATGGAACAACTGCAGCGTGTCAGGCACCTGGTTCGTGTCCATGCGGTCCACCTGGTGCCAGGTGAGCACCCTCGACCTCAGCGCCGCTGCCCGGGCAACAGCCCGCTCACTGCCCGCCCCGCACAACACCAGCGCCGCGACCGTGCCCGGCTCGTCCCAGAGCTGACGCAGGTAGTCCAGCAACGGCGGCGTCAGGCGCTGGACATCATCCAGGAACAACACCCCCGGCTGTCCAAGTGCCTCCGCCAGCGCCCGGTCCGCCGCACCGGCCCGGTGCGTCAACGCACCCGCGGGCAGACCGAGCGCGTCGAGCAACGCGGCCCGCAGTTGCGGCAGACCTGGTTTGACCGCCACCACCGCCCGCCACACCGGAGTCCGGGCCGGCAGCAGATGCAGAGCTTGCTGGACCGCCACCGTCTTCCCGTGGCCCGTATCCCCGTACACACAGCACACCCCACGCGCGGCCACCGTATGGCCGACCGCCTCCACCACACCGCTGAGCTGCCGTGTCGAGACCAGCTGGGCCCCCGGCGCGTACAACCGCACCCCACCCGCCCGCGGCGACCCCCGCTGGGATGCCACTGTCTGCGGCCCGGACTGCGGCTGGTCCTGTGTCTGCCCGCTGTCCAGGACCAGCGGCCCCTCAGGGCCCGCTGTGAGCCGCAGCTCTGCCAGCGCCCGGTCGTAATGGCTGGGCTCGATGCGGGTCTTCGCCGGCCGGGCGATCTCCAATACCCGGCCCGCCCGGAGATCCCTGCGCACCACACGATGCAACGTTGCCGCCGACGGGGCCGACTCCAAGCCCCACTCCCCCAACCTTCCTGCCGTCTCCGCCTCATCCAGCCGCCGGTGCAACGCCGCGACATTCCCGCCCACCTCACCGAGCACCGCCCACAAACCGTCACCCAACGAAAGACCGCCCCGCCGCGACCGGGCCTCGATCTGACCGTCACGGCCCTCGGACAGCCACCGCCACACCGTCCGCTCCGCCACCCCCGCGGCCTCGGCCGCGATCCGCACATGGAGCGTCCTGAGCGATCCGCTCTCGTCCACCGCCAGCAGAGGCCGCACGACCACACCGCGCAGCAACCCCGCATCCCCCGACCACGCAGACGACGTGACAGGAGCACCCTCTACCGACCGCTCACGAGCCATGCCCCCAGCACAAACCCCACCCACTGGCCCTCACACAGGACAGCGAACTCCATGACAGCCAGACCCCTTCGTGCTAGCCAAAAACAGCAGCGGCTTGATCACCTCATGACAGCAGCAGAATCCACGACAGACCCCCAACCACCAGGAATTCCTGACCTCGAAACCGCTGACGCCCACCCACTGCCACCACACCCCACACGCACACCCCGCTGCGCCCCGTCCCCTGCTGTGCCCCCTCGTTTCTGACACGTTCGAGTGAGCGGTCCACCCCCTGCCTGGTTATCACTCTATGTATCGGCTTATATGCGTTGAGTGATCAAGCCGCTTGGCGATCACTGCCCGGGAAGGAAACCCATGCTGAAGACCATCACGTCCCGTCGGGGAATCGTCGGGACGGCCGCCGCGCTGAGCCTGCTGGCCGCGGGAGCGGCCGGAGGCGTGGCCCTGGCCGACGATTCGGCCGTCAGGGCCAAGGCCCCGTACGCGCAGGCATCCGCCCAGGTCAATAGGGACGGCACCCGCGTGCAGTCCAAGGGCATCAAGTCGATCACCCACCCCCAGGACGGGGCGTACTGCGTGACGTTCGACGACGCCACCCGAATCGACGTGAGCCGTAGCACCCCGGTCGCGACGCTGGCGTCGGACGGCGGCACCTCGTGGGGAACGATCATGGTGCGCACCACCCCGTCGGGCGAGTGCGGGAACGCGGCGGACACCGTGACCGTCATCACCGGCACCAGTGCCGATAGCTACCGGGACGAGCCCTTCTTCCTTCTCGTCCCCTGACCCTCCCTCCCTGAACAGCCGGGAATCGGGCCCACCCGCACGCCGGCTCGACCTGGCCGCTCCCGACCACGGGACCGACGCGGCCGAGATGTAAGGACGAACCCATGTTCCGCAGCATCACAGGGCGCGCTCGCGCCGTCGCCCTGACCGTCGCCGCCCTGGTGTCGGTCCCGCTCCTGACCGGTACGGCCTCCGCGGCACCGGTCGACCTGTACGCCCCGTACGCCCGCGCCGCCGCCAAGGTGGCGAGCGACGGCACGCTCCTGGCAGCCAAGAACGTCGCCTCCGTAACGAAGCCCGCCACCGGGCAGTACTGCGTCAAGGTGTCCGATCCCGACATCGACGACCTCAAGGACGCGGCGATCCAGGCCACGAGCAACAGCACGTGGGCCACACTCATCGTCTTCGGTCAGCCGACGAGCACCTGCGGCAACGCTGCGAACACCATCACGGTGTGGAGCGCCGACCGCAACAGCACCACCTGGACGAACTCGTCGTTCACCATCACCGTGCAGTAGCAGACCTATCGAGGTGGCCCGGCGACCTGCCGGAGTCGGGCGGCCCGGTAAGCGGGCCGCCCCGTACGGTCACCCCCTGCGCCGCAAGCCTGCGCAGTGTCGGCGCGTGTGCACTCCGGGCCAGCTCCGCGAGAAGGCTGGGCGCCCCGGCTCACGCTGTGGCTTCATGCTGTTCCGGGCTGAGGTAGTGCACGCGTGTCTGCTCGGCGTGGAGCATCAGCAGGCCGTGCAGCTCTTCGGCGGCGATCTTGAGCAGGTGGCCGTCGCGGGTGGCGTGGAGGGTTTCGAGGACGAAGGCGACGCGGGTGGAGTCCTCGGTGACGCGAGTGCGGTGGGCGTCGCGGTGGTTCCAGTGCCGGGTCAGCACACCGGTGGCATCGGTGTAGATGATCTCACCGGGCTTGGGGTTCTCGGTGGTGTCGGGTTCGCCGAGCGGGGTGAACTCCTCGGTGCCGTCCGCGTACCGGATCTCGACATCGCCGGTGACGTGGTCGAGGTCGAAGGCTCCTGCGGGCAGGCCGTGGTGGACGGAGACAGCGTTGTAGGAGTCGACGGCCGGATTGATGCGCGGCAGGGTGCCCTTCTTGGCCATGCGGCGTCCCAGGGCGTCGACGCTGGGGCGGATGCGGCGGGGGTTGGTGCCGAAAGAGCGGTAGGCGGTGTGCCACGACGCGATACGCGGGTCGCTCTCGTCGGCCGGGGTCCAGGTACCGGCGGCCAGCTGCTGTTCGAGGTCGTCGAGGGCGGCGGCGGTGTCGGGCCAGGGTTCGCGGCCGCGCAGTCCGCTGGCGGTGACCACGGCGATGAGAGTGTCGGGGAAGGCGTTGGCGACGGCGGAGGTGATGCGAAAGGCGGTCATGGGCAGGGCTCCGTTCCGAGGTGGTGCGGGGTGGACGGGGTCAGGATTTCCACGGGCCGATGCGGTCCAGGCGGCGCCGCTGCTGGCGCGCTGTGGGCTCGTCGAGGGCCTGCTCGCGGGCGGTGAGGTGGTCAGCGACGGCGGCGCGGTGCTCTACGGGCTTGTGGTCGTCGTATTTGAATTTGGCCCGGACCTCCGTCACCTCCAGCGTCAGGCCGCGGATGCCGGGCAGCATCCGCCCGTACGGTGCCTGGTCGACCTCGATGGGGGCGTGGTCGCCGGCGGGCTGGAAGTGGGCCATCTGTCGGCGCAGTAGCTCGGCCTTGGCTTGCGGCTCGTCGACGATGTGGGCCTGGCAGATGAACTGGACGGCGGCGTAGTAGCTGGTGGGCACGCCTTCGGTGGGAGGCGTGCCGGGCTTGGCGCGCCAGGGGCCGGGGACGAAGGCGTAGTCGCCGATCACGGTGAAGGTGACGTTCGGGTCGTACTCGATCGACTCCCAGACCGGGTTCGGGCGGGCCAGATGGATCAGCAGTTGCTTGCCGTCGGGGACGAAGTGGGTCGGCACGGTGGTGGGCGCGTGGCCAAGCAAACCGTTGACGCTGAGTAGTCCGAAGTCGTGGCCTTCGGCGATCCAGGTCTGCCATTCGGCCTCGTCCAGGGCGGTGTCCCAGGGCTGGATGAACATGCGGGGGCTCCTTGAAGTGCGTAGGGCGGTCAGGTGAGGGCGAGGAGGCTGACGGCGACTGCGGCTGCGCCGAGGCCGATGATCTGTCCCTTGTGGATGCGTTCGGCGAGCACGCTGCGGGCGAGCAGGACGGTGCCGGCCGGGTAGAGGGCGGTGATCACGGCGACGACGGTGAGGTCGCCGCTGCGTGCGGCGAGCAGGAACAGCAGGTTCGCCAGCGAGTCCAGCACTCCGGCGGCGGCCGACAGGGCGTAGGCGGGCTTCTCGGGGCCGAGCCTGCGGTGCAGGAGGCCGGCCGCGGTCAGTGTGACGGCCGAGGAGACCGCTCTGCCGATGATCAACGGTGCCACGCCGCTGTCGGACGGCGCCTGGTGCAGGAAGATCAGCTGCAGTGCGATGGCCGCGCCCGCGCCGAGGGCCAGCAGCAGCGCCGTACGCGACGGCCGGGACGAGCCTGTCCCGTGTCCGGCGCTGACCAGCACGACCGCGACCAGCGCCAGCGGCAGACCCAAAAGGCCGGCCGTCCCCAGGTGCTCGCCCTGCAGGAGGCCCACCGCGACCGGGAGCGCGGCGGACACCAGCGCGGTGATCGGGGAGAGCACGTTCATCGGGCCGATGGCGAGGGTCTTGTAGAGCAGGGCGAACGCGGCGGCCGAGGCCACCCCGGAGGCGGCGCCCCAGCCGAGCGCGGCGGGGCTGAATGAGGCCCCGAGCACGGGCCACAACAGCAGCTCGACCGCCAGGCTGGCTGGCGCGGCGACCATCACAGTGCGGAGCACGTGGGCCTTGCGGGCGCCCAGACCGCCGAGGAAGTCGGCGCATCCGTAGGCCAGTGAGCTGCCCAGGGCCAGCAGTAGAGCTATCACGAGACGATCCCTTACGATTACAGCAGAACGACTAAACCGTACAACGGAACGACCGCCCTCTGTCAACCGAACGACCGAGTGGTGCATTCCACTGACCGAACGATGGGGATGGTGACCAGGTGACCGAGACACAGGCGGCCCTGCGCACGCTCGCGCACAACGTCCGCTCGGCCCGCACTCGCGCCGGCCTTTCCCTGGACGAACTCGGCCGCCGGGCCAAGGTCAGCAAGGGGGCCTTGGTCGGGCTGGAGAAGGCGCAGGGAAATCCGAACTTCGCGACCCTGGTCCGGCTTGCCGACACGCTGGGTGTCTCGGTCTCCGCGCTGATGGATGGTCCGGCCGAAGGGCGCGTCCGTGTGGTTTCGGCCAGCACTGTGATGCCGCTGTGGGCGGGCGAGCGCGGCAGCGAGGCCCGGCTCATGCTGACGACCTCGGGCTCCGCTCCGGTCGAGGTGTGGCGCTGGCGTCTCGAGCCGGGCGAGGAGTACCCCAGCCACCCTCATCAGGCCGGCGTCGTGGAGACCGTCAGCGTCACCGCGGGACGCATGGTCCTGGTCGTCGACGGTGCGGAGCACCCCGTCGAAGCCGGGCAGACCGCCACGTTCGACGGTGACGCCCCCCATACCTATCGCGGGGTGGGCGACGAGCCCTGCCACCTGATCATGACCGTCCATCTGCCACCCGGGCCCGCATCCCCGGCTTGACCAGGCCGCGGACGCGGACCCGCTCCGCTCGCCTTCGGCGACTGGGTTCGCTGTCAAACGACTGGATTGGATGCCAGAGGACAACTGCTGTCCTTTGTGAGCCAATCGAGTCGTTTGACAGCGAACCCAGTCGTTTCGACTTCTCTGACAGTGAATCTAATTGCAGACAGCACAAGAAGGCTCCGCACCGCTGATACGCACCCGAACCATCAACACCCCTTGCCCACACGGGAATCAGAAATCCCAAGGCCAGAGCAACTCTGTCCGGATTCGGAAGACCGCTCTACGCTTCGCTCAGGAGCACGACAGCATTCGCGCCTCGTCCTGCCGCAGGGGACTACGACCGGAACACATTCCCGCATGTTCCCGGCCACCGGCCAGGATGCCCCGAGTGAGGGTTGAAGGTTGGAAGCCCGAAGCCGTCGCGCACGCGGCCGCGCCTCGCCGACTGGCTCCCAGCCAGGCGGCCGCCACACCCGGCCCAGCGGGTCCCGGCCAAGACGACGATGGATCTTGAACGCGCCAGTCGAGCACGCCCCCGTCCTGCGCACGCCCCGTCCTGCCAGCGCAACGGCCAGCCCTCGTTGGTGCGCCGGGCAACGATTGCCTGTTCGCCGAGTTCTAGGAACGCCGGGGCCACTTCTGCCTTCGCAGGCATCGGCCAAAACTGGGTGGCGGTGCCGGATATCGGCGACGCCAATGGGGTCCGCTTTCCCCGGGTCGGCGAGGAGGCGTAAGCGGCTGGTCTGATCCGCCGCACCATCCGCTCTGCCGTGTGCGAGCTGAGGAACGCGCTTCCCTTCGTCGACTTCGCCGCAGCTGGCCCTGGACGCAGGGCAAAGGGCAGCTCGGAAGGGGTACGGCCGCGCCTCACCCGGCCGGTGACGGCGTCGCGACACCGCACGACGAGCCGGGCGAGGGAGGGGAGCTATGCGGTGACTCTGTCCGTGGCCTCGGTGTCGTCGTCGAAGGTCATCTCCGGTGCGGGCCGGCGGAAGCCCTTGGTCAGGACGGCCAGGTAGACGACGCCGATCGCCAGCCAGACGCCGCCGATCTGGAGTGCGACGTCACCGAGCTTCGTGAGCAGGTAGAGGGAAACGCCCGCGCCGATGGCCGGCATCACCAGGTACGAGAAGAGGTTGGGGGTGCGGCTGTGCTTGCGCTCTCGGACCAGGTGGGCGATCACGCAGGCGTTCACCAGGGCGAAGCCGAGGAAGGCGCCGAAGTTGATGAACGAGGTGGCTGTGGTCAGGTCGAGTTTCATGGCGATGACACCGGCGGCCGCGGTCAGCAGCAGGTTCGGCACGGGCGTGCCGGTCTTCTTCGACAGGTTGCCGAAGACGGCCTTGGGCAGTGCGCCGTCGCGTCCCATGACGTACATGAGGCGGGCGGCGGAGGCTTGCAGGGCGATACACGAGGCGATGGATCCGGCGATGGTGACGAAGTTGATGATCTCGGCGTACGTCTCGCCGCCGACCTGGACCTTCAGGTGGTAGGCGGCCGCGTCGACGTCGGCGAACTTCGCGCCGGGGTGGACCAGTTGCATCACGAAGGACAGCACGATGAAGATCGCTCCGGCGGCGATGACGCAGCCGATGATGCCGCGGCCGATCGTCTTTGCCCCGCCCGTGGCCTCCTCGCCCAGCGTGGAGACGGCGTCGAAGCCGAGGAAGGAGTACGCGGCGATGGCGGCGGCCGCAGTGACCGCGCCGATCGAAGTGCCGGAGTTCCACAGGGCGTCCGTGGCGGGGGCGGAGGAGCCGTGCTTGCCGAGGAAGACGACACACAGGGTGGCGAAGAGGACCAGCGACCCCAGAGCGATGAACATCAGGACCTTGTTGACGCGGTCCGCGAGCTTCATGCCGAAGACGTTGATGGCGGTGGTGATGCCCACCGAGACGATCAGCCAGACCCACTTGGGTATGTCAGGGAACTGGGCGTTGAAGTAGATCGCCGTGATCAGCCAGCCGACCATCGGGATGAAGAAGTAGTCGAGCAGCATCGCCCAGCCGGACAGGAAACCGATGCGGCTGTCGAGCATCTTGCGGGCGTAGGTGTAGACCGATCCCGCGCCGGGCACGGCGCGCGCCATCTTCGCGTAACTCAGCCCGGTGAGCAGCATCGCGAGGGTGGCGATGGCGAACGCGGTCGGGGCCGCGCCGCCGCTGGTGGCGGCGACCACGCCGAAGATCGTGACGACGATGCCGGGGGAGATGTAGGCCAGGCCGAACAGGACGACGGAGAGGAGGCTCAGGTCGCCCTTCAGTCTCATGGTGTTCTCTGTGGTCTCGCTGTTCATCGTGGTGGCTCCTCGGTGGTGTGGGCGGGGTTCCAGGTGGCGGGGTCGATGCGGCCCCCGTACAGCGGGAGCTCGAGGGCTGGGTCGCCGGGGCGGAATTGGTCCCAGATCCGGTTGAGGCCGGCGGTGCCGTAGCGGCGGACGTTGCCGACCTCGTCGAGGTCGATCACGTCGGTGAGGGTGGAGTCTCCGGCGTCGACGGTTTCGGCGCGCACTGTGCCCTGTGGATCGATGACGAGGCTGCGGCCGGTCCCGGATGGGGCGGCGGAGTTGACGCTGGCGACGAAGACCTGATTGGTGATGGCGTTGGCGCGGTTGAGGACGACTTCCTGCGCACGGTCGCTCGTCGGCGTGCGGACCACGTTGACGATCAACTCTGCGCCCATCCAGGCCAGATGGCGGGAGATCTCCGGGAACCAGGTGTCGTAGCAGATGGACAGTCCGATGCGGCCGACCCCGGCGAGGTCGACGACCTCGAACCGGTTGCCGGGTGTGGTCGTCTCGTACGGTCGCCACGGGCAGATCTTGCGGTACGCGGCGAGGCGCTCGCCCTGCGGTGAGTAGACCGGTGCCGTGTTGTGGACGCGGCCGTCGGCGCCTCGTTCGTAGACGCTGCCGGGTACCAGCCAGATGCCGAGGTCGCCCGCGAGCTCGGCGAAGGCCGCATCGCGTTTGCCGTCGAGCGGCTCGGCCCCCTCCTCCGGGGCGGCCGGGACGCCGGGGGCGCTCTCGCCGAGGTGCAGTTCGGGGTAGACGACGAGGGCGCCGGGTGCGCGCAGTTTCACGCGCCGCTCCACGTCGGTGGCGAAGCCTGCGAGGTCGTCGGCCGGGCGGCCGGGCGCCTGGGCGAGGATCAGGGGCAGGGGGCGGGCCATGCGGGAACACCAGCCAATCGAAAGGATTGTTGTACGAGGAGAAGTCGACGGAGATTCGGGTTCCGATAACCAAGAATTCCGGTGGGACAAGAATGCAGTCAGTCAGCCATAGCCTCAAATACTTGAGAGGGTTGGTTATCATGCCTTTGAGGCATGATGGTGTCATGCCTCCTCCGTCTCCCGAGGGACCACCGCCATGGAAATCCGAGTGCTGCGCTACTTCCTGACCATCGTGGAGACCGGTTCCGTCACCAAGGCTGCCGAGGTGGTCCGCGTCGCCCAGCCCTCGCTGTCGCGCCAACTGCGCGGTCTGGAAGGGACCTTGGGGATGACACTCTTCGACCGCGGCGGCAAGCAGATGGTCCTGACGGCGGCCGGCCGGCGCTTCCTTCCCCTGGCCCGCGACCTGGTCGCCCGCGCGGACGCCGCCGCGGCCGCAGTCGGTGCGCTGGCTGCCGGTCGCGCCATGCGGATCACCGTGGCGGCGCCGCCCACCACCATCACCGACGTGATCGCGCCGTTCCTGGCCACCTGGGGGCCGGAGGATCCGCTCGTCACCGTGCAGGCGGAGAGTCCGGCACATGCGTACCAGGCCCTTGCGAGGGGCGCCGATGTAGCCATCTCCTCGGCACCCCCGAGGAGCCGTTTCGCCGGGCTCCCAGTAGCCCGCCTGCCGCTGTGGGCCTACGTCCGTGACGACCATGCCTGGGCGGACCGGGACCGCGTCACCATCAGGGAACTTGCCGCGGAGCCCCTCATCGTCCTCACCCCGGCGCACGGCACCCGCCGCATCCTGGACCATGCCGTGCAGGATGCGGACGCCTCGTACGAGATCGTGCTCGAATGCGACACCCCGCACGTCGTACAGGCCATGGCGGCTTCGGGCCATGGTGTCGCGGTGGTCTCCGACGATCCCCGCTTCGACCTGCACCCGCTGCTGATCCTCGACAGCACGGGTGAACCGCTGCAGATCCACCTGCACGCGGCGTGGGACGCCAGCCACTATGCGCTGCACAGCATTGAGGCCTTCGCGGCCGGTTTGTCACGTTTTTGTGTCGAGCGGTACGGGCCACAGGTCGCCGCCGGCCTATGAACTGCAGCGACGACTGCAGACCACGGCCCTCACCACGACGCGAGGCGTGATCGCACGCCGACCCGACGGCCGACAGGCCAAAAAGAGCTGGAGGTATGCCCGGCAGGCAGCCTGACCAGACCGGGCAGGCATTGGACGGCGGCCCCGGCGCGCCTCACCATGCTGCGATATCCCGCATCAGCTGCCAGCCCGAGAGGACCTCGGACCATGCCGAGACCGTTCCATACCCGACGGCTACGCCGTGCCGCCGCCACTGCCGCCGTGCTCGCGGGGCTGTTCGCCGTCCCGCCACCGACGATGGCGGCGCCCGCCGCAACCGCACCCGTACCGGGTGATCCGCTCACCGGAAGCGGTGCGGTGAACCGGTCCGAACTCACCGCCGGCCAACTCACCGGGGGTGCCGCCGAGGACACCGTGCCCGACAGTGCCTTTGCCCTGCCGGCGCAAGCAGCGCCACCCACCCGCAGCTTCGAGGGCACCCTCACCCTCGACGGCCTCTCCACCGCCGGCGGATTCCGCGCGCTGAAGGACCCGAACGGATACGGAGACGCAGCAGCGACCCGGCACCTGCCACCGGTCGACATCGCGCTCGTGCAGGACGGCAGCCACCTCGTCCCGGCGAAGCGCGGGTTGCAGTACACGGGGAACCAGGCGTGGAACCTGGCGGTGGGACCCGGCCGCGCGTGGAACGAGGACGGCGACGGCCAACGCACCCGCGTCTCCCTGCCGTTCGCGCTCGTCGAGCGCAACGCCAACTGCGTGCACAACGGCGCCCTGACGTTCCTCTTCGACGACACATCGATCTCCGAAGTCCGCTACCAGATCACCACGGAGACCTGCGAGTACTTCCAGTTCGACATGTGGGGCCAGGTACCGGCCGACTACCGGCCCGGCCCCGTCGACGGCGCCGAGAACCTGCGCGACGCGTACGCCTCCGAGGTCAAGGACCGGCTCCCGGCCAAGCCCATCTCGGCGCTGGCCGCCGACCACCCGGGAAGTGGGGTGGACGTGACGAAGTTCGGCTCCGGCATCACGCCGTCCGCGCTGAGCACCTTCGGCTTCTACTTCGGCGGAGTCCACTACGTGGGCAACTGTCGGACCCGGCAAGGAGAGTACCCGTTCTGCGGCCAGATGCTGCTGCCTTCGTACTCGACCGCGAAGTCGGCGTTCGCGGGAACCGCCATGCTGCGTCTGGCGCAGCGATACGGCCCGGCCGTGGCCCAGGAGAAGCTCTCGGACCGAATCCCGGAGACCGCCGGCAACACTGCCTGGAGCGGCGTCACCCTCGACCGCACCCTCGACATGGCCACCGGGAACTACACCTCGCCCGGCTACGAGACCGACGAATCGGGCCGCACCATGGCGGACTTCTTCGCAGCCGAGCCCTACGCCGACAAGATGCGACTCGCCCTGTCCTTCCCGCGTAAGGCCAGCCCCGGCAGGAAGTGGGTCTACCACACCTCGGACACCTTCCTCGCCACCCGCGCGATGAACAACTACCTGCAGAACGAGGCCGGTTCGGACGCCGACATCTTCGACATGCTCCGTGACGACGTGCTCGAACCCATCGGCGTCGGGCCCGACTCCCTCGTCTCCTCCCGCACCGACAACAGCCCCGGCGGGGCACCCTTCGGCGGTTACGGCATGTTCTGGACGCAGGACTCCGTCGCCCGGTTCGCGAAATTCCTCAACAACGACCACGGCGCCGTCAACGGCACGCAGATACTCGACCCGACACTGCTCGCGGCCACCATGCAACGCACACCGCAGGACCGGGGCATGACCACCACCGGCACCAAGCCCATGAAGTACCAGAACGGCTTCTGGGGACGCGAGTTCACCTCCGCCGACAACCCCGCCTACACCAGCCCCTTCTACGTACCGTTCATGTCGGGATACGGCGGCATCACCGTCGCGATGATGCCGAACGGCGCCACCTACTACTACTTCAGCGACAACAACGAGTTCAGTTGGAGCGCCGCCGTCGCCGAAGCCGACAAGCTGGCGCCCATACCCGGCGCGGCAGTTACTGCGAGGTAGACCCATCGAACGCACCCTTGTCGGCCCGGGATGCGCTTCGCCTGACGATGACCGTTGCCGGGGTGTCCCACCCGAACCCTTCCAGGTTCGATAGGAGACTCCGGCCAGCCGACAGGCGCTGAGGGGTGGACAGTTCAGCCTCCTTCGTATGGTCACGCTCCTGCCCGTCGAGTGCTACAACCGACGGGCAGGAGCGTGCCTGGGTGCGTCACCGGGGCGGGATCGCGATCAAGCAATGACGCCCCCAGGCTCAACTGACAGCTCCCACGCCAGGGGCCCATCAGAATCAGCGACCGCTGCTGGCGAAGACCCATTCAGCCGCGCCATCCGGTCGACCCATGAGACGGAAGCCTCGCCTGCTAGCGGAGCCGTGACCAGCGCTGATTGCCATGCAAGCATCCTCATATACGGCCTTCACTCTCAACCGCTGTCGGGCATCTCCTGAGTGAATGGCCGGCCTCCCCCTTGACATCCAACTCAGTCGCCCCAGGTCAGCCCACTCCACCCGACTAACTTCGCTGTCAAAGGACAACAAGGTCCAGGTTGAACCGACTGCCACCCTTCCCCTCGCTGCGCCCTTCTGCCTCGGCCGCACAAGGGCCCGTCACCGGATGCCGGTGACGGGCCCTCTTCCGCCTCGTGGCGGGCCTTGGGGGGGGGGAGGTTTGGCCGCTGCGCCGCTGCTATGTGGCGAGAGCCGCGATGACGTCGCTTGGAGGGGGTGCGGTGCCCGTCGCGAGGTACCGGATGCCGTCTCCGGGCGGGGGTGCGGCTGCGCCCCGGGTGAGGGGGTGCCGGCGGGAAGGGGCGGTGCGCCACCCGTACCGCTCGTCCCACACGAGCGCGGGTGCCGGGGGATGCGGGCCGTCGAGGACGAGCACGGCCACAACGGCTTCATCGGCGGGGTGCTGGATGAGGGGCGCGGCAGCCGTTGTGGTCCAGCCCTCGCGGTGCAGCGCCTGGGCAACATCGGCAAGGTACGGCGCAACGTGGCGACCGCGCAGTACGGCCTGGACCCGGACCGTGGCGCGGCGCACCTGCGCGGCGGGATACCCGAGGGCGCCCGCGGCCTGGTCCGGCGTCAGGGACGGGTCTGTGTGCATGAGGTCGGCCATGCGGTCGGCGCGTAGGTGGGTGAGAGCGTCCTGGGCGGTGTCGCGGTGCACGCCCAGCGCCTCGATCACGGCTGCGGAGCTGATCGCGGGGTCTGCGTCGAGCAGCGGAGCGGTGCGAGGGAGCAGCTGCTCGCGGGGGACCTGGTCCCCGGACCACTTCGGTCGGCCGGCGGACACGGGCCTGCCCGGCCGGTCGTCGTTGTACTGCCGCACGATGCTCCGGGGCCAGTGCTCCACCCCGTCCTTTCCCCCGACGGTGACCACGTTCTCGACCAGGAGGGGCGCCTTCTTGTAGGTGTCCCAGGTGCGCGGGGAGACACCGAGCTCGGCGGCGCACTCCCTGCGATCCAGGAGGTCCCGGTCGTCGTCCTCGGAGGGCAGCGGGGGAACCGGCTCGCCCGCGAGATACGCGTCGACCTGGTCGCCGTCGTACAAGCGGGTACGGGCGCCGGACGAGCTGATCGGCTCGGGAAAGCCCCCGGCCGTGTACGGCTTGGCATTCAGGTAGCTCTGAAGCCGCACCCCTTGCTGCGCGGCCAAGTCGGTAAGAGTGCGCACCAGGCGCCTACGGCCAGCTCTGATCACGGAATCTCCCCAACGCACCTGACATGACATCTACAAAACGGTACCGACGTTCCCTACGACTCCAGCGTACGGGTACGCTCACCAACACGAGGCGTGACTCCTAGGGGTTGTGCACTTGGGTCGGCCGGCACCCATGCCACCCGCTCCGGCGGACTGAGGGTGCCGGCCTTTCAGTCTCTAGATCCGAACATCGCCCAAGCGCGATGGATACATGAACGTCAACGGGCGGATTCCGTTAGTACCTGTTTTCGAACTTGTTGACCTGCACCTTGATCCGCCTGCGGTAGCCGGGCCCGTCGGCCCGGCGCGTGATGTGCAGGTGCCAAGGCATGGGTCCGGCGCGACGGTGGCCGCCGGTCGCAGTGAGCGCGTGACCCCGTCCTGCGACCAGCTGTGCCGGTGGGCTGCTCCGGCCTCGCGGAGTGCGCACCGGCTTGACCGGATGCTGCCTCCGCTTTACCCTCGATCGCGTACGGAGGCAGCATCCGTTTTTGGTGCGGTCGCAAAATCGCAGGAGGTTGGAGCGCGTATGAACGCCAGCGGGCAGCAGAGGCGCAGGCCCCGTGTCGACGTCCAGCGCAATCGCGCGGCTCTCCTGGAGACGGCTCAGCGTCACTTCCTGCAGCACGGGGTCGGCACCTCTCTGGAGGCGGTGGCTAAGGAAGCGGGCGTCGGACCCGCCACGCTGTACCGGCACTTCCCCACCCGCGAGGCACTGCTCGCGGCCGTGCTGCAAACGCGTTCCGAGGAGTTCATGGCCCGGCGGGCGGGCATCGAGCAGCTCAGCGACGCCGCCGAAGCGCTGGGGCGCTGGCTGCGGGCGATGGAGGAGTATCTCAGCGCCTTCAGCGGACTGCCGGACCCGCTCATGGCCGCGGCCCGGGCCCAGGATCCGGACAACCCCCTCACGATTCCCTGCGACATCCTCATCACCGCGACCGATCAGTACGTGCGCGCCGCGCAGCGTGCGGGGCACGTGCGTGCGTCGGTCGAGGGGTACGACCTGTTCCTCGCGGCCTGTTCCGTTGCCTGGATCAAGGGCACCGGCACCGAGGAGAAGTCACTCGACCGTCTCCGCACGCTCATCGCGAGCGGGTACCGCGAACGGGACACCCAGGCGTAAACGCCGCACGCCCCCGGCCGCCCGCCACACAGCCACCACATCGTGCTGCCCCAGGGGCAGCACGACCTCTCAAGGGACAAATCATGAAAATTACTGTCATAGGTGCTGGCGCCATCGGCGGGAACCTCGCCGTCAAGCTCAGCACGGCCGGTCACGAGGTCCAGGTGGCCAGCGCCCGCGGCCCAGAGGGCATCGGGGGCGAGATCCTTGAGTCCGGGGCCCGCGCGGTGGAACTGGCCGACGCAGTCCATGGCCGCGACGTCGTCGTCCTGGCCGTTCCCTTCGGAGTGGCGGGGGAGCTGGCCGACCTGTTCGCCTCGGTCCCCGCCGAGACGGTTGTCGTCGACACCTCGAACTACTACCCGCACCTCAGCGGGCAGATCGACGCCGTGGACAACGGTGAGGTGGAAAGCGTGTGGAACGCCGAGCAGCTGAAGCGGCCCGTGGTCAAGGCGTGGAACGCCGCCCTGGCCGAGACCCAGCGCACCCGCGGCGTTCCGGCCGGAACCCCTGGCCGCATCGCCATCCCCGTCGCCGCCGATTCCGAGGAGTCAAAGCAGGCGGCCATGCAGCTCGTGAACGACACCGGCTTCGACCCCTACGACGCTGGCGCGCTGGCCGACTCCTGGCGCCAGCAGCCCAACAGCCCCGCCTACTGCACCGAACTGACCCTGGAAGAGCTGCCGGCGGCCCTGGCCGCAGCCGACCGCGTCAAGGACGCGGCGGTCCGCGACAGCGTGCCGGAGCGCTTCGCCGCCCTCCCGGCCGACTTCACGCTGGATGACGTCGTCGAGATGAACCGCGCCGCCCACCGCTGACCGTGGAGGTTCTTTCGGCGGGGGTGAGTTTCACACGGTCGTCTCACCCGATCGGTGGCGAAGGAGCTCAGTGGTGTGGTGAGGGGCGAGCGACGGTCCCGCCCGGGCGGGCCGGCTCTCAGCTGTGTGCTGCGTGGATCTGGTTCCGGGGCAAGGCGGGCTGAAAACCGAGGTAGACGTGGAAGAGGGCGATGTCGGCCAGCGCGCGGGCGGTTTCCTGGTCGTCCTGGCCCAGCGCCTCGGCGGTCAGTCGGGCGAGATGGCGGACCGTTGCAGCGACCGGGGCCGGGGCGGGCGGCTGGGTGTCCCTGCCGTGCCCAACGCTCCCGGGCATGCGTGGGTGGCGCATCCGGGCCAGGCCCCCTGTGATGGCAGAAGGGTGTCGGGCCCGGACGGCGGTCGGGCCCCACCCGTGGCACTGTGCCCGTTCAACGTCTCCAGCGCCCGAACGCCGGGCGTGTCGCGCAGGCGCGCCTGGTCGTCCAGGACACGTACCGGTCCGGGAAGCCGGTGTGCTGTCACAGGTAAAGGCCCGATTCGTCCGGTGACCGGCCGCTCCCGGTCCTGGGGCAGCACGCCGCGGTGGCGGCGGAACTCTGGTGAGAGACTCGGACCGTCTTAGACCGCAGTCGGCGGGTTCACCGATTCGGCCACGCGGTGGTGCTCGGCGTTGATGCGCTGTGCCTCTTCGAGCTGGTCTTCGAGGATGACGATGCGGCAGGCAGCGTCGACGGGTGTGCCGTGGTCGACAAGTTCGCGTGCGCGGGCGGCGATGCGCAGCTGGTAGCGGGAGTAGCGGCGGTGTCCGCCGGCGGAGCGGAGCGGGGTGATGAGGCGGGCGTCCCCGATGGCGCGCAGGAAGCTCTGGGTGGTGCCGAGCATGTCGGCGGCCCGGCCCATGGTGTAGGCGGGGTAGTCGTCGTCGTCGGGACGGCCGAACGAGTCGTCTGCAGTCATCGCACCTCTTTCTGGAACGCGTGGAGGGGCCCTGGTGCCTATGGCACCAGGGCCCCGAAGGAACTGCTACACCATCTGCCGGCCCTGGTACTGCGCCGGCCTTCTGTGTCCGCCGACCCGACCTGAGCTGTGTCGGGGGTGCGGGGATCGCGGTTGCTTGACCGGAGACCACCTCACTATCGATGTCCTGCGGTACCCGGACTCAGACGTCCGTCCGGGCGATCCTGATGGCGCTCGGCTCCTCCGTTCTTCCCTCGGTGTCAACTGCCTACCAAGTGGGGGACTGCGAAATGCTGGTACTGCTCTCCTGCGTACTGCTGGTGATGCGAACTACTCGGCGGCCTCGACCGGCGCCGCTCTCCGGCAGCCAGCCCCGTCGCCCGTCCTGCGTCTGCTCTGGCTTGGAACCCCACTGCCGAACTTCCCGGTGCGCGCGTCCGCAGCCGACGCCTTCACCGAGGTACTGCTCACTCGACTTCACTGCTGGGTACTGCCCTTGCATGAACTGCGGTACTACTCGCGGCGGCCCCTGATCACTGCGGGCCACCCGGTCCGGTCGTCAGCCGCGTCGCCGTCCTGCACCTGCTCTGGCTTCGCGACTCCACCACCGCACCATCCTGCGCACTGCAACTGCATGTACCACTCCCGGCAGTTCGTCTCTGCCAGGCATCGCTGTCTCTCTGGGCTACGAGAGAAACCATAACCACACCACCAACCAATGTCTACTCCCGCCGTTATAGATTTTCGCGTGTTCGATGATGAGGTATCCGGTGTCGAACAGTGACGGATACGGTCGGGCACAAACCCGGCGCCTCCCGGTTAACAGGCCACAGTCCGAGCACAAGCAAGCACCGGGCGGAGGACGCCGGGCATTGACGATCCAGGAACCAGGCTCGTCGCGGGTGGACTCGTCCACCACCCGGGCCTTGTCCACGGCAGTCACCTTGGCCGTCACCTCCGGCCGCTTCAGAAAATCGCTGGTCACCGCCGCGGCGACTTGGTTGTCCTGCGCCAGTGCGTGGATCGCGGTGATCCCGGTTCACCTCGTCCGCCAGGCCCCGGTGGGTGAAGTCGAACTCGTCGAGCAGCGCTTCGAGAACCGCGTTGCGCTGTCTGTCCATCGGGGCCCCCGAGGAATGTGCTGAGCGTGGGCGTGACGGTAGTCCTGCCGTCGCTCCCGTGTTGGTAAAACTGTCCGGTCCCTCTCCGGGAAGTTCCCGGAATCCGGCCTGATCCCACACGAACGAGACGCGGTTATCTGGGAGTACGCCCCACCGTCCCCGCTGCATCCGGCGGGCCTGGACCGGAGGAACTGTGGCCATGACCCACACAGTTCTGCACGACCCGGAGAGCATCGTGACGGAAACCCTGCCACTCGATCGTGAGATGCACCTGGCGCTCGCCGCGGCCGTGCTCGCCTGGGGGCCCGCTGAGGCAGGACTGCGCTCCGCCGACATCGAACAGATCAGCCTGCAACTCACCGGACATGCGCGGTGCGTCGCCTCGGACGTCCGCCGGGACTTCGAGCGTCTAGCGGAGGACAGTGAGCTGCGGCCCCTGACCGAGGTGGTGCTCCGGGAGACGGTGCGCCGACTGTCAGTGCCCTCTCACAACACTGTGGCGCACGCGCAGAACAGGGCGCGTCTGGTGCGGGCGCTGTACCGGGCACTCGACCGACTCAACGCCGCACGGCCCACCATGGCCACCTGAACCGCCTGCAGCCTCCCCCCGTGGCTCAGGCGCACCGAAGTCCCGCGGCAGTTGGCCGCTCCGCTCACCCGCCGGGGGACTTCTCCATGCCTGCCATACGAATTGAAGGGCCGCAGCGTCCCGCCGATCGGTGGGACGCTGCGGCCGTGGCTCCCAGGCGACGCCACCCGGGAGCAGTGAACGGCTCCAGTCGGCTTGTCGTTTCAACCTGTCGGCGCAGGATCTGCGATGCCGTCCGGGGTCCGAGTACCCACGGGGAAGCCAACGGAGGCTTTCTTGACCCTTGCCGAAAAGCAGGCCACCAACGTCGCGGTAGCCGCGACCGGCCCGAAGTTCATCATCGTCATTCAGCAGAAGGGCGGCGCTGGGAAGTCGACCATAACGGTCAACCTCGCCGCCGCGTCCGGGCGCAGCAGTGTGATGCAGAACGACATCGAGGACGCCGCGGTCGTCGCGGCTGGTATCGACCCCCAGGGCAGCTTGGAAGGTTGGGCTGACCAGGTTCCCGAGGAAGCCCTCCCCTTCGACTACCTCGTCACCCGGGGCAAGGTCGGCATTCTGAGCGAGCTGCGGGACAACCCGAGCCGCAAGCGCGTCATCGTCGACACCCCTGGCTTCATGGAGATCGACCCGGATGCCGCGTGGGGTGACGATCCGCTCGGTGAGAGCCGCGTCGCTGACGCGTTGCGTGAGGTTCTCGAACTGGCGGACCTGGCGATCGTGCCCATCACTCCGGAATGGCTGTCGTGGGCGCCAGCAGAGTTCACGATCGAGCGAATCCTGAAGCCGCGGGGTATCCCCTTCATTGTCGTGATCAACCTGCACGACCCACGCGACGGCGACACCGCGCTGGACAAGGTGAAGACATGGATCGACCAGCGTAGTTACCCGCGTATGGCGGACCCGATCCGCAAGTACAAGATCCACGCCCATGCGGCCGAGGACGGGTTGACGGTGGTGGAGTACAAGGAGAGCGGCACCGCGTTGCGTGCTCGGGAGGACCTCATGAACCTGGCCCTCTGCGTTGAGCAGGCTCTGTAATGGGGCGCCGTATGGACACCGGGAAGTCGGGGGGCGGTCAGCGCCGGATGGAGACGACGACCGACCTCGTCCTCAAGCTGCCGGCTCCACCCCAGAAGCCGATCGCGAGCAGCCCTGTCCTGATCACTGAGGAAGAGGACGTCTTCGCTCGGTGCGAGGTGGCGACAGAGAACCTGAAGGTCGCGTTCTGGGCAGCCGTAAGGCACTGGAGATATCAGGGACGGCCGCTTGTACCGAGCGGAGCACACGTCTTTCGATGACTACGTCGACAAGCGTTGGGCCATGAGTCGCGGTCAGGCCGACAAGCTGATCCGGATGTGGCCGATCGCGCAGGCCCTGTTCGAATCCATGGATTCGGAATCGAACGATCCCACTCGAATTCGAGTGATTCGGCTGAACCAGGCCGTGATCTGGGAGCTGGTTCCCGTCGCCGAAGGGTACGACTTGGAGGCCGCCACGGCTGTCTACAAGACCACCGTGGAGGCCGATGAAGGCCCCATGACCGCAGAGGTCGTGAAGGGTGTGGTCAAGGGCGTCACAAAGACGCTCACCAAGGGGCAGGAGATCGATCAGGAGGCTCTCACCTCGGCTGTCCGCGCTGCCCTGGCCCAAGTCGCCGCCAAGAAGGAAGCCGGACCCAAGAAGCCGCAGGCGGCTCCCAAGCCGAAGATCAGCCCCGTCCCCGCGTTGCCATGGGACTCTCCGGACGCGTTGAACCGGATACTGCGGCAGCACATGTCCGAGGAGAACCGTCGGACGCTGGGGAAGATACTGATCAGCGACTGATCCGCACAACAAAAAAAGCGGCCCCACCCCGGAACTTGTCCGGGGTGGGGGGCCGCTTCGTGGTCAGAGGAGTTGGAAGAGATGGATTCGGTCTCGATCACGTGCGCGTTTGGGTGGTTACCTGACGGTGAAACCAGCCGCCTTGGTGTCCAGGGTCGTGGTGCCGTCCTGCGCGGTGGCCAGGACGGCGACGTGCCAGACACCGTGCGGGGACGACTCGGCGTCGGAACCGGTGACCTTGGCGGTGTAGGTGCAGCGCACGGTGTCCTCACCGGAGGGCTTGCAGACGGCCGACTCCACGGCGGCCATGTCCTTGGTGGTCAGCTCCTTCTTGGCGAAGGATGAGTTCTCCGGCCAGGCCAGCACCTTCACGCTCTTGACACCGGATGACGCCGTGACCTCGGTGGCGAAGGTCAACGAGCCGTCGCGGTCGCCGTCGGGAGCGGTGTAGCGGGCAGTACTGTGCGCCAGAGCCAGAGGCTGCTCCCCGGCGTAGGCGAGAGCGAAGGTGCCTGCACCTCCGAGAACAACGACACCGGCTGCCACGGACAGAGCAATACGTCGGGACATGAGAGATTCTCCGTAATTGTCTCAACTGGATCAGGTCGGCACTCTCGGCTGCGCCGCTGCACCGATACTCGCTGCGCAAGGGCCTGCTGGGCATGAGTGCACATACTCAACTCAGCTTGAGTAAGCCGTTGAGCTGGACCAGCAGTGACGGGTGGGCGCTCACGGACACCGGCCCCAATCGCACCGCCTACCCGCTCGACCTCGACCCGTACGCCGCGCCGGCCGCAGTCGCCGCCCGCGCCCGCCTCGCCGGGACACCCGACCCCAATGCCGGGACCGCCGCTTGGGACCTGCGCGAGGCGTTCGCCGCCGAGATCGGCGATTGGATGGACCAGCGGGAAAAGGTGTGACGGCGACGCTGTGATCTGCCGTACGGCCGACCGACAACCGAGGGTTGTCGGTCGGCCGTTCTTCGCTCTCCGAGCAGACGACGACACCCGCCGGAACACCCGCTGTCTTGAACGGGGTCCGTCCTGGCCGCCCGTCTGGCCGACGAGCCGGCCGCGGGCGACCTGGAGACGGCGACCACGGGCTGCGCAGACTTCGAGAACAGCCCTTTCAGCCCGGCCGGGGAAGGCTGCGCGGCGTCGTTTCTGTTGTGCACCGCCTGCCCGAATTCGCGGGTCACGCCCGCTCATCACCCGCGCCTGGCCCACCTGTTGAAGGCACTGGACCATCTGCGCGGCGTCGTGGATCCGGCGGTGTGGGACGCGGACTGGGCTGATGCCCATGCCCGGCTCGCCGAATTGCACGCCCGACTTGGATCGCCGCGATCTGGCAGGCCGCGCTGGGCGCGGTCACCGATACCGATCGTGCGGTCATCGATCAGCTTCTGAACGGAGAGTTCGACAGGTGAGTGCTCTGCCCGCCGACGTGCCGGCGCTTCCGGCCTGGGACACCCCGGTCGTCGCACCGTCGCTGGTTCTGGCGCCGGCCCGGTTCCGGTCTCGATCTATGCCGACGATCTCTGGCATCTCGCCCCGCTGGTCGCCAACCCCAGCGCATCGAGGCCGCATCTGGACTGGGTGCACTTCCCCGAAACCTTGCGGCCCCAGGTTCAGCTCGCGGCCTGGATGATGATCAACACGCCGTTGCTGGCGAGCGTGCTGGCCGGGCATCCGACCTGGCACTCCCGCCTGGGCCCGCACGGCATTCACGACACCGTGCTGCGCTGGCAGCGGTTCACCGTCTGGCTGCACCACCAGGGCCTGACCGGCCTGGACCAGATCACCGACGGCGAGGGCCACCTGGGCAGATCAGCTAGCCCGGCAGCCGGGCGCACACCGCGACAACGTCACCAAGGACCTGGTGGCCCTGACCCGGCTGTGGGCCTTCGCCGCAACCACCCGGGCCGGGTCCGGGGTGGGGATGGCGATGCCGCCTTGGAACCGCCTGGGCGTTGACGACTTCCTCCCCGCCACCCCATCAGCCGGGCGGGGCCAGAATGCTACGGAGCCGATCTCCCCGGCCACGATGGGACCGCTGCTCATCTGGGCGCTGCGGATGGTCGACGACTTCGCCGACGACATCCTCGCCGCATGGGCGGAGGCCCAGCGGCTCGCCGAAGGCGCCGCGCACACCGAACCAAGCCGCGCTTCGAAGGACCGCCTGAAGCGTTATCTGCAGGACCTCATCGACCGTCGCCAGCCGGTGCCCTCCCGCCCCAACGCCGGCTATGCCCACGCCCTGGCCAACACCTACATCGCCGGGCATGTGGGCTGCTCCCCCATGCAGGTCAACGGGCTCTTGTTCGCCGCGCCGTGGCAGCACCTGCTCCCGTACGTGCGAAGCAACCCGGGCCCGTGCCCCCTGAGCACCCCCGTCACCGGCCGCGTGGGGGACACCCGGTGGACGGCATTCATCGACTTCACCGAGGCCCGCACGCTCATGCGGCACCTGGGCACAGCCTGTTTCATCGTCCTGGCCTACCTGACCGGGATGCGCCCGGCGGAGGTACTGGGCCTGAAGAGCGGCTGCTGCCCCGAACCGGACGGCCACCACCACCTGATCTACGGGCGGGTGTTCAAGAACGCCGCCGACGAGGAAGGCAACTACCACTCCGCCGGCCACCCGCGCGAAGTTCCCTGGGTGGCCATCGCACCGGTCGTCACAGCGATCCGCGTTCTGGAAAGGATTGCCCCTGACGGAGGGCTTCTGTTCGACGCGGCCACGCACACCTTCCGGAACATCCCCACCGCGTCGGCCACCTCTATCGGGCAGCAGGGGCTGCGCGGGCGCATCGAAGATTTCGCAGCCTGGGCCTCCGGCCTGGCGCGGCGGCTGGGCCGCGACCAGGAGGCCGTCCCCGACGATCCGTACGGCGCGATCGGACTGAACCGCTTCCGCCGAACTCTGGCCTGGCACATTGCACGCCGCCCGGGCGGGCTGGTAGCGCTGGCCATTCAGTACGGGCACATGCGCACCGCGATGAGCTTGTCGTTTATCCACCGGTGTCGAACTGGGATCGAACTTGTTCGGAGTTTCCCCAGTTCACCGAACGTGCGAGAGGCTGGGCCCCGATCCTGTGTTCAGGGTTGATCCAGCACGGAGGCCGGGGTCGTGGGACTGGTCGAGCACAGCGTCCAACGCGACGCGTTGTCGAAGGTGTCGGAGTTCCGGTCTGAGCTGTACGCGTGCCTGACGTCGCGGGCGGATGCCCTGTTCGACTTGTGTGACGCGCTGCTGTGCACCGACGGACCGGTCCGCACCCTCGTGGACTTGGCGCTCGCGCCTGAACACCGACGCGGGCACGGGGCCCTGTACTCCGGGATCAACCGAGGCCGGATCGACGTCGCTCGGCTTCGTCGCGCGCTGGCAGGCGTGCCGTTGCCCCGGGCGAGCGACGGCCGATTGGTGCTGGCCGTGGACGTCTCCCCGTGGCTTCGGCCGGATGCCGATACCTGCTCGGACCGCTCCTTCTGCCACACCTTCGGCCGATGCCTGGGCAAGCACCAGATGGTGCCCGGCTGGCCCTACTCGATCGTCGCCGCCCTGGAGACCGGCCGCACCTCATGGACGGCCCTGCTGGACGCGATCCGGCTGGAGCCTGGCGCCGACTTGGCTGCGGTCACCGCCGACCAGGTCCGCGACGTCGTCGAACGCCTCGTCGAAGCCGGCCAATGGCAGACAGGGGCCCCGAACATCCTGGTCGTCCTCGACGCCGGCTACGACGCGCCCCGCATCGCCCACCTCCTGAGTGATCTGCCAGTCGAAGTGCTGGGCCGGCTGCGCTCGGACCGGGTCATGCGCAAGCCGGTCCCGGTGCCGTGGATCTGCCCGCCGCAGGGCGGACGCCCGCCCAAACATGGTGGTGAGTTTGTCTTCGGCCGGCCCGAGACTTGGGGCGAGGTCACGGCGGTGACCTTCACCAACACCGACCGGTACGGGACGGCGACCGCGCAGGCGTGGGACCGGCTCCATCCCCGGCTCACCCGCCGGGCCGCCTGGCTCGACCACGAGGGCCCGCTTCCGATCATCGAGGGCACTGTGATCCGCCTGACGGTCGAGAAGCTGCCCAGCGGCGGGGTGAACAAGCCCGTCTGGCTGTGGTGGTCGGGCACGGGCGCCCGCCCCGAGGACGTCGACCGGTGCTGGCAGGCCTTCCTCCGCCGCTTCGACGTGGAGCACACCTTCCGGCTCCTCAAGCAGACCCTCGGCTGGACCCGCCCGAAGCTCCGGGACTCCCAGGCCGCCGACCGCTGGACCTGGCTCGTCCTGGCCGCACACGCTCAACTTCGGCTCGCCCGTCCGCTCGCCCAGGATCTGCGCCGACCGTGGGAACGGCCAGCGGAACCGAACAAACTCACCCCCGCCCGCGTCCGCCGCGGGTTCAGGAACCTGCACGCGAAGACCGGCACACCAGCCGGTGCACCGAAACCCACACGGCCCGGCCCCGGCCGCCCGCTCGGCTCGAAGAACCGGCGGCCCGCCACTCGCTACGACGTCGGGCGGGTCCTCGCCACCGCCGAGTCCTACACCCGGCCAGCACACCACAAGAAGGGGACCAAGCCCCGGCGAACTGGATGAACAGCAGGAACGGCAGACTAGGGCCCATGGACTCAGGACTTGCCGCGTTGCTGGGCGCCGCCGTCGGATCCGCCACCACTCTCGGGGCCGCAATCGTCAACGGCCGCGCTCAGGCACGGTCTCAGCAAGCCCAATGGAGCCGCCAGCATCGCCGCGACGCCTACGCCGGCTACCTGAGCGCTCTCCATGACCGCGACATCGCCATGGACGCCGTCCTCGACGCGCTGCGTTCAGAACAACCCGACCTGCCCGACATCGATGAGAAGATAGGCCGCTTCATCACCCTGGCCCGCGAGGTCCACCGCGCCTGCGAAATCGTCATCCTCGAAGGGCCGGCACCCGTCGCGGAAGTCGCGGAACGCGTCACCGTCGCCTCCAGCGACCTCTCACACGTCATGCGACGGATGGCCGAGAACGCCCACGCGGGCAACACCACCCGCAAGGCCGAAAACATCGCCCTTGCCGCCGAACGAGAGCGGACCCTCTACAAAGCAGTCAAGGACTTCCGCCTCGCGGCCCGCAGCACCATCAGCAAAACCAACTGATCCAGGGACTCCGAGCCCGTCCCCCAGACCGTTGGGCGATCGAGGCGCTGTTCAGCCTGAAACGTTAGACGTCAAGATGAGTACCTGTTTCTGATCCCAGGCCGCTCTGGGCGGAGGGCGAGGGACGTATCTTGATGCGTGAAGAGACGGCGCTGGTGGTCCGCGATCAGCTTGTGGGTTATGTGGTGGGCGGCTATTACCGCGGCCTTTTTGTTCTTGGCCAAGGTTTTCGATCAGCCGACAGACCTCGAGGGGTGTGCGGCGAGTGCTGTGCTGGTGATTGCCGTAGGTGAAGTCGGCGATCGGCTGCGGCGGCGCTTCTTCCCTCGCCGGGAGACGGGCTGACAGTTCGGCTGGTCAGCGCCCTCTCGACAGACGGGCCGCTGAATTGCTCACAGACCCCGGCTATCCCTCCTGGTGCCTGGACATGACCGGGGTCGTTGCGGTGGACGACTTTTCCACACGGCGTCTGCTGCCTCTTGCTGACGGTGCTGCTGGCTCGGTAGCCGTGGCCTGTGTGGGCGCCGGCTCCGGGTTGGGGGTCTGGCTCTGTAGGTTTGTCAGCTGGCGGGGTCGTAGCGGCAACCCTGGTCAAGGCATTGTGAGCGTGCGTGGTGGGCGTAGGCGACGCGCGACGTACCGCTGCCCCCTCCTCGTTTCCCGCGATCATGCTGACATGATGTTTCCAGCCCGGACAGTTCATATCGGACGTCCAACCACGCTTCTCCAGCGCCGAGTTGTGAGACGAGCACTCGCCGCCTGAGGCTCAAACGGAGGAAACATCATGTCCACACCCCCCGGTTCCACCGAAGGGCTAGAGCTCCCCGCTGAGCGGGCGCGCCGCGGCGGGACCTACCTCCGTGCGCTCCTCGCGGCCATGCTCGCCCTGGTGATCGTCGAAGGGCTCATGGTATTTGTGTCCGCTGCGCTGATCCAGGGTGAGGGCATGGGGGCCGTGGGCTGGCCGGGCGTCGGCGGATATGTGGGACTGCCGGTGATAGCAGCAGTGGTGAGCTTGCCGCCGCTGCTCGCGCTTGCGTGGCGATATCCGGCCCTGCGTATCGATTCAACGGGCATCAGCAAGGTGGGGACCCGCCGCACGGAGAGCGTGCGCTGGGCCGATATCGACAAGGTCCGGTTCAACAGCAGGCGGAGCTACCTGCTGCTGGTGCTGAAGGCAGGTGCACTCCCGGAGCAGCGGAACGCCTCAGGCGGGCCGAGAGCGGTGGTGATGTATTCGCTCGGCAACTCCCTCTGGCGCCGACGGCGGCCGGGTCAAGCTGACTTGATCGTTGACGCGGTCGAGCGGTTCGCCCCGGGAAAGTACACCGTCTAACGACCTCGTGCACCATGAGGATTCGGGCGCGCCAGCGGTGCCTGCTGTCAAGGGACTAGGCTGTCACCAGGATGGATGCAGTCGAGGGAGAGCGCCAATCCCTATCGTGCACGAGCTCTTGTCGTGTCTGGTCTGATCACGGCGTCGGAGCCGTCCTAATTCCTTGGTAACGGGCCGCGGGAGCCGGAGGTTGCCACCAGTCCGTTCGAGGGCCGGGGGCCGATCTCTTCTCTCATCCCGGCCTTCCGCGGCGCAGGTGGTGGCAGCCTCGCGGGCACCGACCGTACGCCTGGAGCCGTCTGGGCACTCGATCCCTTTATCCAGAGCGGCGGCGCTCGGTGCCTTCGAGGTCGCCACCACCGTCAACACTGTCCGCTTGATCACTCGTTGGTGTTGGTAGTGCGAGCCCGCCGCACGGTGACCCCCTGATACTCCAGAGCCGTCAGAGCTCCCGAGGAGACCGGGGCCCGTGGGGTGCGCTGGTGCCACGAACGGCTAGTGAGGTGGCGGACCGACCGGATGGTCGAGTCCTGGAATTAGGTCGCTGCGTGGCCCGCATGCGCTCGCAAAACGGTTCCGCAAGGAGACAGTGCTGATCGTGGACGGCACCCTGGTCCCCACCCGCGACCACACGGTCGCCGAGCAGTCGAAGAACTATCGGTACTCCACCAACCACCAGGTCGTCATCGACGCCGACACCCGGCTCGTCGTCGCCGTCGGCCGACCCCTGCCCGGCAACCGGAACGACTGCAAGGCATGGGAACTGTCCGGAGCCAAGGCCACTGTCGGGAGAGCCGTTGTCATCGCCGACGGTGGATACCGGGGCACGGGCCTGGTCATCCCGCACCGCCGCGAGCGCGACCAGGACGAACTTCCCGCTTGGAAGGAGGATCACAACGCCTCCCACCGAAAGTCCGAGCCCGCGTCGAGCACGTCTTCGCGCGCATGAAGACCTGGAAGATCCTTCGCGACTGCCGCCTCAAAGGCGACGGCGTCCACCACGCCATGCTCGGCAGCGCCCGCCTGCACAATGTCGTCCTCACCGGCTAAAACCAGGCGAGACGTGCCTCGTCAGCCAGGCTTTGCCATCCCACCCAAGGGAGTTCGGCGTGGCGACACCCTGCGGTAGCTGATCCGCCAGCCGTCAGCGGTACGCACGACGGTGTCGTCATAGGAGACGGAACCGCAGGAGCCGTCCGCCTTGACACCCAGCCCCTTGGAACGGACCTGCACCCGGCCGTCCGCCCATGCGGTTACGACGACGTTGGTGACGTGATGCGCGACAGGGTTGGCCGCTCCCAGCGCCCATGCCGCTTCTTGGATGGCTGCCACCCCGGACAGCCGCTCCTGACCGAAGTCGGTGAGGTCGTAGACCACATCGGCGGTGAACAGCTCCTCCAACCGGTCAAGGCTTCCGTCGTCAACGAGGTGACCGTGCAACGAGACCAGTTCGATGATGGCCAAGCGATCTTCAAGAGCGAGCGACACACGCGTCCTCTCCGGCCCGGCGTGGAAGGCGCCAAGCCGAGCATCCATCCGACGTCAGCACGGCACCACACCGCTCAACGCGTTCGGGCGCGTCTGGCAAGAGCAGAGCCGTGCACGTCGTGATCGTCCCTTACTCGCGGTCAGCTTGCCACCAACTTCTCCACCCCCGCGCCCTGCCACCGTCAGCTGAAGCACGGCTTACGGGACAGCCCTTAGCCCTGGGACCTGGGCCAGGGTAGTGCGAAAAGAGCGGGCGCCTCGGCGTAGAGGAGCGGGGAAATGGCGGTCTACGGGGACATGGCCCGCGCGCTCATTCGGGCTGCGCTCAACGCCCTGGAGTGAACCTCCGCAATTTTGTTGTGGAACGAGCGGCGGCCTCCGTAGCGTCGAACGGCACCGACGCACCCAGTAACGGAGGCGGTGCCCATGAGCCCACCCACACCCGCTGACCCCGACGGTGTGGCGGCGCCTGGGGCGTGCGGACGAACAGGCCCTGGCGACGCGCTCGACAGCCCCGATGGCGAGGCCCGCTACTGCGAGCAGGTCGCCCGCGTTGAAGCGGAGGAGAAGCGGCGCCGTGTCGCTGAGTGTTGCGGCCACGGAGGTAGCAGCGGCTCGATCAGTGCCCACAAGTCGTCGTCCACGATTCACGGTCGAGTGCGCCCGTGACACCTCTCTCAGCCGCCGCTCGGCAGCGCAAGCCAGCCGAGCAGCCCTGGCCTCACTACCCGGTTTCCGTACTGGTGACGCCCTCGCCTCCGCCGTCCTCACAGCAGCCGCACCGGACCGCATGGCCGTCTACGACCGCCGAGCCCACAACGGACTGCGCACCCTCGGCATCCCCCTCAGCCACGCACCCGGCCGCTACAGCCGCTACATAGAAGCGATCGACCAGCTCCAGACCCCATCCGCAACTGGACCGCCCGCGACATCGACACTGCCCTGTACTGGATGACCACATACCAGCACTCAACGAATCTGATCAACACACCCGGAACATGACCACACCTGACCAGCACCCGCTCCACCTGATGAAACAGCAGCTCAGCTCAGAGAACTGAAACCCGGTCCCCCATCACCAAGCGGTGAGAGCTCGACCCGGAACACTATCGCCACCCAAAGGCACGTGAAGGTGGCCGGCCAGCGCCCGACCGGCCACGGCGGCGGCAACACCAGGATGAGGGCCGTCACGGCGGTGGTAGACGGTCGCCAGGTGGCCCTCCCCCTCTGGGGCGTTCAGGACCGCGACCAGGAGCACGAACCAGTCGTGCACTGTATCGCCGTCCCAGAGCGCCTCCACCGCCACCACGCGGCCCGGGAGAGCCGCGACGCGGGCTGCGAGCGAGGGGAGGTCCAGCGCATCAGGCGGCGTGCGCTGGACGTGGTCGCCCAGAGCCTCGTATCGCGCGTGGACCACCCGCTCGGCTTCGTGCAGGCCCACCCCTAGCGGGCGCAGCGCCTCCCAGACGGACCTGACCGCCGACAGCCGGCGGTCGCGCAGCACGTCGGCATCGACCTCTCGGCAGGTCCGTTCCTCCAAGTAGGCCCACCAGCCGCTCACTGGGCCACCAGCCGGGATCTCAGGGTGCGCGTCATAGGTTCGAACGTATGTCAGGGGCTCGGTGCCCGCCCAGGCCGCCCCTTTGGTGGGGCTGTCGAACTCGTGAACATTCCGCCCCGGCCTCGTGGGCTTCCCGCCTCCCCAACGGTGTCGAAGTGCTGTCCAATCTCGTGGACAAAGCCAGTGGGCCCGTCCGTGATGGACAGGCCCACAGTCGTTCCAGAAATCTGGAACGTCAGCACCGGGTCCGGTGGGGCTACTGGGTGCGGCTCTGCCGTTGGGGAGGTGCGGTCTGTTGGCTGTGTGCGGGAAGGGCTGGTTCGGTCGGGGCCTGGTGGCCGGTGGGGGCTGTGGTGGGGCGGGAGCGGGCCGCGGTCGCGGAGACGCGAGGCTTGGTCGGCAGGGGCTCGCCGGGCGTTGTGGTCAGTGTGTGGTGGGTGGCCAGGAGCAGGCGCCCCGCGGTCTGTGAGGGCTCGCCCTGGCCAGGAGGCGTCGGTCGGCTGGAGACGGGCGAGGTGCGCGGCCACGGGTACAGCGTCCTCGGCCATGCGCTGCATCCGGGCGGCGAGCAGCGGCCACTGACGGTTGGACACCAGGAGCCCTGCCTCGTGGTGGGGCAGGGCGGTCCTGAGCATCGACACGATCCGGAAGTGCGCGGCGGGGGTGACTTTCAGCTGGTGCAGGGCGCGGGCCCGGTCGCCGAGGTCGAGGTCCCGGGGCACGTTACGGCCCTCGGTCGGCGGCGAGGCGGTGTCGGTGTTCGTGAAGCTGAGCGTGTGGGTCTCCAGTGGGGGTGCGAGGCGGGACAAGCTCGGCCTGGAGCAGCTCGGCGTCGAATGGGCATCAACTCGCCCTGCCCGCGTCGTCCGTGCTGCCACAGCCATGGGTTGACGGCATTGTTCCGCCGGTCATCTGATGGCCGTATGCCTCTGGCGCAGTCGTCGTGTGTGATGCGGTGGGCATGTCGCGCGCAGAAGAAGTGCGACGGCGTGATCGCTCGCGGGCGAGCCGGTTGCGCGTAGTTGTGCAGCGGCCGTCGCGTGCCGTGATGCCGCAGGTCAAGAGTGCAGGCTGTGCTGCACCCGGCTTGTGTGGGGCGAGGATCTCGGGTGATGGGTCACGGCGCGGCGGCTGCCCGCGCCGTAGTCACGCCCGTTGCCGCAGGTGTCTGTGTACGCGCCCGTCGTGTCCGGGGCGCCCGTGCGTTCCGTGATTTCGACAGTAGGCGTGCGAGTGCCCCGTTTTCGGTGGGGTGTTCTTCCTCATTTTCCGATGATGGTCCGTCAGGGGCTTGGCGTTGTGGGCTTGTATCCCTAAGTTGTGAGCAGAACATGAGTCCCGCTCACATTTAAGGATCTATGCGATGACCATGGTTCAACCTCCGTACCGCAGTCTCAGGTCCCTCACGGTGGTGTCGCTGCTCCTCGCCGTGATGGCCCTGGCACTCGGCCCGATGCCCAGCTCCGCGGCGGAGCCCAACTGGTGGGATCCGGCCGCCCGGCCCGCACCCGACGCGCAGATCGGCGTGACGGGCGAGCCCTTCAAGGGCACCGACGCCCAGGGGCGTGTAAGGGGCTTCGTCGACGCCCACGACCACATCATGTCCAACGAGGGCTTCGGCGGCCGGCTGATCTGCGGCAAGCCGTTCTCGGGGCAGGGTGTCGCCGACGCGCTCAAGGACTGCCCCGAGCACTACCCCGACGGTACGGGTGCCGTCTTCGACTTCATCACCAAGGGCGACGGGAAGCACGACCCCGACGGGTGGCCCACGTTCAAGGACTGGCCCGCCCACGACTCACTGACCCACCAGCAGAACTACTACGCCTGGATCGAGCGGGCCTGGCGCGGCGGCCAGCGAGTGCTGGTCAACGACCTGGTCACCAACGGCGTGATCTGCTCGGTCTACTTCTTCAAGGACCGCAGCTGTGACGAGATGACCGCCATCCGTCTTGAGGCGCAGAAGACGTATGACATGCAGGCGTTCATCGACAAGATGTACGGCGGCCCGGGCAAGGGCTGGTTCCGGATCGTCACCGACAGCGCGCAGGCCCGCGAGGTCATCAAGCAGGGCAAGCTGGCCGTCGTCCTGGGGGTCGAGACCTCCGAGCCGTTCGGCTGCAAGCAGATCCTTGATGTCGCGCAGTGCAGCAAGGAGGACATCGACCGCGGCCTGGACGAGCTGCACCAACTGGGCGTGCGCAGCATGTTCCTGTGTCACAAGTTCGACAACGCCCTGTGCGGGGTGCGCTACGACTCCGGCGCCCTCGGTACGGCCATCAACGTGGGCCAGTTCCTGTCGACCGGCACCTTCTGGAAGACGGAGACCTGCCGCGGCCCGCAGCACGACAACCCCATCGGCAACGCGAAGGCGCCCGGGGCGGAGAAGCTGCTGCCGGCGGGGGTGGCTGTCCCCTCGTACGCCTCGGACGCGCAGTGCAACACCCGCGGGCTGACCGGTCTGGGCGCGTACGCGGTACGCGGCATGATGGAACGTCACATGATGCTGGAGCTCGACCACATGAGTGTCAAGGCCGCTGATCAGGCCTTCGACATCCTGGAGTCCGAGTCGTACCCGGGCGCCATCTCCTCGCACAGCTGGATGGACCTGGGCTGGACCGAGCGCCTCTACAAGCTCGGCGGGTTCGCCACCCAGTACATGAGCGGCTCCGAGGCGTTCAGTGCGGAGGCCGAGCGCACGGACGCGCTGCGCGAGAAGTACAACGTCGGCTACGGCTACGGCACCGACATGAACGGTGTCGGCGGCTGGCCCGCCCCGCGGGGCGGGGACACCCCGAACCCGGTCACGTACCCCTTCCGCAGCACGGACGGCGGCTCGGTGATCGACAAGCAGACCGCCGGCGAGCGCACATGGGACTTCAACACCGATGGTGCCGCGCACTACGGCATGGTCCCGGACTGGATCGAGGACATCCGGATCGTCGGCGGCCAGGGGGTCGTGGACGACCTCTTCTCGGGCGCCGAGTCCTACCTGCGCACCTGGGGCAACACCGAGCAGCACACGTCCGGGGCGAACCTGGCCTCGGGCGCCGCCGCCTCGGCGTCCTCGTCGGAATGGTGGGACCCGTTCGTCAGCTTCGCGCCCGGCAAGGCCGTGGACGGTGACGGCGGCACCCGCTGGGCCAGCGAGTGGAACAACGACCAGTGGCTGCGGATCGATCTCGGATCCTCGAAGCCGGTCGGGCGTGTCACCCTCGACTGGGAGGCGGCGTTCGCGAAGTCGTACCGCGTCGAGCTGTCGGGTGACGGCACGTCCTGGAAGACGGTCTGGTCCACGGCGGCCGGTGACGGCGGACTGGACACGGCGCGTTTCGCCGGAACTCCGGCGCGCTACATACGGATCAAGGGGCTGGAGCGCGGCACCCAGTGGGGCTACTCACTTCGCGAGGTCGGCATCTACGCCGACTGACGCACCGGTGAGGGGGTGTCCAGGTCCAGGGCCGGGGCCGGCCGAATCAGCTCTCCTGATCCGGCCGGCCCCGGCCGGCTTTCGGCGTGTGCGCCGACCGGGCCGCGCAGAGCACGGGGAACCACACGCCGCGACATTCGATAGCGCCCGTCAGGGGCTTGGCGTTGCGGGCTCGCATGCCTACCGTATGAGCAAAACATGAGCCCTACTCACGTTTGAGGATTTTCGTGATCACACACCACTCCGAAGCCCGCCTCTGGCTCCTGAGCACTCCCGGCACCTCGTATGCCTTCCGGCTGGACGCCGACGACGTCCCCCGGCACGTGCACTGGGGCCGGCCGCTGACCCCGGAGCAGGCCGTCGTGATCGCGGCCGACCTGCCCGACGAGGACCCCGGCGGCGACGACCCCGGGGGTGAGGAGTACGTGGTCGAGGGCGGCCTGCGGTTCGGGGCGCCGTCGCTGACCGTCCGGTTCGACGACGGTGTCCGTGGCTTCGAGTGGCGGTTCCTCTCGCACACGGTCGAGGAGGACCTGCTCACGCTCTCCTTCACCGACCGTGTCCGCTCCCTGGGTCTCGACCTGCACTACCGGCTCCGGGACGGCCATGACCAGATCGAGCGCTGGGCCGTCCTCACCACCGACGAGCCGGTTGACGTCCTGCGGTTCGACTCCGCCGCCTGGACGCTGCCCGCCCGCGACGACTACCGGGTCAGTCATGTGGTGGGGCAATGGGGCCGGGAGTTCCAACTCCGGCGCGACCGGGTGCCCGTCGGGGAGACCGTGTTCACCAGCCGCCTCGGCATCACGGGACAGCACGCCGGGCCGTGGCTGATGCTCGACGCGCAGGACGCCGCCGAGGAGCACGGCGAGGTCTGGAGCGCGGCCCTGGCCTGGAGCGGCAGTCGCCGGATCACCCTGCGCCGCGACACCTACGGCCGCACATCCTGGACGGGCGGGTTCGGCCACGAGGGGCTGGTCTGGAAGCTGACCGCCGGCGAGCGTCTGGAGACCCCGGTCTTCACCGGGCTGTATGCCCCCGACGGCTTCGGCGGCACCAGCCGCCGCTGGCACGCCTACGTCGAACGCGAGGTGCTGCCCGCCCGCCCCGCCGAACGCCCTTTGATCTTCAACTCGTGGGAGGCGACCGAGTTCGACATCAGCGAGGAGCAGCAGACCGGGCTGGCCGGCCTGGCCGCGGGTCTCGGCGTCGAGGTCTTCGTCGTGGACGACGCCTGGTTCGGCGCCCGCACCAGCGACATGGCCGGGCTCGGCGACTGGTGGCCCAACCCCGACCGCTTCCCGCACGGTCTGGGCCCGCTCGCCGACCACGTCCGCACGCTGGGCATGGGCTTCGGCCTGTGGGTCGAGCCCGAGGCGGTCAACCCCGACAGCGACCTCTACCGTGCGCACCCCGACTGGATCCTGTGCCAGGACGGTCGTACCCGCACCCGGCGCCGCCACCAGCATGTGCTGAACTTCGCCCGTCGCGACGTCCGGGAATGGGCGGTCGACTGGCTGGTCAGGACCGTCACCGAGCTGGACGTGGTCTTCCTCAAATGGGACATGAACCGGCCCTTCAGCGAGGCAGGGCAGCCCGGGGCCGCCGACCCCGACCGGGTCTGGATCGAGCACACGCGCGGCGTCTACGAGGTGATGGACCGGCTGCGTACCGCCCGTCCCGGCCTGTACCTGGAATCGTGCGCGGGCGGCGGCGGCCGGGCCGACCTGGGCGTGCTGGCCCGCGCCGACCAGGTCTGGACGTCGGACAACACCGACGCCGCCGACCGGGTCGCGATCCAGCACGGCCACGGCCAGCTGCTGCCCGCCCGGACCATGGGCGCCTGGGTCACCGACAGCCCGCACAGCTTCAGCGCCCGCCCGACCTCGGTCCGCTACCGCTTCCATGTCTCGATGGCCGGGGCGCTGGGCATCGGCGGCGACCTGCGGAAGTGGAGCGAGGAGGATCTGGCCTGGGCCCGCATGCTGGTCGAGCAGTACAAGCGAATCCGGCCCGTGGTGCACGGCGGCGTCCAGTACCGCCTGGAGCACGACGCCGTGCAGTACCTCACCGAGGACGAGGCCGTCGTCTTCCAGTTCCAGCCGTCCGCGCCGACCCGCCCGGTCGCCCGCACCCGGCTGAAGGCCCTCGACCCCGACGCCCGCTACCGGGACGAGACCACCGGCACCGTCCACGAGGGCGCCGTCCTGCTCAGCCACGGTCTCCCGCCGCTGCTGCCCTTCGACTGGACGAGCGAGCTCGTCCACCTCAAGAGAGTGCCCCGATGAACCTCGCCCCCGACCTGCCCGACCACCCCGAGCGCAGCCGGCTGCCCGAGCAAGCCGAGGCCCGCGCCGAGCCCGTCCACCGGGTCGGCCCCGGCTGGGTCGCCCTGTACGTCCTGGCCAACATCGGGGTGTTCATCCCGATGCAGATACCGACCACGTTCCTGATGCCCGAGCAGATCGCCCAGATCGACCCGGCGGGGAAGGTCGGCAGCTACGCCTGGGTCAGCATGATGGGCGCGATCTCGGGCATCGTCATCGCACCGCTGGCCGGCGCGCTCAGCGACCGCACCACCAGCCGGTTCGGCCGCCGCCGGCCGTGGCTGCTCGCGGGCTCGCTCGCCTGCATGGCGACGCTGGTCTTCACCGGCCTCCAGACGACGGTCGCCGGGGTCGCCCTCGGCTCCCTCGTGCTGTCCGCCTCGTTCATGATCATCGGCGCCGGACTCTCCCCGGTGGTGCCCGACCAGGTCCCGGCCGCCCAGCGCGGCGCCGTGCTGGGCTGGGCCATGGTCCCGCAGGCGGGCGCCCTGATCGCGGGCGGGCTGCTGATCGGCCTGGTCACCGGCTTCGCCTCGCAGTACCTGCTGATGGCCGCACTGCCGCTCCTGATCCTGCTGTTCGCGACCACCATGAAGGATCCGCCGCTGCCCCGCCGGCACCGCGAACCGTTCTCACCGCGCACCTTCCTGGACGGCTACCGGATCAGCCCGCGCGCACACCCCGACTTCGTCTGGGCAATGAGCTCCCGCTTCATCATGGGTCTCGGCTACGGCATGGGCACGCTCTACCTGCCGTACTTCCTGGACGACGTACTGCACTACGAGAAGTTGTTCCCCGGCCAGTCCACCGAGGACGGTCTGCTCATCGTGATCGGCATCAACTGCCTGGCCACGATCTCTACGGTCGTCCTCAGCGGCTGGCTCTCCGACAAGCTGGGCAAGCGGCGCATGCTGGTCTTCCTCGGCGGCGTCACGATGGCCGTCGCCGCGGTCCCGCTCGCCCTGTCGCCCACGTGGACCATGACGCTGGTCGCGGCCGTCATCCTGGGCCTGGGCTACGGCGTGTATCTGGCCGTCGACACCGCCTTGGTCACCGAGGTGCTCCCCGCCTCGGCGGACCGCGGCAAGGACATGGCCCTGGCCAACCTGATGACCTCCCTGCCCTACGTCCTCGTCCCTCCGGTCGCCTCGGTCGTGCTCGGCGGCCCGGGAGGCTACAGCTCGCTCTTCCTCTGCTCGGCGGCCATGTCCGCGCTGGGCGCGGTATTGGTCTGGAAGGTCAAGGCCGTCCGCTAGGGCCTGCCGTCAAACTGCCGTCGTCCGGCCGAAGGCCGGGCCGCGCGGTGTCCGGTGCGTGCGATCGCAAGGCGCCGGGATGTCCTCGTAGCGGAGCTACCAGGGCATCTCGGCAACGCCGCGAGCGTGCGTGCCAGACACCGCGCGGCAGGCGGAAGTCCGACGACAGGCCCCAGGGCCGGTTACCGGCGTCGATCGCTCAGATAGCTGTTGAGGACTCGTTTGCACTCAGCGATCAGCTGGGCGTCGCCCAACGGATCGATACGGAAGGCGAGTTGCAGCACACTGTCGGCGCACTCCAGGGCCACCCGCACCGCGATCTCGAAATCGGCGTCGTCCTGGACCCCAATCAAAGAGGCGGTCAGCGAGCGCAGCCTTCCGGCGACCGCGGTGTTGTTGTCCAGAGTCGGCTCCAGGATGTGGTCCTGCCCCACCGCGCCGAAGTCGACCACGCCGAAACCGGCGATCGTCCGGCGCATGGTCACGAACTCGTCGACGGTCACATCCACGATGCCCGGGACGCCCTCGGGCTCCTCCTGCTCCAGCCGGTCCGCGACCCGCCCCAGGAAGGACTCCAGATTCCGGGCGGCGAGCGCACCGATCAGCCCCTCCCTGTCGGAGAAGAACTGGTAAAGGGTCCCGATGGGCACCTCGGCCCTGCGGGCCACCTCCTTGGTGGTCAGCCCTGCATAGCCGACCTCGTCCAGGAGTTCGGCGCAAGCGTCCAGCAGCCGTTCGAAGCGCTCGGCGCTGCGCTTCTGGACCGGCAGCCGGCGCAGCGTCCCTGCGGTGCGATCTTGATTCACGCTTCCATCATCCCACCGAGCGGGTTAACGTGAGCCTTGCTCATGTTTCAGGAGGTTAGACGTGACACTGGACCATCTCCCCGCGGACTTCATCTGGGGCGCCTCGACGGCGTCGTACCAGATCGAGGGCGCCACCAAGGAGGACGGCCGCGGACCCTCGGTATGGGACACCTTCACCGCGCGACCAGGCACCATCCGCGACGGGCACACCGCAGACGTGGCCTGCGACCACTACCACCGCTACGACGAGGACATCGCGCTGATGGCCGAGGCGGGCCTCACCGGCTACCGCTTCTCCATCGCCTGGCCCCGGATCCAGCCGACCGGCACAGGCGAGGTCAATCCCCGGGGTCTGGACTTCTACGACCGGCTGGTCGACGGCCTGCTCGCACGCGGCATCGAACCTGTCCCGACCCTGTTCCACTGGGACCTCCCGCAGGGCCTGGAGGACAGCGGCGGCTGGCTGAACCGCGACACCGCGCACCGCTTCGCCGAGTACGCCGCCATCATGGCCGACAGGCTGGGCGACCGCGTCCAGAAGTGGATCACACTCAACGAGCCGTTCATCCACATGGTCTGGGGCTACGGTCTCGGCACTCACGCACCGGGCCGCACCCTGTTCCTGGACTGCCTGCCGGTCGCCCACCATCAACTGCTCGGCCACGGCCTGGCGCTGAGGGAGCTGCGGGCGCGCGGCCTCCAGGTGATGATCGCCAACAACTGCACCCCTGTCTGGCCCGCTTCGGACTCCCCCGCCGACCACACCGCCGCGCGAGCCTACGACAACCTGCACAACCGCCTGTTCAACGACCCGATCCTCACGGGCACCTACCCGGACCTGTCCGACTTCGGCGCGGACACGACCCTCGGCGGCTCCGTGCGGGAGGGCGATCTCGAACTGATCTCGGCCCCCTTGAGCGCGCTCGGCATCAACTACTACAACCCGACCCGGATCCAGGCGCCGACGTCCGAGGGACTGCCGTTCGAAGAGGCCCCCATCGAGGGCTACCGCCGCACGTCATTCGACTGGCCCGTCGTCCCCGACGGCCTACGGGAACTACTCGTCGGCCTCAAGGAGCGCTACCCGGCACTCCCGCCGGTCTACATCACGGAGAACGGCTGCTCGACGAAGGACGTCGTCAACCCGGACGGCACCGTCCTCGACCTCGACCGCATCGACTACTTGGACACCCACCTCCAGGCCGTCGCCACCGCCGTGGCCCAGGGCGTGGACGTGCGCGGCTACTTCACCTGGACCCTGATGGACAACTTCGAATGGGCCGAGGGCTTCCACCAGCGCTTCGGCCTCGTCCACGTCGACCACGACACCCAGCTCCGCACCCCGAAAGCGTCCTTCGCGTGGTACCGCGACCTCATCCGTGCCCAACGCGGCTAAACCACCCGCCGGTATCTCGTCAGGCGACCTCATCCGTGCCCAGCGCGGCTGAGCCGCCCCCGGCATCGCGTCGGGCGACCTCATCCGTGCCCAGCGCGGCTGAGCCGCCCCCCGGTATCGCGTCGCGGATCGGCGTACTCGCGGGGTGGTGAACTCCGGCACGTCACGCTGACACCTCGTCATGCCCCGGGTGTGTGCCCCTTCGTCCACCTGGCGGAGGGGCACGAGTCCCACACGGTTGCGATGCCCGAGTGCCACACGGTTGCGGTGCCCGGGTGCCACACGGTTGCGATGCCCGGGCCACTCACGCCGACCTCACCCTTCTCGACGTGCCCGGCCAGGCGCCGCAGAGATCCGGCGTCGCCCTCGACCACGACCGTCAGGCGTACCAGCGCCTGGTGGCGTGCAGGCCGACGCCCTGCACGACAGTGGCCCCGGCGCGGACCGCCCAGGTTTGACGCCCGCCTCCGCACACGTCGGTCACCCTGAGGTGCGCTCCGACGGTCGACAGGCTCACGTGCTCTATCCCAGCAACGGGCCGCCTCGACCGCTTCGACGAGGGCGAGGAGGAGTTACAGGGCAACCTGCGTACCGCCGTCGGCACGGGCGGTACGGGGCGTGTTCCCATGCGTCTGCGGAGCGCCCGCCACCCCGGGCCTCGCCCGGCCTTGGAGAGACCGCTCTCCCGGCGCCAGGCCGCCCTGCTCGAAAGCACGCGCCGCTTGCCGGGATCCGCTGGCGTACGAGGGCGAGGGCGTGCGCGGCGACGGCATGACGTGCGGACCGACCTCACTGGCTATCGTGGCCCCGTGGACTCTGACACTGCAACGTTCCCGCTTCACCCGATCCGGGGTGTCCGAGCCGTCTACGCGCGCCAAGCCAGCTGTCCCTCCGACTTCGCGGAGGTCACTGTGGACTTCGAGCCGTGGGAGAGGGGTGTCACCTTCGAGATGGCCGCCGATCTGGTCGTTGACGGCGACGACGATCCCGAGTGGCAGGCCAAGTGCCAGGCCGCTGTGGAGGCGGGCATACGCGACGAACTCACACAGTCAGGGACCATGCTGTCTCCGGCCACGGCGGTAGTCCTGCGGCGCATGCGCTTCCACCCGGTCGACTCCCACCCGCGGGCGTTCCGCCAGGCCGGTCGCCTTGCTGTCCGCAACGCTCTCGCAGCGGCCCACCGGCCACCGCAGGCGGCAGATGAACGCCAGGGCTGACAGCAGGATGACCGCATGACGACACGACCGACGATCGCCCTCGTGCGCGGGGACATCACAGAGCAGCACGCCGACATCCTGGTCAACGCCGCCACCTCCTCGCTCCCCGGCGATGGCGCGGCGGAACCCGAGATCCTTGCCGCCCGCCGCGACCTGCGGGCCTCGCACCACGGCAAGGGACTCCAAGCCGGGCAGGCGGTTGCGACGACGGCCGGCCGGCGGGCCGCGTGCGGAGTACGTCGTCCACACAGTGGACGCAGTCTGATCCCCCACGAAGGCCCGTTCGGCGTCGCCGGCCTTGATCAAACCGCTGCTGCCGCCCTGACCTGAGCGGTCTCGCGGTCTCCGGGCCCGAGGCCGGTTTCCGGACAGACTCTGTTTGCAGGGAATTCTGTATGTCTGTTCAACGATGTGGCCTGGCGACTCCTGCCACCGAAACTGGGTTCGGCTTGGAACAGACCTGCTGGCGACGGCAGGATCGCTCGCAGCAAGCCGGAGCCTTGGCCAGCCACCGGCTGCTGCTCGCCCAGCTGAACGCGGCCGGCGAACTCGGCCGGACCCGCGCGCATGGACAGCTCCCACGTCCGCGCGACAAAAGAGGGAGCCGCAACCGGCCCGTCGCCGGTCGACCGGCGGAAGACAGGCAGCAAACACCACCTGATCTGCGACGGACACAGCACCCCGCTGCACGTCACCACCACCGCGGCCAACGTCAACGACATCACCGGGACCCTGGCCCCGGTCGACGGCATCCCGCCGCTCGCCGGACGCCCCGGTCGGCCAAGGTGGCGGCCCGAGTCCGTCCTGGGTGACAAGGCGCACGACTCGAAAGCCGTGCGGCGTGAGCTGCGGCGTCGCCGGATCATGCCGGTGATCTCCCGCAAGGGCGCTGCGAACACCAGGACCTGGGCAGGCTCCGCTACGTCGCCGAGCAGACCTTCGCCCTGCCCCACCCGTCCAAACGCCTCGCCCTGCGTGGGGGAACGACGCGTCGAACTCCACGATGTCTTCTTGCCGTTGGCCAGCCTCATCTTCCGGCGGCCTCTGAGGAGAGCCCCTTCCTGATCGCTAGGACTTGGTCGAGCGCGAGCCGTACGCAGGCCCGAACACCACGAGCAGCACCAGGTCTTCGGCCACCTCTGTGAATCGATGCTCTTCACCAGCCGGCACGAAGATCACCGTCCCGGGACTCACCTCGTCCGTTCGACCTGGTGTTTCGATCTTGGCGCGCCCGGCTGTGACGACATAGATCTCGTCCTCGGTGTGCGGGCTCTGGGCATCACGCCCGCCGACCGGGATGCAGTACGTTCCCACCGACAGATCCGATGTCCGTAGCTGCTCGATCCAGTCATTGCCGGCCTCGCCGGGGTGCGTCCACACGCCTGCGCCCTTGATGATCTCCATGACGGGACCCTAACGCCGGCTCCGGAAGCGCAGCACCCGTGATCCTGATATCCGCGGTTGAAGGCAGTGCCGACGAGTGCCGACGATGATCTCGGCGACCGGGTCGGGAAAGAATGGTGTTCACCGATCACAGTTCTGGCACACGTTCTGTGGACTGGCCACACTGAGTCACGGATCGGCAGGTGGGGGCGGCCGCGGACGGGCACGCGCCCGGAACCGGGGTCCAGCTCGGGTGAGGCTGCGCAGCCTCACCCGAGGCGACCTGATATGAGTTGATCATGAATGCTGAGACTCTTGACCCGATGGAGCGCCTGCTCGCAGAGCGGGCTTGTGAGCGGCTGGTCGTCGAGTTCGTCCACCGGCTCGACCTCGGGGACCCGGGCTCGGTGGCGGACCTCTTCACGCAGGAAGGCACCTGGGAATGGCCCGCCGGCGACCGCCGCATTGCGGGTCACGACGCCCTGCGCATCTACTTCGGCAACCGGCCCGCAGACCGGCTGTCACGCCGTATATGCACCAACATCCTGGTTACCGTGACCTCTGCGGACACCGCCGCCGCCACCACCTACTTCACCACGTACCGTGTCGACGGCTACAGCGAGGGCCTCGTACCGCCGCGGCCCCCGGTTCAGGTGGGGCACTACGAAGACACGTTCCGCAAGGTGGACGACACCTGGCTGCTCACCACCCGGACTCTCTTCCTCTCCTTCGCCGGTCCCACGGAACGCCTCGACGGGCCTGGCCAGCCATGAGAACGGCTCCCAGCCGACCGGCCGTCAAGAGCCCTACGCCACAGGGAGTGACACTCCACAGAACTTGAGCCAGAGCCCGATCACGACGGCGATTGTTCAGCACCCCGGGAGGCACCCACCCGGGCGGCCGAGGTCGATGTTCACAAGAACGGACAGCACCCGGCGACTGACTCCCCGTCCCGGCCAGAAAGTGGCCTTCCTGGGCCTCGGTTCCTGTAGTAGCCGTTGTTCGACCGGTCGGTATTCGTCCTGGTGACCGCTGCAGTTCCCGGCGGACAGGCACGGCAGACCCGCCCGGTCCTCGGCCCCTGGGTATCGGTGGACCTTTCGCCTCGCCTGCGGCGCACGCCCGTGGTGCGATGAAAGAGGGGGTCGGGAAGGAGAGAGCGATGATCCCACCGGCAGAGGAGCGCAAGAGTGGCACGGGCCCGGTGTCGGTCCGCCCGCTGGGTGAGGCGGACCTGGATCGGGCCGACGAGATCTTCAGGGTCGCCTTCGGGACGTTCCTCGGGGTTCCCGAGCCGAAGACGTTCTTCGGGACCGCCGACTACGTCCGCACTCGCTGGGCGGCCGATCCACAGGCGGCCTTCGCAGCGACGGTCGAGGGCGAAGTCGCCGGATCGAACTTCGCCGTCAACTGGGGCAGCGTCGGGTACTTCGGCCCGCTGACCGTACGTCCGGACCTGTGGGACCAGGGCGTCGGCAGGCGCCTCATGGAACCGGTCATGGACTGCTTCGACACCTGGGAGAACCGCCACCTGGGCCTGTTCACCTTCTCTCACAGCCCCAAACACCTTGAGCTCTACCGCCGGTACGGTTTCTGGCCCCGATTCCTCACAGCCATCATGAAGAAGCAGGTCGCAGGCAGTACCGCGGTCCCCGGCCGAGTGCTGTACGGCAAGCTGCCCGCCGCAGAGCAGCCCGACGCCCTGAGCCTCTGTCGCACACTGACCGGGGCCGTGTACGAGGGCCTGAGCCTGGAACGCGAGATCGTGGCCACGCACGCGCAGGGACTCGGTGACACCATCCTGCTTCAGGGCGCCGGCTCAGAGCTCGATGGCCTGGCCGTCTGCCACTGCGGAGCCGGGTCCGAGGCCGGAGAAGACGTGTGCTTCGTCAAATTCGGCGCCGTACGCCCCGGCCCGGAGGCCGCCGACCGGTTCGAACGACTGCTCACCGCGTGCGAGCAGCTGGCCGCCGAGCGCGGACTGGGTCAACTGGACGCCGGAATGAACCTGGCCCGCCCGGATGCCTACCGGCGAATGGTCGACCGAGGTTTCCGCACCTGGTTGCAGGGCGTGACCATGCACAGGCCCAACGAACCCGGCTACAGCCACCGAGACGCCTACGTGATCGACGACTGGCGCTGAGCCCCCACCACACTCGGGCCGAGCGGAAGGCCCGGTGCTGCTTCCGGAGCGGGCAACCGGCCTGGAGGCGCTGCGCGTTGTGTGGGAGCCGGCGGATGCGGCGTGGGAGGAGAGCCTCGGTGCGGCGGCGCGAGCTCACGGTCGGTGGCCTGCCAGGTACGGGGTGCCAGGGCCGGGTCGTCGGGGCCGGGTCGTCGGGGAGGGGTGGTGCACGGTCGGACGTCGGACGGCGTTGCGTGGAGGCGTGCAGCGCAACCATTTGGCGTGCGAGTGGTCTTTCCAGGAGGGCGGGGCAGCCGGCCGGTTGCGGGGGCGGAGGCCATGGCCGCAGATCCGGGTGCCGCCGCTGACAAGTGCTCGTTCGTACAACAGGGGGATGGACCATGCTGGATTCTCGATTCCGTACCGCGTCTGCGGTCTTGGTGGTGCTCGCGGTCACCGCGGCTGCCGCTCCGCTCGCCTTGTCCGGTACGGCTGCGGCCACCGGGGCCGCGGCGGTGACGGGGCAGCACGTCGACTTCAACGGGGACGGCTACGAGGACATGTTCGCCCCGGTGCCCGAGGGAACCGTCTCCGGCATCACGAAGGCCGGGTACATCGCGGTGTACCCGGGTGACGCGAAGGGCATCAGCCCGGCCCGGCACCGGGTGATCAGCCAGAACTCCTCCGGGGTGCCCGGGGCGGTCACGGCGAACGCCCGGTTCGGGGCGGGCGTGGCCGCCGACATCGACGGCGACGGATACACGGACCTGCTCGCATCGGCCGGCCAGGACACGCACATCATCCTGTTCGGCGGGACGAACGGGCTCGCAACCCGGGCGGTGGAGTTCCACGGCCAGGGCAACGCGGTCGGCGACTTCGACGGGGACGGCCGCACGGACGTGGCCGGGATCGACCCGGCCGACTGGGGCGGAAAGATCGTGGTGAGCGAGAACATCGGCGCGGACGGCTCGGTCGGGAGCACCCGCACGGCCCTGGTCGCCGACGGCATCACCGTCTACGAGAGCGTGCAGGCCGTGGACATCAACAACGACGGCAAGGACGACCTGCTGGTACGCAGCGGCTGCAGCGACGAGCCGGACTGCGGCTCGGCGTCGCTGTATCTGTCGACCGGCACAGGCTTCGAGAAGACCCCGATCGTCGCCGCCCCCGGGACGTACCTCAACCACTCCTCGGTGACCGTCGGCTCCGTCAACGGGGACACCTACCCGGACCTGGTCTTCACACGCCAGCCCACCGGCCTGGACAGCGACCTGGACTTCCCGAGCAAGGGAGGTGCGGTAGCGGTCGTCTACGGCGGCCCCCAGGGGCAGAACACCACACTGAAGCCGAAGTGGATCACCCAGAGCACGGCCGGGGTGCCCGGCGCCGACGAGAGCGGCGACGACCTCGGCGCGAGCGCGGCAGTCAAGGACCTGGACGGTGACGGCTACGGCGAGGTCGTCGTGGGTCTGCCGGGCGAGGACGTGGGCACGGCCAGGGACGCCGGCGGCGTTTTGGTGTTCAAGGGCCGGGCCTCGGGCATCACGGGCGCCGACACAAAGGTGATCGGCCAGTCCACGGCGAACGTCCCCGGCGTCGACGAGAAGGGCGACGCGTTCGGCGGCGAGGTCCACATCGTGACCGCCGCCAAGGGCGTACCGGCCACCCTCGCGGTGGCCGCCCCCGAAGAGAACACCGGCCAGGGCGGTGTATGGCTGATCAAGAGCAGCAGCTCGGGCCCGGTCACCCAGGGCAGCATCGCCTTCGGCGAGGCAAGCCTGGGACTGGAGCCGTCCGCGGTCGGCTTCGGCCGCCTGCTGGGATAAAACCACCGGCCCGATAACACAGCGGGCACGTCCGGCGGAGCAGGACCCAGGCCGGTCACCACTCCGCCGGACACCGGACGAGCACCCAACAAGGACCGAAGGCAACCGACCCGCTGCAATCCTGTCTACGCGAACAACTCCCCCTCCGTCACCTGTATCCCACGTCCCCCGCGACCAGAACGCGGAAATCGAAACCGACAGCCAAGACCCCCTCCCCCCGCGTCCGTTACACCGCCGGGCTGAACTCCCACACACCGGCAGGAAACAGACCAACACGGAGGGCGCGTGCTCGTCGAGGGGCTGACGGTCGGGCATGGGGGCTGGCCCCCCCGAGGACTCCTGGGATGTCATCTGGCGAGTGCACCGTGGGACGCTGAGCCGAGCTGGTGGGGCAGGGTCGTGGTGAACCGGGCTGGCTCGGCTTCGCGGAGATGTCGCTGCGTTACACGCATGCTGCCTTGAGGCGCCAGACCACGTGCACCAAACCCAAGGACCTGTCAGGCGTTCACGATGAGTGACCGGGAACTCCCAGCGGGTCGGCTTGCTCTCGCGTCGGTGGCTGGTCGGCGGAACTTCAGCCGGTGTGGTGGATCTCCTTCGGCGGAATGCAGGAGAACGCGAGAGCGGCGGCTGCCACATAGGCGAGCGCGCCGATGACCATGCTGGTTCGCAGCCCCGCTGTGAAGTCACCGGTCGCGGCGAGCAGTGAGCCGCCCAGTGCGACACCTGCGGCGCTGCCTACTTGGCGGGTGGTGTTGAACAGGGCGGAGGCGGTGCCCGAGAAGCCCTCGGGTGCGGCTGTCATGACGGTGGTGGTCGAGCCGGTGAGGGCGAAGGAAGTGCCGAATCCGGCTGCCATCATCGGTGCGACGAGCAGCGGGTAGCCCGGGTCCGTCCCGGCGGCTGCCCAGCCGGCCAGGCCCGCAGCTGCCAGCAGCATGCCGAAGACCACCAGCGGGCGGTGTCCGGTGCGTCGTGCGAGGCGCCCGGACAGGACGGAGGCGAACATCGTCATGGCGACTGCGGGGAAAAGGGCGAGCCCGGTGCGCAGTGCGCTCAGGTCGCGGTGCTGCTGGAAGTACAGGCTGGCGGTGAAGATCATGCCGTAGAAGCCGAAGTTGAACAGCAGGCCGATCACCGCCGCGCCGCTCAGCGCGCGCGAGCGCAGCAGCCGCAGCGGCAGTACGGGAGTGCGGGCCAGGTGCTCGCGCAGGACGAACAGGGCAGCGGCCAGCACGCACAGGCCGGCCCCGGCGAGGATCAGCGGGTCTGTCCAGCCGCGTCGTCCGGCCTCGTTCAGGACAGCGGTGAGCAGAGCCACCGTGGCGAGGATCGCACCCTGGGCCGGCCAGTCCAGGGAGCGGCCGGTGTGCCGGGGCGAGGGGGCTACGTGGCGCAGAGTCAGCAGCAGGCAGGCGCATCCGATGGGCAGATTGATGAAGAAGACCCATCGCCAGCCGACGGTGGTGACGAGGAGTCCGCCAAGGAGGGGGCCGGCGGAGGCGGCGATGCCGGCCATCGAGCCCCACAGTCCGAAGGCGCGTGAGCGCTCGGCGGGCGAGGGGTATGCCTGTTGGAGGAGGGCGAGGGAGCCGGGCACGATCAGTGCCGCGCCGGCTCCCTCCAGCAGCCGGGCGGCGACCAGGGTCCCGGTGTGCTGGGCCAGCCCGCAGCCGGCCGAGGCCACTATGAACACCACTGCCCCGGTACAGAAGATCCGGCGGTTGCCCAGTCGGTCCCCGAGCGCGCCGCCGGTGAGCAGCAGGCCGGCGAAAGCCAGCGTGTAACCGTTGGTGATCCACTGGATTCCGGTGAGCGAGGCCGACAACTCCCGACCCACGACGGGAACGGTGACGTTGATGATGGTCACGTCCAGGATGACCATGAAGTAACCCGCGCAGACCGCGAGCAGTGGCACCACGGACCGGGGCCTTGCCACCACCGTCCCACCTTCGTAAGAGAGACACGACACCCCGTTCCGGGGAGCCCCGGCGCCCGCAATCCTGATTGCAGCAGGACGGTCCGCGACGCTGGGACCCACGGGAAATGCCTACGCGAGCATCGACAGCAGGCTGCGGACGTTCATCGACAGCCGGCCGGCCTACCTCACCGCCACGGCCCCGCTCGCCGCCGACTGACGTGAACCTGTCGCCCAAGGGCCGGCGGGGCACTCGGGGGGGTACTGGACGAGTCAACCCTGGCCCATCCGGACTTCGGCGGCAGCCACGCCGAGACCATCGCCCACCTGCACGAGAACGGCCGGACCACGCTGATCACAGCAGTGCGGGTCCAGGGCCCGCAATGAGCGTCGCAGCAGGTCAGGGCCAAAGTTCTCGCGCTCCAGGTGCGCGGCGATCGTTCCTACGAGTAGGTGGTTATGAGCGCGTCCATCTGTGAGGGCGTACAGAACCAGGCGCCGCCGTTCAGTCATTGAATCCTGGGCAGGTTGCCCACACTCTGAGCCCTGCCGAGGTACCTGTTGATGCTGCGGCAGTGATGCTTCACCAAAGCGAGCAACTCGCCAGGCACACTCCCCTTGCGCGCCAGGGGGTCCGACCCCACACTCTGCGCGTCTCGCAGCGGCAGAGGGCGTCACGGACTCCCGGTAGCCCTTCGCGGTGCTCCGGGCCACGCGGAGTCTCGCTGCGCCGAACGGGGTGTCTGCGCGGGTACGAGGTCATGACAACGCCGTTCCAGTCAGACCCAGATCGGGCTTCTACGCTGCGGTCATGCCGCCTCGGCGCTGTGAACGACGCTGCGCGCCTTGGGCCTACCAGTCCGAGCCAGTCGCGGGTCGGCTCGACACTCAGCCGGGCACCGTCACAACAACGAAAAAGAGCGGCACCATCCTGAAGAACATCGAGAGTACCCGGCACACGCTCAAGCCCCTGGTAAGCCTGGGCGTCCTCGCCGAGACCGAACCATGCCTGTTCCTCCAGCACCCCCCGTAGCAGCCCTCCGTTCCAGGTCACCCGTCCGTCACGGCTGCCGCACTCGCCATCCGGCTCACGCCACTAGTGACCCGTCGTGCGGAGCCACTGCATCGTTGTGACGAGCTCTTCGCCGAAATCCTCGCAAAGCGCGAGCAACTCACGACCCATGGACGAGTCGAGCAGCCCTGCGGAATCGGGGAGAACCCCGAGAGCACCATGACAGGTGGTCTCGACGGCAAGGTGGCGCCACGCGAAATAGCCCTCGCTCGCCCGGTCCGCCAAGTCGGCGAGGTACCGACGGTGGGCTTCCTCCGCGGGATGAGAGTAGAAGGAGCCCTCGACGAGACCGTCGAGGTAGTACGCCAGGCCGGCCGAGGTTTCGACCACTCGCTCGACTTCGTCCACGCCAGGCTTGTCCAGCAGTTCCCCGAAAGTCAGCAGGTTGCTGATGGTCTCCAACTGGAAGAGCTGGACCGCGTCCGGGTCGACTTCAGACGCAAAGAGCGGGGCCGTGCACAGCTCGGCGATTCCTCGCCGGTATGCGCGCTCCCACTGTTCGCCCGGGGGCGATGCTGCCAGTCGGAACAGCGACTCCAGCACGGACTGCTCGACGCCCCACTCTGCATCCAATTCGAACGCGAGCATCGGCGCCCGCCACCGCCACAGGGCCAGGACGGCCGCCTGACGCTGGTGAACGGGCTTCAGGTCCGTCAATCGCTCGATCCGTACCACGTTCCTGAGTCAGCCCCTCTGATCCACCGCCCCCGCCCGCCCCCTCTGACCTCGGGACACTGCAGAAGCCACCGAAGGACCACCTGACCACCAGAACGGCGCCTGACACAAACCAACACCGGAAATCGGTCATACCGGTTCAGAAAGCCCTCCCAGAAACGGGAACCAGCCAAATGACCACAACCGCACGAGCAACCGAGCGCCTCACCTCCTCACCACCTCCACCAGGCGGGCGCACAGTCTCTCCCATGGCCTTTCGCTCTGGTGTGTCATAGCCACCGCCCCTTTTGACGCGGCGGGTGGTGGGCCTTCCGGGCTCCGGCCGCATGCTGGTGGGCACGGATCGAGGTGGAGTCAAGCGAGAGGTCCCAGTCGATCCCACCGGCGACATCGGCCTGGGCCTGCACCTGCTGGAGCAACCGTTCCCAGGTTCCGTCGGCCGACCAGGGCCGATGGCGCTCATGGACGGTCTTCCACGCCCGTAGCGTTCAGGCAGGTCACCCCACTGCAACCCGTCCGCACCCGGTGCAGGATGCCGTTGACCACCTGGCGGTGATCGCGCCACCGTGTTGTGCGAGTTGGCGAGAAACCCGAGCCTCGAGATGCGCAACCTCCTCTTCGCGGCCACAGTGACCGCGGCCTACCTGTCGGCGTGCGGCCTGCCCGTGAGCCCTGGCCTGGACACCGTTCTCCGCCTTGCCCGCGCCGCCCGGGATGGGCTCCCGGTGCGTGAGGTCGCCGCTCAGATCAAGACCTGGACAAGCTGATTCTCTCGTCAGGGTGGATCCCCACAGCAGTCTGGGGCCCCGCTCCATCGGCTGACCAGCGACGATGTCGTTTATACACCGTTTCCCACTGCCCGAACCGCTCTGGTGTGGTCGAAGGGCATGTCAACCGGATCTAGATACACAAGCGCCAGATGTTCGGGCGGGCAGGCTTCCAACTTCTCCGCAAGCGCGTCCTACTGGCGTGAGGGTGGGTGGCCACGTCACAGACGTTGAGCCAGAGCATTCGAAGTGAACACAATGGGGCCAGATGTCGGCGCATTCGTCGATGACGGCGCAAGCGAGGCGAATGCCGCCCAGGTATGTGGAGATGCCGTCGTCGCCGTGCAGGTGGGGTCGTCCTGGAACCACTGCGGCCACAGGCCGCCCTCCTGCGAAAGTGGTCACGGCGCGAGGCGGCGGCGAGCCATGCCGCGGTCCGCCGCTCGCGCCAGCTGCCTTCGAAGAGGATGGTGAGCTCGGCGTCGGGGCAGCATTCGCATCAGCGGCCAGGGCATGAACGAGCGGCTCGTACTCCTCGCGCGACATACGAAGTACCGCTCCGCCAAGCTTCAGGTAGCGGCGCGCGGGGCAAAATAGCGGCGGAGCAGAGCCTGTATCTCAGGGTCGTGGCGGATCACACCCCATCCTCTCGCAACAAGCACGCAGCTGAGGGTGTTCCACCACGAGATCCCTGGCGATCCGTACATGACGCAGCCCCCGACTCCTGCCGTGTGGGCGGGGAGTTCGAGGGCCGGGGTTGGGGGCGTCAGGCGGGTTGTCAGAGCGGATTTACAGGCGGCGCCAGCGGGCCGAGGCGAAGGAGAAGACGCCGAAGAGGATCAGCCCGATCGCGACGGCGATCAGGAGCCACGGTCCCGCCGGTGTCTGTGTGAAGCTCCGGAGCGTCGCGTCCACGCCCTTGGCCTCGGCCGGGTCGAAGCGGACGGCTGCCACCAGGATGAAGATCCCGGCCGCGGCGAACACCACACCACGCGCCACGCCTCCAGCCACACCCAGAGCGGTGACGACCTGCTTCGTACGACGGCTCATGGTGGCGGTGTCCAACTGCTTCATGAAGCGGCTCAGAGCCGCCCGGACGGCGAGTACCCCGCCGATGCCGATCAGGAGGCAGCCCGCAGACCCCACCAGTACCTGGCCGTACGACAGTTTGAGCGCAGATGCCGTCCCGTCCTGCGACTGCTCGTTGCCGCTGGAGCCCTGGCCGCCACCGGCGGCATACACCGCCGTGGTCCAGCAGACGAAGGCGTAGAAGGCCGCCCGCCCACCATCGAGGACTCGTGAACCCGCCTTGCGTCGGGGTCCCCGGGTGCGCACGGCGCGAGTACCCCGCCACAGCGCCATAGACGCGAAGCCGACCACCAGCGCCCACAGCATCACTCTCCCGAACGGCTGCTCCGCGACTTGGGCCAGCGCGCCCTGCCGATCAGCCGACTCACCGCCGGTGCCGAGCGCAACTCGAAGGGCAAGGGCACCTATCAGGACATACACCACGCCCCGAGCGACAAAGCCCGCCCGCCCCGCGGCAGTCAGCGTCTCGTTCTGCGCGGAACGGGCCGCGGACTTCACGACCTGGCGCGTGCTGGACGGCGTCACAATGTCCTCCCCAAGGTGTGGGCCTGATACGCGGCCACCCCTCCCCCGTGCCCCGGGCCGGGGGTTTGATGCGCGCACTCGGCGAACGGCCGAGCGGCACCGGCCGGGTCATCGGTCGGCGTCCGGCGCGTCACCGGCGCGGTTGTCCCGGCATAACGGCCGTCGTCGCCGGGCCCGGTCTATCAAGGACGCTGCCACGCGGAGGAGTTCCTTGTGCAGCAGGCGGCCCGTCAGCGCACCTCCAGTGCTGAGACGGCTGGGCTCGGGCTGCGTGGGGCGGGAGAGACACGCGGCACCGGCGCGGCCTTGCAGGGCCGGTCGGGCACGACGCACGGAGAGGGTTCCGACGCGGGACGGCCCGCCCCCAAGGTTGGCCGGGGCGGGCCGTCGGCGCGCGCGGGTGCAGGTCGATGATCCGGACACTGGTGACGCGGGCCGAGAACACCCGCGACACCAAAGGTGGGCGCGCCCGCCCCCGAATCAGGACCTCCGCCGATACGGCGTCGAGGAGTTCCTCACCGAACAGGCAGAGGGACTCTTCCCAAGGAGTGACCAAAACTGCCGCAGCGGAAGTCTTCCGAGAGGCAGATGCAGTAATCCCCGTCGGGGTACGGGCTCAGAGCCAAGCCGGCTACCCAGGACCACCGGCCTCCTGGGGTGCGAAGCGATACGACGTGTGCTGCCAGTCGAGCGCGAGCAGCGTGCCCTGCGGGCCAACGCAGGAGGCCAGCCCCTGCTCGACCACCTAGACCAGGCGGTCCAGGCGGTCGTAACCCGAATCGTCGTCAAGCGCAGAAAGGCTCCAGGTGAGCGACGCAACGGGCTCCTTGATGGCCGGCCACTTGAACGAACGCATACTCGGCCGGACGTTGAAGTCCTCGTAGAAGCGGTCCCAGGCGCGTCGGTACTCAGCCTCTGGCAGCGCGGCCACGGGATCCTCAATCATCCCGCGATCCCATCGAGTCCCTGAGTGAGGATCGGAGATAGATCGTTCACGGAAGTGCGGACAGAACCAGATTTGTCGAGCCCCATCAGTGCGACCGACCGTGCGGGGAGACCCCAGGACAAGGAGCTGCCGGCGGTGGGTGTGCCGCCAGACCTGTAACCGTCCCCTGGCATTCGGCGGGTAACGGTGCGCGAAGACCTCATCACGATCTCATCCTCCACGGAAACACCTTGGTGAGTGCAGCGGCGAGGGGCGGCGCGCCATTGGCGTGCCGCCCCCGTCGTGCCGGGTGCCCGGGGTCAGGTGCGGGCGGTTTGGTCAGTGGTGGTGGTGTCCGCCGCGGCGCCAGGACTCGGTGTCCACGACGTTGCGGTGGTCGTCGCGCAGGGTCGCGGTGTCGGAGTGGTTGTCCCACATGTAGTGGCGGCGGTCCTGGTAGAGGTCGGTGCGGGTGTCGCGGCCGATACCGGTGTGGATGCGGACGGTTGCGCGGCCGGCGAGGCGGATGTTGTCGAAGCGGTAGCGGTTTCCGTCCTCGTCGCGCAGGGTCCAGCCATCCAGGTTGACCGCGCGCCGGTGGGTGTTGGTGATTTCGATCCACTCACGGTTCAGTGACCGGTTCGAGCGGCTCTCGGGGCCGGGGCTGTCGGCCTGTACGGCGCTGATCTCGACGCCGGAGCGACGCTGGTGGCGGTCCCTGTCGCCATCCTGAGCCATGGCCGGCAGAGCGGCGGCGGAAACGATGGCGCCGGCCGCGAGAACGGTAGCGGCCAGACGGCGGGCGGAACAAGCAGACATAGGTGATGTCCCCTCAGAACATGTGCACCACCAGCCAATAAAGGGCCAGGGTGCGGTGCGGGTCTCGGCTCCCTGTCGGTGCCGAGGACCCAAACTCTGACCCGTCGGCGCCGGCCCGTGGGAACGCCTGACTCCGTGTTACCAATTACGGACATTTACGTAACCCGCACATGTACAACACATTGAACACATATAGGCGTGACCCTGACATTCACTGACAGCTACACCCACCCGTTGAACCATCAACGGAAAGCGGTTGCCCGCCCGACGGACCATCCCGCACGCCACCCAGCGCGCCACCACACCAACCGGGCCACAGCTCCGTAACAAGCCTCCTGCACAATTCTTCGCACACCCGTGCACCCACCGCAGATACGCACGAGGACGGATGGCGACCCCCGCGGCGACCGGTATCGATGCAGGACTGATCGCAGCCGCGGTTGCGTATTGGGAACGATTGAGAACCGAATCCGCGCGGACGCTCGGCAACGAACACCCCGACACCCTCGCCACTCGGACCAGCCTTGCCTCCTGGCAAGCGGGACGTTCCAGTAGTGGACGTGGTTAAAAGTGGGCTGCGCCAGCGTGGTTGGAAGGCTGCGCGCTGCTTGAAGGAGCAGGTCTCCCCACCACTCGACGTCTTGGCCATCGCAGGTTCAGCCGTTCGACAGTAGGTGCTGGGCGGCAGCTGGTGCCGGGCGACGGTGATGTCCTTCGTCGTCCAATCGAGGCGTCCGCCTGGCCCTGGAGATCCCACGTCTGACCGCCACTGAGACCGGTCCGCTGACCGACCCATCACAGGCGAACTCGCCGAGCTGATCGAGCACATGATCAGCAGAAGGCTCAACGGAGGCAGATCTGGACAGAACTCTTCGACCACCACGACTACTTGGTCACCTACGACAGCATCCGCCACTACATGAGATACACACGACCCCGAAGGGCATCGTCACGAGCAGACTCACTGATATCCCAGCCAGCCGGCCCAAGACAGCTGGCTGCACACGACCAACCTCGCTGACGAAGGACGAACTGCCTGCACGCGCTCGTCGAGGGTCAGGCTCAGCTCGACGCGGAGGGCTCCGTGGCGTCGGCATCTCGGGTGGCGGCCCAGGACGCGAGGAGGCGCAACCCCTCTTCGGAGGGTGAGCCGGGTTCGGCGGTGTAGATCGTGAGGGTCAGGCCGGGTTCGGCGGCCATCTCCAGTCCTTCGTAGGCGAGGGTCAGCTCGCCGACGGCCTGGTGGTGGAAGCGTTTGGTTCCGGTGCCGTGGTGGCGGACGTTGTGGGCGCCCCAGCGGGTGCGGAAGTCGTCGCTTCGGGTGGAGAGCTCGCCGACGAGGTCGTGCAGGCCCTTGTCGTGGGGGTTGCGGCCGGCTTCGGTGCGCAGGATCGACACGGCGACGTCGGCGGCCTGGTCCCAGTCGGGGTAGAAGCGCCGGGAGGCGGAGTCGAGGAAGTTGAAGAGTGCCAGGTTGGCCTGGTTGTGGGGCGTGGCGTAGACGTCGTCGTAGAAGGCGCGGGCGAGGTGGTTCGTGGCGAGGATGTCCATGCGGCCGTTGCGGACGAAGGCCGGGCCAGCGGTGACGGCGTCCAGGACCCATTGCAGGCTGCGGTGCGCCTTCCACTGCGGGGTACGCCGCCGGGGGCGCGTGAGGGCGTCGGAGCCGTCCGCCGCGTGGGCGAGGTTCAGTAGGTGAGCACGTTCGGCGTCATCCAGCCGGAGGGCGCGGGCGAGGGCTTCCAGGACGGCCGGGGAGGCGCCGGCGAGGTTGCCGCGCTCGAGTTTGGAGTAGTACTCCACGCTCATGTCGGCCAGGGCGGCGACTTCGCTCCTGCGCAGACCTGGCACCCGTCGCCGACTGCCGGAGGGCAGGCCCGCCTGCTCGGGAGTGATCTTGGCGCGCCGCGAGGTCAGGAACTCGCGGACCTCTGCTTGGTTGTCCACGCCTTCGACGGTACGTCCCGCCCGCGGCGGAGGGGATGTACTGGCAGTACACCCTTCGACCGTGCCTCGCTACGCGCGCCGAGAGCGGGTTACCTGGATGACGTGGTGCTTCTCGCCCAGCCGTGGGTCGGCAGGGTGAAAAGCCACCGGATCTGCACTCGGCGACGGCCGCTTTCACTCGGTACGGCGCCTCGGCTTGCAAAGGAACCCCTCTCATGCGCGGCGCAATGATCTACGCCCCCGGCGACATCCGCTTCGAGACCCTGGACGACCCGAAGATCCTCAATCCGACCGACGCGATCATCCGCACCGCCGTGACGTGTGTGTGCGGCTCGGATCTGTGGCCCTACCGCGGCGCCGAACCGACGGACGAGCCGCATCCGATGGGCCATGAGTACGTCGGCTTCGTCGAGGAGGTCGGCTCCGAGGTCACGGCGGTCAGGCCGGGCCAGTTCGTGATCGGTTCGTTCGCCACCTCGGACAACACCTGCGCGCACTGCAAGAACGGCTTCCAGTCCAACTGCCTGCACCGCGAATTCATGTCAACCTGCCAGGCCGACTACGTCCGCATCCCCAACGCCCAGGGCACTCTGGTCGCCACCGACGGCGTGCCGGGCGAGGAGCTGTGGCCGGGCCTGCTGGCGGTCTCCGACGTCATGGGGACCGGCTGGTGGGCCGCGGACGCGGCCGAGGTGAAGCCCGGCTCGACCGCCGTGGTGGTCGGTGACGGCGCGGTCGGCCTGTGCGCGGTGATCGCCGCCAAGGAGATGGGCGCCGAGCGCATCATCGCCATGTCCCGCCACGCCTCCCGGCAGCAGCTGGCCCGCGAGTTCGGCGCCACCGACATCGTCGCCGAGCGCGGCGAGGAGGGCGTCGAGCGGATCAAGGAGCTGACCGGCGGGATCGGCGCCGACAGTGTGCTGGAGTGCGTCGGCACCTCCCAGGCCATGCGCCAGGCTCTGCACTCCGCCCGGCCCGGCGGGAACGTCGGCTTCGTCGGCGTCCCCCACGACGTCGCGGTCGACGGCCAGGAGCTGTTCTTCTCCCACGTCGGCCTGCGCGGCGGTCCCGCTCCCGTACGCCGCTACCTGCCCGACCTCATCGACCGCGTCCAGTCGGGCCGGATCGACCCGGGCAAAGTCTTCGACCTCACCCTGCCGCTCAACGAGGTCGCCGAGGGCTACCGGGCGATGGACGAGCGCCGCGCCATCAAGGCACTCCTGAAGCCCTGACCAGGACAGCTCGACCGTCCCAGACGCGCGCTCACTCCCTCACTCTGTTCTGATCATCCGGAGGCACCTTCATGACGACCTTCGCCCTCGTCGGCGCCGGTCCCGGCCTCGGCCTGGCCTGCGCCCGCCGCTTCGGCGCCGCCGGCCACACCGTCGCTCTCCTGTCGCGCAACGCCGAACACCTCGACCCTCTCGTGGCCGAGCTGAACCGAGACAGCATCCAGGCCCGCGGCTACACCGCCGACGTCCTGGCCCCCGACTCCCTCAGCACCGCCCTGCGACGGGCCGGTGAGGAGCTGGGGCCGGTGGAGGTCCTGCAGTTCAGCCCAGTGCCCCGCGCCGACTTCATGAAGCCGGTCCTCGAAACCAGCCCGGCCGACCTGAACGATCCGCTCGCCTTCTCCATCAAGGGCCCGCTGAACTGCGTGAACACGGTCCTGCCCGGGATGCGGGCGCTGGGGCGCGGCACGCTGCTGTTCGTCAACGGCGGCAGCGCGGTCCGCCCGCACCCCGACCGTGCGGGCACCTCGATCGCGTTCGCCGGCGAGAGCGCGTACGCGGCGATGCTGCACCAGGCGCTCGCCGACGAGAACATCCACGCCGCCCAGCTCATCGTGCCCGGAGCCATCAGCCCGGACGCCGAGCACTCCAGCCCGAGCGCGCTGGCCGAGCGGCTGTACAGCCTGCACACCGACCGGGACGGCTTTCGGCACTACGCCGAACCGATGCCCGACTGAGCCGGAGCCCGACTGCCATGCCCCACACCGCCCTGCGCACCATCGCTCACGCGGTCCCGGCCGCGGCGCTGCTGCTCACTGTGACGGCGTGCAGCGCTACGCCGGACACCACACCTGCGGCCTCGCCGCCCCAGGGTTCACCGCAGCAGTCCGCGACGGATCGGCCGACGACCGAACCCTCAGAGGAGAACAGCGCCATGCGCATCCGCCTCATGATCGACGGCCACAGCGTGGACGCCGCCTTGAACGACAGCTCCACCGCGCGGGACTTCGCCGCGCTGCTGCCGCTCACCCTCGATCTCGACGACTTCCAGGAAACCGAGCGCGTCACCGACCTGCCGCGCAAGCTGAGCACCGACGGCGCCCCGGCGTCGTCCGACCCCAAGGCGGGTGACCTGGCCTTCTACGCGCCGTGGGGCAACCTGGCCCTCTTCTACCGCGACGGCCACCGCTCACCGGGCCTGGTCATCCTCGGCCGCCTCACCGAACGGGACGACATCGCGCGCCTGGCCGACGCCGACCGCGTCCGCATCCAGCCCGCCTCCTGACCCCGTCCCCCTTCCCAAGGAGTAATTCCCCCTATGTCCGCTCCCGCCGCTCACGCGCCGGGCAAGCTGCCCTTCGTCGTGTGGGTGCTTGCCGCTGGCACCTTCCTGATGGGCACCACCGAGTTCGTCATCGCCGGGATCCTCCCGGAAATCGCCCCCGACCTCGGCGCCAGCGTCTCCCACGCCGGACTGCTGATCACGGCCTTCGCCGTCGGCATGATCGTCGGCGGTCCGACCATGGCCCTGGCCACCCTGCGCCTGCCCCAACGCCTCACCCTCGTCCTCGCCCTGGCGGTGTTCGCTGCCGGGCACGTCGTGGCAGCCCTCACCAGTTCCTTCACCGTCGTCCTGGCCGCCCGTTTCGTCACCGCGCTGGCCACCGGCGCGTTCTGGGCCGTCGGCTTCGTCATCGCCACCACCGCCGCCGGACCCGCGAATGCCACCCGGGCCGTCAGCGTGATGATGGGCGGCCTGACCCTGGCCAACGTCGTCGGCGTCCCCGCTGGGTCCCTCATCGGTCACGTCACCGGCTGGCGCGGACTGTTCTGGTCCCTGGCCGCGCTCGCCGCCCTCGCCGCCGCCGTGATCGGGCGCTTCATCCCCCGAACGGAGCAACGCGCCCAGGTCTCCGTACGCGACGAAATTCGGGCGCTGCGGCAGGGCCGCCTGTGGCTGGCACTGGCCTCGGCCGTGCTGATCATGGGCGGTGTGCTGGCCGTCTACACCTACATCACACCCCTGCTGACCGACCGTGCGGGCATCCCGGCCGGTGTCGTGCCGCTGGTGCTGATCGCGTTCGGCGCCGGCGCGCTGGGCGGCACCGCGATCGGCGGCCGGTTCGGCGACCGCCGTCCGATGGCCACCACGATCCCGGCTGCCGCAGCGACCGCGCTGATCCTGCTCGCGCTGATCCCGCTGTCCACCGCCCCGGCCGCCGCCATCGCCCTGATCTTCCTCATGGCCCTGGCCGGGTTCACGATCAACCCGGTCGTCACCGCCCTCGCCGTCCGCTTGGCCGGCGACGCCCCCACCTTGGCCTCGGCGCTGACCACGTCCGCGTACAACACCGGCATCGCCGTCGGTTCCGCGCTCGCCGGGCAGGCCCTCGCCTCCCCTCTCGGTGTGACCGGACCCGCCCTGATCGGTGCCGTCTTCGCATGCCTGACCCTGCTGCCGCTGATCGCCCTGGCCGTCACCAGCAAGCACGGGACGACGCGCACCGTCGCCCACAGCGTTCGCGACACGCCTGTCCCGCCAGCGCGCACGACCACTGAAGTGACGTCGTCGCAGAGCTGAACCGATCCGGCCGCCTCGCACCCCACCCACCTGGAGCACCCCTTTCCCCTGCCGTCGGGCAGGTCGGCCGTTCCGCCCCGACTCACCTGTCCGCGCTCCTCAACGAGATAGGCGGCGTGGAGTCGACATGCGCAGGCGAGTCCAGACGCAACGGTGATTCACTGGCCCGATGAGCACGTTCGACGAGTACCTCACGGACTGGGAGTTCGGCGAAGACTGGCGGCCAGTGGTCGAGCACCTGGCGGCCCGCGTCACGAGCTGGCCCAGGGGGGCGCCGGAACCTGAAGACTTTTGCGTGGACTTCCCCGTCGACGTTCTATGGACAGACGGCCTGCTGGTGTGGACGAGCCTGGTAGACCCCGTGCGCAATATGATCAGCACCTGCTTGGGCGGCCAGATCGACCGTACGGGTCTTCGCTGCGGCATCCTGAACCCCCACAATCCGGGAGACCGTCTCGACTGCCGCTTCGTCCTTCTCGGCGAAGGACGATCCCTTTCTGATCTGGCAGATGTGCTTCTGGATTGGGTGGCCGTCGAGGCCGCACGTGCAGCCCGTACGCGCGCCGAGATCCGTGCAACCGGAGGGTGATCGCTCCCGGGCTCGTGTTCACCGTGAGTGGTCGCCGGGGGCATAGTGCCGCCAGGTTTCTCCTGCCTCGGCGGCGAGCTGGGCGGTGGTGTCGTCGTGGTAGCCAAGCGTGCAGGCGATCACGGGTGCGGGGGCCTGAAGGACGAGGTGGCGGATGGCGGCCGTGCGTCCTCGCTGGGGGGAAGCCCATGTGGCGAAGCCTGAGTTCGAGCGTGTGCGGGGTCATGGGCGGGCCGGCGCCGGGAGGTCCGCGGCGAGCGCGGTGCGCCACAGAGCGGCTTCGGCGTCGGAGACTGGGCACGGGCGGCACGCGGGGAGCAGAGCCAGGTCCTCCAGAAGGCGGGAGGCCGCCGCGCCGACGGGAACGTCGCTGACCATCGCCCAGGCGGTGGCCGTATCGCCGAGGAAGTCCCGTCTCCAACGAGCGTGTGCACCAGGTGCTCGCTTGCGCCAGGCACGTGGGCAGGGCGGCCAGGAGTTCGGTGCGATCGAAGGCGGCGAGAAGCCGGGGCGGCTCGGCCCCACCCCAGCCATGCTTCAGCCGGTGACGGCCGTCCGTCCCTGGACAGGACGAGCAGTCCGGCGCAGCGGGCGACTGTGAAGTCGGGGGCATGGCGGTACAGGTCGGGTTGGCGGACGCCGATGGTAAGGGCGACGGCCTTGTGTTTTCCGCGGGTGCTCATGGCTCCGGCGGTGAGTTCGAGATTGTCGGGGGCATCTGGCCAGTGGTGCGGGCGTGGTGGGCGGCGTAGTCCAGCAGGCAGCCCAGCGCGCGTGCGGCGAGGTCCGGGCCGAAACGGCCGGGCGGCAAAGCGACGGCGAACGCCTCACCCGGCACACAGCGACCACCTCCCGGGGACATACGGTGACCGCCCGACGAACACCACATCGGCGACGACCAGGCGGTGGCGGGGCAGGCAGCCGCGACGGCACCGGTGCACGAGCGGACGACCGCGGGACGATCGGCAGAAGTAGGGGCACGGGACGCGGCGGTTACGCAATGAACTACAGCCGCGGCAGGAACAGCCCAGCGGGCGCACGACCAGACATGGCGCCAGGCCCCGCCGCGCCTGGCGGAAGGCGAGTAGGGGCCCACCAGAGCGGACTTGACGGACGGTCCGGTGAACGGCTGGGCAATGCAACGGAGTCGGGCCGGAGACACGCGGCAAAACTGCCGAAGAGCGCGAGGAGCCAGGACCGGGCCGGACGAGCGTTCGAGGGCTCGGAGTCAGCCGCGGCCAGGCGGCACCGGGTCCCGGAAGCCCCGGCGGCGGGCCACCTCCGGGCGGCAGCGCAGCAGGCGCACCAGGATCAGCCAGCCGCCGCGAAGGGTCCCGTGGCGGTGGAGCGCCTGGACCGCGTAGGTCGAGCAGCTCGGGGTGTACGGGCAGCACGCCGGCCTGGCCGGGCTGACGGCGACGCGATAGTGGCGTACGGACCGGTACAACGCGGCGGCCACCCTCTCACCCGGAATAGGCGCGGCAGGATCAGCGCCGTGATTGATGGCCGTAGGCGAGGCGCGCAGAACGGCGAGCACCAAGGCCGTCTGCGTCCACACACCCCCGCAGCAGCACGGGTGCGTGAGAGCGTCGAGCGTGGTCGCGCAGCAGCCCTCGCGCTCCTCACCGGCCCCGTTCCTCCGTCCGCGATCAGCATTTCGCGCCACTCCATCCGCCCTTCCCCGGCCACGCCATGCGGAAGGATCATACGAAGAAACCCATACGTGCGATCGCGGGAGTGGCTCCCCCGAGGACTGGTCTCTCTCAGCCGGATAGACCGAACTGTTTTGCAGGTCTGGCCATCCCCGTTCCACCGGTGTCTGGGCGGCCCGAGCAAAGCACTACGGCCGTTGCTATCCAGGACGTTTGATGGGTCGGCCTCGACTCGATGACCGGACGATACTCAACGGAATCATGTGGAAGTTCCGGGCAGGAGTGGCCGGTTGACGTGTCCTTCGACCACGCCGGAACTCCAGGGCGGGGTGAGGCCGACGATGACGGCGTCCCGGTCGCGGTCGATGCCTGCGACGAGGGTATGGAGGGTGGGCAGGTCGTCTTGCCGGACGGCGTCGAGCCACTCCGGTAATCGCTCGCCCTCGCGCTCGGTGCAGGCGAAGTTCCCCAAGGCCGTCGCGAAGGTCACCGACGACCAGGACGAGCTACTGGCCTTCTACGACTACCCCGCCGAGCACTGGATCCACCTGCGCACGACGAACCGCATCGAGTCGACCTTCGCCACCGTGCGCCTGAGGACCAAGGTCACCAAGGGCGCCGGATCCCGCGCCGCTGGGCTGGCGATGGTGTTCAAGCTTGTCGAGTCCGCCCAGGCTCGCTGGCGAGCGGTCAACGGCGCCCACCTGGTCGCGCTCGTCCGCGCCGGAGCCCGCTTCCAGCACGGCCTGCTGGTCGAACGCGACCAGGCGAAGGCAGCGTGACGTGAACCGGTCCGGTCACGCCGCGTCGCGACCGGAGCGCTACCCCGGCATCCGGGCATGCAATGCCCGGATGAACCAGACGAACACCGGTGCCAGGTTTTCAGGGGCCGACCAACCGTTGATCACTGCGAGCAGCTGAAGGTACCGCTCCCGGCGAGGGTCGTTCGCGGTCTCCAGCCGGGTCAACAACCGGCGCCGAAGGTCGACGTCATCGGGGCGGCCCAAGACACGCCCATACTGAGCCATGACCGCCGCGACGACTGGATCGGCCTGAGGTGAGCCCGGGTCGATGCCGGTTACCAGGGCCGGGCCGACCTCGTCGCGGACCGATGCGGCAGGGTCGCGGCGCAGGCCCGTGGGGCCGCCCTGGGCGCGATCGGCCACATAGTGCCCAGCCATGCGCCGCATGTCGGCGCGAAAATCCGGATTCTGGGACAGCTCGGCCAACTCCACCCACGCCTCGACCTGCTCGGCCTCGGGGTTGTCGGGCAGCTCGGGAGTCATCGACCGCATGATCCCCCCGAATTCGGGATCGGCGTTCAGGCCGCCAAAGGCGGTGTCGAGGAATTCGCCGATCAGACGTCGACGTTCGTCTTCGGAGAGCTTGGCCAGCTTGTGCATGAGATCCATCTCCTCAGGGGTGGACCCGCGCTTGGCCACCGCCGTCAGCACCGCGCGCCGCAGACGCAGCGTTCGGATCTGCACCGCCAGTGCTTCGGCGTGCGCCGCGGCGACCTCGGCAAGCGAGATTTCCCGGTCCACGACCTTTCGGATCGTGGGCAGGTCCAGTCCCAGGTCGCGCAGCGTCCGCACGAGGTCCAGGCGTGCGACGGCGTTGATGCCGTAGAGGCGGTAGCCGGTCGGGCTACGGTCGGTCGGCGGCACGATCCCGCAGTCGGAGTAGAACCGAATGGCCTTGACCGTCAGACCGGTCCGCCGGGCCAGATCACCGATCGAGTAGAGCGTGTCGCCTTCCATGCCCTCACTCTCGCGCCTCCCCCTACGGGAGACTCAAGCCCATCCGTCTGCCAGCACCAAACCACTCCGCACCCACAAGTCTTGACAATTCCTCTTCCAGGTATCCCATACGGGCGAAGGCGTGCTCGATACGGGCGCGAACCTGGCGGTGGGAGGTGTTGTGCTCTTCCTTCCAGGCAAGCAGTTCACTCTGCCCGAACTCGCAGCGGTCCGGGATGATCAGGCCGGTGCCCCGGTAGCCGCCGTCGGCGATCACGGTGGTCCGGCCGACGGCACCCTTGGCTCCGGACAGTGCCCACGCCTTGCGGTCGTTGCGGTAGCCGGGCAACGGTCGCCAGACCACGACGACGCGTCGGGTGTCGGCGTCGATGACGACCTGGTGGTTGGTGGAGTACCGGTAGTTCTTCGTCTGCTCGGCGACCGTGTGGTCGCGGGTGGGGACCAGCGTGCCGTCCACGATGAGCACGGAGTCCTTGCGGAACCGTCTGCGGGGCTTGAGCGCGAGCAGAGGGGCCGAGGTGGCTGATGATGCGGTCGGCCGCGGACTTCGAGACGCCGAACAGTGGTGCGAGCTGCCGTAGCGTCAAGTTGGTGCGCCAGTACGCCGTGACCAGCAGCACTCACTCCTCCAGCGGCAGGCTCCACGGCTGGCCCCTGCGGACCGCGTCAGCTCCTTCACGCCGCAGCTGTGTTACCAACGTGCCGAAACAGCGGGGGCTCAGCCCAGTGAACGGGGCTACCCAGGAAGGCTCCGATGCCGTAATCACACCAGACACCGCAAGATCTTTTCACGGGCCGCAGTGCCGGCCTGCGGGCAGTCAGGATGGACATCGCTGCGGTTCCACAGCCCTGAGCAGGCACTCGCGGTCGTCCACGCTGATCAGTCCGTCCGGAAGGGTCCCCTCCTCCAGCAACGCGCGCAGGTCGGAAGCGTGTGCGGCGAAGGCGGCCCTGCACCACTCGCGTTCCGGGTGATCGGAGTCCTTCCCGAACAGCAGCACCTGGCGTTCATCGTCGGCGTCGACGGGTAGAGACAGCTCCGCGGCGACGACCAAGAGTTCTACCAGGTCGGACCGCACCGCGATGTCAGGGACAGCTGCCAGGCGGATCAGGAAGGGCAGGACGGCCGGCATCACGGCGCTCACGTGGAAGACGCTGTTCATAAGGACGTTCTCCAGCACGGGCAGAGCCGCGGGGCCGGCTACCTCATCCAGGAGACCGCGGAGCAGGACCGGGATCCCGGCAGGGCACCCGGAAATCCGCGACCAGTCGACATCAGCACAGCCCAGCAGCGCGGGGTGGTCGCATACAGCTCTCTCCATCTGCGGATATTCGCGGACGAACCGGGCAACGGCAGCCTCTTTGACCGCCGCATCTATCACACACATCTCTCGGCCCCTGCCCCCACGACTTCGCCCCGAACGGCGTCCGCGAAACTCTTCCCGGGGCGGGCGCCGAACGCAAGTCCCGGGCCAGGCCAGTAGCCGCCACTTCCCGCCCTGGGACAGTGGCGCCCCAGCCCAGCACTGGACTCCGGGACCGCCCTTAGTGAAGCGCCCGGAGTCAGCCTCGGTGGCGTAGTGGATGATGACGGGCTCGGTGCCGTCGGTGTCGAACCGTTCCCCTGCCAAGCGGATCTCGACGTGCTGTTCGCCGTGTTCGCGCGGGTAGCGGCGACGGGGTTGCGGGGTGGACGAAGTGTTGGGGGGGGGAAGCGGTGGGTGCGTGACGGCTCGCGGCCGCCCCGTCCTGCGACGGTTACTGCGCAGGAGAACTACACGCATGCCGTTCGGTGCCGTTCTCTGAGCCCGTTGAGTAGTTCGGGACGGGGACCGCGGAGGTGGGCGGGTGCCAGGTGAGAATCCAGCCGGCGGTAAGCGCCGCCGCGCCGCCTGCCAGGGCTATGGCGCCGCCTGTTCCGATGCCTGCGGCCACCGAGCCGAAGCAGGCCGGCCCGACGCCCTGCAGCGTCATGTTGCCGGAGCCGAGCAGACCGAAGGCATGGCCCTGTCCATCCTGCGGCAGGGCGTCCAGGAACGGCCGTTGCAGGCCGAGACCGTAAGCGAATCCGAAGCCGCAGAGCAGCAGCAGACAGGACGAGACGCCCACTCCGGGCTCGGCAGCGAAGCCGACCAGCGGCAGTCCCATCAGCGCAATCAGCGGGACCACCAGTCGCTCCCGGGTGGGTGGCCGTAGCAGTCGGCCCACCAGCAGGTCGCCGACAAGCATGCCGACCGGCAGACAGCCCATCAGCACCGCGTACCAGCCGGGCGCGAAGTGGCGTCCTCCCGCATAGGCGACGAGCATGCCTTCCGCGCCCGCTACGAACGCGGGCGGTAGCCACTGGGCCAGCATCAGTCGTCGCACCGTGCGTCCGCGCAGCAGCAGGCCGGCACCGTGCAGGCTTGCCCGGACGGCCCCGCCATCGCCCCGAGCGCTGCCGGGTGTGCCGCCGAACTCTCCCGGCTGCAGCCGGGGTAGCCGGATGCGGATAGCGAGCGCGCAGCCGAGGTAGAGGGCGGCGCTTACCGCGAGTGCCCGGTGTGGGCCGAGTACCGCGACGGCAGCACCTCCCAGCGCCAGACCGAACAATTGCGCGCCGGAAGAGGCGATGTTGTTCAGTGAACGGCCCAGTACGTAGGCGTCGCCCTCCAGCGACTGCGCGACCAGCCGACTCGACGCGCCGTGAAACACCGGTGTGGCAAGGGCGACCAGCGCCACGACACCGAGGCTTGCCGCGATCGGCATCCGCACCAGGGCGAGCAGCAGGGCGGCGGCGCACGTCAAGGCGTAGCCGCCGGTGATGAGCGCGCGGGGCGGCAGTCGGTCGGCCAGTGAGCCCAACAGCAGCGAGCCGAACAGCTGCGGGATGAAGCCGATGCCGAAGGCCAGTGCGCTCAGCAGCGCGGAGCCGGTGGCCGAGAAGACCAGCACCGAGAACGTGGTGATCCGCAGCGCGTCCGCAGTGATCGCGACGGTGCGGGTTGAGAAGAGCAGCCGGAATCGTGGCTCGGCCAGCACCTCCCGGTAGGTGGCACGGTGGTTGCCCAGCGCGGGTTCGGCGGTTGGGGTCATGACGCCCAGCCTCGCCGTGCGCCCACGCCACTCACCAATGATTCGTCGCTGGACGAATCGGAACAGACGTCCTTCGGTAGCATGGCGCGGTGCTCCGCTTCGAAGTCTCCGTCGAGGACCTGCTGCGCAGCCGCTTCGCACTGTCGCCCGCGATGGACCTGTGCTTCCTGCTGCGCTCGCTCGCCGGCCGAGACAGGCCGCTGCCGCGAGCCTGGGCCACCCGGCTCCTGCCGGCCTTTGAACGGCTTCGCCGCGAGAGCGAACTGAACGCCGCCCTCGCCCTGCACACCCCGCAATCCGGACCGAACTTCGTCGCCCCGCCCCCGCGCGGCCTCAACCAGACCTGGGCAGACGACCTAGCCATGATCCGGGCCACACCGCTGGAAGCGGCCCGCCACGAAATCGCCACCAACGCGACCGGCCCGTCCGCCCGTGATCCCCGCGTACGCGCAGTGCTGGACTCGACGGACGCCGTCTCCAGGATCGCCGAGGCGATGGACCAGGCGTGGCACGAGCTGCTCGCCACGGACTGGCCGCAACTGCGCGCGATCTGTGAGCGCGACGTCGTGCACCGGGTGGGTGTGATCGGCGAACACGGATGGGTCACGACCATCGAGAGCCTGCACCCGAGCATCGCCTGGCAAGCCGGCGGTATCGAGATCGGCCACTTCCCCCAAGTCGGAACAGTCCGCCTCGCCGGCGACGGGCTCCTGCTGATCCCTTCGGTCTTCGTCGCGAATATCGCCGCCCACCTGGAAGACCCCTGGCCCAGGACCTTGATCTATCGTGCCCGCGGCACCGCCGCCCTGTGGGACGAACAGGAGACCGTCCCCCGACCGGACGCCCTGACCGCTCTGGTCGGCCGGTCCCGAGCCCGGCTGCTGTTGGCGCTGGACGCCCCGGCCAGTACCAGCCACCTCGCCCGAAGCCTCGCCATGGCACCCGGCGCGGTAGGAGACCACCTCGCCATCCTGCGAGGCGCGGGGCTGCTCGTCCGCGCCCGGTCCGGACGGTCGGTGCTCTACCGGCGCACCCCGCTCGGCGAGGCACTGGTCGGCGGTTCGGGCTGAGGGCTCAGATCAGCACTGTTCTTTGAGGCGCCGCCGGCAGATGATTGCGCAGCCGAGGGTGACGAAACTGGTGGATGTCGGCGCGGATTTCCCAGCGGTCACGGTGGCGGCCAGGAGTATGCCGTGGGCGTCGACAATGACGTGGTGCTTGCTGCCCGTCTTGCCCCGGTCCACTGGCGAGGGCTCCGTGGCGTCTCCGCCCTTCAGGGCCCGCAGATGCGAGCCGTCGACGGCGGCGCGGGACAGGTCCAAGGCGTCGCCAGCCCGGAGTTCGGCGAGCGAGGTCCTCCGTCGTGGGGGCGTAGTTCTCGCCGGCGGGAACGGGACCGTTCACACCGTGGGTCACTCCGTGCCGGCCGAATGTCTCCCTCACTCACGTCCGGCACCGGCAGGACCTATTCCGCTTCCGGCGGGCCCTGGAGCCGGTCTGGCTACTGGCCGTGCAGCCAGATCCTCAGGGGACCCACCGTCTCGAAGCCATGGTGGACAGCGTCCGCCAGGTCCTCGCCCGGCTCTTAGCCGACTACCGGCTGGGTGGGGAACAGCCTGTTCACGGTGTTCAGTACGACCGGCCAGGCCGCGTCAGGACCGCCGTCCAGCGCGGAGACGTTGGAGATTCCGACTACCTGTTCACTGCAGTACGGTCGCTCTTCGTCAGACCCGCAAAATATGCACCTCGTAGACGACGTCGTCCTTCAGCCCATTAGCTCGCCCGCGTCGACCACGGTCTGCTTCGCCCAGTCCCGCACCGCGGTCTGGGTCAGATCGAAGTCCTTGGCGACTGACCGACCGAGCGGTCACCCCGTCGGCACAGCCCGACGATCTCGGCCTTGAACTCGGGCGTGAACGAGCGGCGCGGGCGGCGAGGCTTCTTCTTCCCCATGCTCTCCACGTTGGACATCCTCCCCGGGCTGAACCCCCGATCTCGAATGTCCGTCAAAGCGGATCAAGCCCACCGGACGCTTCGCCACCCCGTCACGCAGCCGCGTGGTCCTACAAGGCTGCGTGTTCAGTCGATGCGCGCGCAGATGTCGTCCTGCGTCCCGTACGCCATGTTCACGGTCTTGTATCCCGTGGAGTTGATGTCCAAGGTGTACATCCCGTCGATGATGTACAGGCCGCGCGGCAGGTTGCCCCTGTCCTCCCCCACACCAACCAGCACGGGACCGAGTACGGACCAGAACTGGGAGCCGTCTGTGCGGTAGTCGACGACGGCTGTGCCGCTCGCGTCCGCATCGTAGAAGGCGCCGGTCCCGGTGTTGGTGACCCGCACGACCAAGTCACCTTTGTACGCGACCCGCTTCGCGGAGCCGTCGGGATGGGTGTCCAGCACGCGCTGCACCACTTCATCGACGACGGGCTCGCCATGGACGGGAAAGTCACACCGAACGCCTGCAGAGACGTCCCATGGCGCGGAGGGCGCCGGTTCCCAGCCGTTGTTGGTGCCGGCGGGCACGGCCGAGGCAGGCACCGCGCCGAGGAGAACGGTGGCAAGGGACAACAGGGCAACGATGGTTCGTCTCATGGCTTCTCCCTGATGAGGCTGAAACAAAGGGTGTTCATCAGCAGTACTACGGGCGAACGGTCAGACAGGAGTTCTTCTCACTACCCTGTCCCTTGGGCCAGAAAAGGACCACTGTCAGAGAGAAAATGACATCGGAAATGCGGGCCTACAACTGGGCGACGCTGAGCAGATCGTCATCTACTCCGGGCCGAGGCAGCACGTACACGGGCAGAGCTCGCATACAGCTCACCCACGGGCGACCTTGAACCTTCGGCACGAACGGTTCCACGTAGGCGGTCCTCCCCCTCTACGCCGGCCGCCGGTGTGCGTCCGCTGGCTAGAGCTGGAGCCCGGCGAAGTCGTCCGGGCCTTCTACCGTGGCGGGTGGGGCCATGCCGCGCTCACTGCGAACGGTCTCTTCCTGCTCCGGAATCTCTGGACGCCCAAGGCGACCAGGTGCCCGAGCCGCTGCGGATACTCCGCCCCACATACGGCAAGTTCGACGCCGTTGAGATCCTCGTCGAGGGAAAGCCGCACAAGCTGGACGGATCGAAACTCGACCCGAAGGCGCGGCAACAAGACAGCAGTGAGGCGACCGCGCTGAGCGGCCGCCTCCAATGACGGCCGCACGCCCGGGCGTCGGCGAGCGTACTGCCGACGCCGCCGGGCGTGCGGCCGTCCCGTCAGCCGGAGAAGACCGCGGCGACGTCCGCCCGCAGCGCCGGCAACTCGCCGTACAGCGTGGTGCCGGGGCATTCCGTGGCGAGCCAGTCGCGGTGGCCGCTGATCATGGGAACGTTCCTCGTGACCCCGTTGACCGGGTTGACGAAGGTGACGTCGGCCTGCGGGTCGAAGCCATGCACCGCGGACAGCGTCGCCAGGAGCAGGGTGAGCGAGTCACGAGCCGCCGTGGCGGTGGACTGGTCACTGAAGGTGCCGAGCAGAGCGATCCCGAGGTTGCCCGAGTTGTACCCGGCCGCGTGGAAGGCGGTCACCATCTTCCCGGTGGTGTCGTGGGCCGGGAGACCGTCATCGCCCGAGTACCGGCCCTCGTAGATCCGCCCGGCCTCGTCGATGAGGAAGTGGTAGCCGATGTCGCCCCAGTCGTTCGTGATCGCGTGCTGGTAGTAGTACGCACGGATCGTGGCCGCCGGGTCCGGGTCGCCGTTGACGCCGGCCGTGTGATGGACGGTCAGGGTTTGCGCCGGGTAGTAGGTCGGCGGCGAGTTCTCGCTGCCGTCCGCCTTGAAGCGCAGCGACTCGTCGGCTCCCCAGCCGGCGCGCGTGATGTACTCGACCCCCTCGATGCTGCGGGTCGCGGGGTCGCTGGAAGCCGCAGCGGTAGGGCCGTTGACCGTGTCGACGGCGGTCGCTCGCAGGTCGTCGGCTCCGTCCGGCAGGCGGATCTCGTACCCGGCGGCACCGCCGGCCGGCACCAGCACGCCGACGCGCGTGGCGGGGTCCCCATCGGCACCGCCCGCGCACATGGGCTGCAGCGTGGTCCACTCGCCGCGGCTGCCGTCCTGCCCGAGCAGCCGGATTCCCGCCCCGCGCCGGGGCCCGTTCCAGGAAACTCCGACGTACTCGATGGGGAAGTCCGCTCGGACCGTCCGTCCGGCCGCGCTGCTGACAGGGCTGGCGAGGGTCCGGGGCACCCGGGCCGCCGGAGAGGCCGGCGCGGCCGAGGCGGCCGAGGCGGGGGCAGTTGTGGCGAGGCCCGCCGCAGCAGCGACTCCCGCCGCCTGGAGGACGGTTCGCCGGTTTACGTATGGCTGGTGACGCAAGGTCAGTCCCTTCACAAGAGGACCAGCATCATAGACATGACACCTCCCTGCGCGAGAGGCAGAGCTCTGACCGCCCCGACTGCGGAACCGCTTCCACTCCCGTGACGCACAAAGCGAACCGAATCCACTCCGGTGATCTCACAGGGCCCGGACCGACCCCCCTCCAGTGATCTCACAGTGTCCGGACCGACCCCACTCCGGTCACACACAGGGCCGGGCGCGGGCCGACGGGACAGCCGGCCTGGTGAGACTTGCCGGCGCCGGAGTCCCAGATAAGGCAGAACGGCAGACTCTTCATGATCCATTCGCGCTTGGCGACGGTACGGACCATGGCCGGGCGATGTTGGGGTGGCGTCGGTAGGACCGAGCGCCAGTAAGTCCTCTGGCCTGACCGAATGCAGTGGACTGTGCGGACCAATCGGTGGCATCGTCAGCGATCGTGACGGGGCATGATTTCCTGGCGTTGGCGCCGCAATACACCACGACATCCGAGCTGCTCTCGAGGTCGGCGCATCGGCGGGGCATGGATGTACAAGTGCTTCCCGCCCATGGCGGTGCGGGCACTGCCATATGGATGCCTGGTGGCCACTACTACGGCGGCCCCGTTTTCGCGGCACGCGTCGTGGACGCCCTTGAGATCGCGCTCCTGGAGCCATCTGACGACTGGCTGGCCACACTGCCCTACGAGTACACCGGACGGCGCATCACCATGGCGACCCTGGGCGAGGCGCGCCGTCTGTTCCGGCCGGCTTTCGTCAAGCCGCCGAGTGACAAAAGCTTCCCGGCCGCCGTCTACGCCAGCGGTAGTTGCCTCCCGACAGCGCCGGAACTGTCGCTGAACGTGCCGGTACAAATCAGCGACGTGGTGACCTGGGCAGCGGAGTTTCGCCTGTACCTCCTGGACGGCGAGGTCCGCACGGGCTCGCAGTACGCCACCTACGGCCGTCTCGACGCCGAGCGGCTGGACGGGCACCGCTATGAAGCCGCTGTCCTGGAATTCGCGAACGATCTCCTGGCCACGTGCGCCGGTAGCCTGCCCAGCGCGGTGGTGGTGGACGTCGGGCTCCTGGCCACACCTGAACACGCTACCGCCGGCCAGTGGGCGGTGGTCGAGGCGAACATGCCGTGGTTCAGCAATTGCTACGCCGCAGATCCTGACCGGGTCCTGGACGTCGTCCTGCGCTCAGCTGGTCCGCGGACACAGATACCGGAGCGAGACCGCCGGTTCTGCCAGAACCTCACGGGCACTCACCTGACCGGCTGAAATGCCGTCGTGATCAGTGACCACAACGGCCCCGACCCGACCATCCGTACCGCGTACCGTGCCGATCCGATGACCACTCCTGCACTCCCACATACGCAGATCCCGCAGATCCCGCAGACCACCATCAATCCTGGTGACAGCTAGCGAGCTTCGGCGCAGCAGCGCTGCGGCAGGCACGCTCGGCAAGCGCGGACGCATCCCGGACCGGGGCGGCTGCCTGCTGTCGGCTGTCAGGGGGTGCAGTGGAACGGTCGCGTGACCGCACACGATGTGGCCCGGGCTCTGCCGGGCATAGAGAACCTTCGCTGAGCGGCGCGTAGCGTGTCGGGGCATGACTCTGCTGCCAAGACTGCCTCAGAACACGGCGCTGCTCGACCTGCTGCGGAAGCAGGGCGTTCCGCAGGAGCGCGGTACTTACGCCTACGAGGGGTGGGAGTTACACACCCACCCCGATTTGGTCGCGAGACTTGAGGACCTTGCTCCTCGATGGCCCGTCCTGGCGACATTCGGGGTGCCGGTTCTCGCAGCCAAGGGCATCGCCGCGGTCGTCGCACGGGGCACGAGCACACTGCTAGTGCGCCTTCCAGGAGCGCCAACCGAGCCTTTGGAGTACGCAGAGCCCTGCCCACCCCTGACTGACCCGAGCCAGGCTTGGCACTCGGTCTGCCCCTGGCAGGGCGAGCTTCCTTCCGCGGAGTCCAAGCGCCTGCTGGCGCTGCTGGTCCAGCATGCGCTCTCGTATGCGGCAAGCCTGTCGGATGACGACAGCATCGACTGGCAGGGGGGCCCGGTGCAAACTCCGGGCACACGCAGAGGCAAGGCCAAGGACAGACAGCAGGGCGGACGCAGACGGCGCTAGGGTGCGGAGCAATTCGTGATCAACGGGTCACCGGGATGAACCGACCCCTCTTGCCTCTTTCGGTAGCCGGCCTGGGCCGGGGGCGCAGGGATGGGCGCAGTCAAGCGGGTGCTGTGCGTGGTCGACCGCTGGTTGGGGGGTGATCGGCCACCCTCGCGGCCACGCGGACGGTTCCTCCGCCATCCAGTGCTCCGCGGACTCGTTGGTGGCCTCTTCTTCGGCGGTCTCTGCGCCTTCGCTCTCGCCAGGGTGGACCTGCAAGTCGCCCTGTACAGCTGTGCCATGGGTGCGTTTTCGAGCCTTCTCGTCATAGGAGAGCGGAAGCGTTTGGACCACTACGGCTACCCATGGAGGAATGAGCCCGACGACTGAAGGGCTGATCCCACCTGGGGAGTCGGCGGTAGCGGATGCGCCCGCCTCAGCCGCCCTGCCACGGCTGAGGCAGATGCTGGACGCGCGAAACGTGTGGACCCTCGTCCACTCGGCCAAAGCCCTGTGTCAGATCGGCGGGGAAGCCGAGGCGAGCATCGTCGTGCAGACACTGCTGCGCGCCGGAAGGACTAGCCACGACCTCGAACCACGATCTGGCTGTTCCTCTTCGCTCGGCGGAAATGTCTGTTGAGTTCCGCAGGCATGTCCGTCAGCACGAGCCGAATGTCCACGACGACGGACAACAAACCGGACACCGCCCAGACGGCGGCCGGCACTCGAATCGACTACATGGCCGTCGCTCATCGACAAGTGGTTGATCAGTGCACCTTGGTCGGAGCACATGATCAGGCGAAGGGACGGTAAACGATCACCGGGGTGTCCTGTGATGATCGGTGAATGAGCGAGCGTGAGTGGCAGGCGTTGACCCAGTCCGAGGAAGCGTTCATGGTCAATTCATATGAGATCGACATCCTGGCTGGTGTCTGGGGAGATCTCGACGATGCCGATCAGTCCCGGCCCGTGAAGGAGCTGGCAGGGATCTTGCTCACTCTCATCGATCGTGGATGGATCGAGGTTCGTCGAGTCGCGCCGTGGACGTCGCCGTCAGGGGAGGAGGGTTTCCAGCTCGGGGAGCTGGTGCCTCGTGACCAGCTTCGGGCGGTCCTGGAGGACGCATCCAACTGGGAGTACCCGCATGACAATTGGATCGGTGCAGTGACCCTGGCGGAGACCGAAGCGGGTAAGGAGATCACTCGTCGTTCTCCCGAGGAGATGGCCGAGTAGATGGCCGTGGCGGGGATCCTCAGGACGCTGCTGCCAGTGTCGACCGCCCACCGAATGCACCTCTCGCTGCGGAGACGCGCGCGTTTGCGCCGTGGGGCGGCCAGGACGGAGTGGTGGAGGGCGCTCTGGTTGCGCCAGCGCAATTAGCGGTGCCCGGTGTTCCTGTCAGCCGAGGCCAACGGCATCATCGCCCGCCGGAACCTCAGCGTGCTGGTGCTACCCCGCCGCGCGATCCCCTGAAGCGTCTGCCCCTCCTGCTCAGCGCACCCTGACCGGCCTTGCCATCGCACCTCCTCGCATCGAACAGATGTGTCGTCACATCCAAACGGAACAGGGTCAGTCGACACCAAGTCGTTGATCGTTTCCGGTCAGAGCACTAGGTGAGAGGCATAGTTCGAGGCACATTTCGACACTGGATGTCCTGTGACACGACCGCTGGACGGATGGCCCACGGAGTTGTACCCAGGCGAGGGCCGGTAAGGTAGCGCTCTTCGGGTGGCTCAGCTCCCGGAGTCCCAGAGGCGACTGCCCATGAATCTCCGCCCCATTACTGCTCGTTCCGATACCGCGATACACAAGGTGTGGCATCTTCCCGCTGCCGATGCCGTGCGGGGGCTCCGAGCCCTTTGGTGGAGCGTCGGTCCCGCCGGTGAGCTCGCGGTCCTGCTGGTCCACCGGCGATACCTTAAGCACACCCGATACATCAAGGGGTGGATCGGGTGGGGGCCGGAACTCCCTTTCACCGGTGAGCTGGTCACCGTCGCAGGACAGGAAGAGCGGCGCATCCTGGTGAAGGACATCCGGATTCGGCCCAGCCACTTGGCCATGCTCCCGGATTCCCGATGCCTGCTCGTGAGCGGTCGTACGTTCCGGAACGAGACCGAGGGCTCCTGGACGCCCAACGCGGTGGTGTTCTCCCCGTCGGGTACACCTGAAGGAGAGTTCTGCGTCGGCGATGACATCCCCGCCCTGGTCACCGACCTCCACGGAGGTATCTGGACGGCTTATGGCGACGAAGGCATCTACGGCGGCCACCCCGAGTCAGCAGCAGGCCTCGCGGGCTGGAACACCCAGGGCCAGACGTACTGGGCTCCCAAGGGACGGCTGCCCGACCACCCATTGGAAGGCTGCACCGCCGCGACTGAGAACGAGCACGTTTGGCTCGTCTGGTACTCCGGCAGCAGCAGGGGCAGCACCTTCCTGACACAGATCACTCCGTCCACCGGCGACGTGGCCAGCTACGCCAGCCCCGTTCCCCAACCGGACGGATTCGCGGTCCGCGGCAACCGGGCAGTACTCACCCGCCGAGACCACAACAAGCGGTCCGTCGAGCTCACACGCGCCAAGCTCAACGGCGCCACCTGGACAGTAACCAGCCGCCACCGGCTTCGGGTGCCCGGTCGAGTAGTCATGCGGTGCGGCCAAGGCCGCGACGGCTCCCTCTGGCTCCGCACAGGCAACACCTGGCTACGCATAGAAGCATGAACACCCGGCTCGCCGCCTCTGCCAGATGTCACCCGCGGGCCCGACCGGTTTCGGCACCGTCGACGCCTTCCGTGCGCTCACCGAGGAATACGCCTCAAGGCAGAGAACTGCCTCGTGACCGCCCACAAGTTCGCCGCCCTGCCGGGCATCACCCGAGAAGAGTCCAGCAGCAACCTGGCCTGGGCTCGCACCGTTGTCCACACGCCGGGCACCTCCAATGAGAATCTCGGCCGGGCCTGTGAGGTCGCTGTGCGCGTCCTGTTCGGCTAGGTCTGTCGCGAAAGTGGATCTTGGTCGTGGATGATCACGTTCTGTGGGACGTGGGGATCTGACGAACGGCCAGTGGGTCCGGCTGGAGCTGTTGTTGCCTTCGGGCATCAAGTCGGTCCGTCCGCCGGTCTGGACGCGGCGACAGCTGATCGACGGCATACGGCGGCGGACGCGGACCGGCGCCCCGTGGCGGGACGTGCCTGAGCGTTTCGGCCCGTGGGACTGGGTCTATGACCTGTTCCGGCGCTGACAGCGCGAGGTACCTGGGCCCGGATCGTCACCCAGCTCCTGGCTGAGGCCGACGCGAAAGGCCTGATCATCTGGGAGGTGAACGTCGACTCCACGGTCTGCCGAGCCCACCAGCACGCCGCCGGGGCGGCGAAAAGGGGGATCTCCAGAAGGAGCCGCCCGGCGGCATTGCCGTCGAGCCGGCCGACCACGGACTCGGTCGGTCCCGCGGCGGGTTGACTAGCAAAATCCACCTGGCAGTCGAGCAAGGGCAGAAGCCCCTGGCGGTGGTGATCACGGCCGGTCAGCGGGGTGATTCCCCGCAGTTCGAGCCGCTCCTGGAAGCAATCCGGGTCCCGCGGTTGGGCCTGGGACGGCCGCACAAGCGCCCGTACCGAGTGCGTGCCGAACAAGGCGTACGACTCTCGTAGCAACCGGGCCTGCCCGCGCAGACGCGGGATCAAGGCGACGATCCCAGTACCCTCGGACCGGGTCCGCAACCGCCAGAAGCTCGGCTCCCGGGGCGGCCGGCCACCGAAGTTCGACAAGACCGACTACCGCGAGCGGCATGCCGTGGCTGTGGCGCTTGAGACGGTTGATTCCGCACAGGGCCGTGGCGACGAGGAACGACAAACTTGCCGTCCGCTACGACGCGACTGTATTGGTCGCAGTCATTAACGAGTGGTTGTGACCAGCGGGTTTGCAGGCGTTCTCAGTCTGTCGGCGCGGACGCGGCGCAGGCGTCGGCGATAGCTTGAGTGTCCCAGTAGAACGGACGGACCTCGGTGATCTGCCCGTCCTTCACCGTGATCGTTTGCAGGATTGGGAAGCTGAGTTCGCGCCCAGTCGCACGAACGCGAGCACGGACCTGAGTGAGCACGACCGCAGTCTCACCGGTGGCGAGAAACTCCTGCTCCACCATGTCGAACGTCTCCCAGACCTGTCCCATCGCAAGGAAGAACTGCGTCATTCCGTAGTGCCCACGCCAAGTACCTCCGTATGGCAGAGCATCCGCTTGATGTAGCTCGACATTCGGCGCGAAGAAGGGGGCGAGCAAGTCGAACGAAGCCTCGCCAGGGCCTCCGGCCGCCAGGTACTCCGCCTCAGCTGCATACATGCCGGTGAGCACTGTCACTGAGTCTGTAGTGGATGACATCGTCATGCCGCCAGCATGATCAGAAACGACGCGTCTTGCTCGCGGAAATCAGACATCGTTGTGCGGCACGGTCAGCACTTTCGGAACACGCCCTGGTATCCGGGAGAACGTTTGCGGGGTTGCCGGACTGAGGCCCTCCAGCGCAGACCTCCACTGCTGTCGCTGCTGCGTTGAGGAAGATCGTGAACACCGAGGGGTCGGCGTACTTGTAAAGGTGCTCCACTGGTAAGTGGATCTGTGCACCAGTCTTCGCGAGCTCCAGCCCAAAGCTGCGGGAAGCGAGGGCGTAAGTCGCGCCCAGGCCATGGCCGATGCGGCCGTGGCCCAGGCTCAGCACACCGCCGTGGCCGCGGCGAGCACAGCCGCCGCCATGGTGAACATCCCGGCCCGGAATGTGCTGGATTCGTCGTCCTGACCTGCCACTGGAATGTCGAGCGCACGATCGGCTGGGTCATGAACGCCCCCTGTCCCTGCAGCATCACAAGATCCCGGACGGCGCCCGTTCATCGGTATGGCTACTTCGTGTAGTTGTAGACGGTCGCCCGAGAGACGCCGAGCTGGTCGGCGATGAGTTGTGCGGAGCTGCGGGTCTCGAAGAAGCCCTCGCCATGCAGCCGCCGCACCAGCTCACGCTTCTGGTCACGATTGAGACCACGCGGGGTGCTGGAGCGCTGCGCCGCGAAAGAGTCGATGGCCGAACGAAGTTCGCGTCCGGTGCGGTCGCGCAGGGTCTCCAGGGCCTCGCCTTGGTGTTCGACATCGGTGGCGACGAGGTTGGCCAGGGTCAGGGCCAGCGGGGACAGCGTGCTGACGTCCAGGTTCAGGCACAGGGCCGCGACGTAACGTCCCTCGGCGTTCTTGATGCCGATCGAGGTGCTCTTGGCCGGGCGCCCGTCGGGGAACTGGTTGCTGTAGTTCTGGATGACGCCGGGGTAGTCGGGGTCCGCGATGCGGCGCAGGCCCAGCTCGGTGGCGGAGTCGCCGACCTGCCGTCCTGACAAGTTGTTCTCGATGGCGCGGATGGCGCTGTCGGGTCGACGCAGATCGTGCAGGACGACCTCGCACAGACCTGGGAACATGCGCCCGACGGCGACAGCGATGCGCTCGACTTCCCGTACGAGGTGCTCGTCATCCGGTAGGAAGCGCCCGTCTTCCGGTACGGCGGGCTGGTCGGCGCGTTGGTCATCCGGTCGGCCGGTGGGGTGTGTCATCGGGCGCTGCTCGATTCCTGGGCACCGTCGAAGTGCCCGGCGAACACCGCGGCCATCTTCTCGGCGGACTTCAGCCCCGCACCGGTGAGCACGACCACGGTCGTCTCGTCCGGAGCGATCTCTCCGGTCGCGATGAAGTGATCGAGGGTCGCCGCGGCGACGCTGCTGGTCGGTTCGGCGTACATGCCTCGCGCGCTCAGTGCGCGGACCGCGGCGTGGATCTCCGCCTCGGGAACGGCGTAGGCGGCGCCGTCGGAGCGGCGGATGGCCTCCACCGCCTCGGGCAGCCGGACCGGGTGGGCGATGGACGCGCCCTCGGCGATCGTCGGCACCCGCTCGCCGCGGCCGGCAGGGTCGATGCCGTTGAACGTGTCGGCGATGGTCGCCCAGTGCTCGGGCTGCCCGACGAACAGGCGCGGGCGCCTGTCGATCTGGCCGGCGTCGAGCAGCTCGCCGAACGCGAGGTCGCACCCCAGGATGTTGCTCCCGGCCCCGGCCACGAGGACCACGTTGTCGGGCGCGGTAAAGCCGAGGGACTCCCACATCTCGTAGGCGATGGTTTTGGCGCCCTGGACGAACATGGGGTGCCAGTTGTGGCTGGCGTAGGGGATCTGCTCGGACTGCCGGATCGCCTCGTCGGCGACCTCGTCGCGAGTGCCGCCCACGAGCTCGATCTCGGCTCCGTAGGCGCGGGCCTGGAGGATCTTCGCCGCCGAGGTGGCGGCGGGAACGATGATCTTGGCGCGGATACCGGCAGCGGCGGCGTAGGCGGCCACCGCGGAACCGCCGTTGCCCGAACTGTCCTCGAGCACGCGGTCGGCGCCGTGCGCCGCGAGGTGGGACATCATCACCGATACGCCCCGGTCCTTGAAGCTGGAGGTCGGGTTGAACCACTCCAGCTTGAAGTGGACGCGGCGGCCGGCCCAGTCGATCGGGACCATCGGCGTGCACCCTTCGCCAAGGCTCACCCGCCGGGCGACCGGGACGGGCAGGGCCGCGTGGTAGCGCCACAGGGACCGTTCGGCGGTGTCGATCTGCTCAGGACGCAGGCCCCGCAGTGCACTGACGGCGAGGGGGCTGCCGTCCTCGCCCCGCCAGCGGCGGTCGTCCAGGGCGTAGCGCTTTCCGGACCGGTCGTAGAGGTCGGGGGCGGTGACGGCTGAGTGCTGTTCGGCGTTCATGGGCGGTTCCGGCTCCACTCACTCGACGTGCTGTCGTGTCGCTGGGTCTCGCATTCCAACGTGCACCCTGCAACCTCCACCTTAGACGGACTATCCAGATTTGCACAGCACGTCTAATTGCTCGTCGAGTGCGCCTACACGGCGCGCCCGTACCCGAGCCGCCCCCGGTATCCCCCAGCCACCGCCGCCTCCAGAGGGCGCCGCCTCCGCCCAGTTGCCAGCGCTTCCGCGACGCGTCGCCCCACTCGACCCGGTGGCTCTGAACACGAGGACGGGTTCTGGCTCGCTTTCCGTGAAGGGGACACGCTGAGTGACGACTGACGCTCGGATCAGCCTGCTGGAAGTTGCCTGAAAATGACCAGTGTCGATCTCGCTGTGGTCGACAGTTCAGCGTCGTGGAAGAGACATTGCTCCGGCTGCAGGAGCTGTTGTTCCCGCCGGCCGCGAACGTGGCGGTGCTGTCGGCGGACGTGAACGACGAGGCGTTACGCGTAGAGGCCCGGTGTACGGCGGTCGGGGCCGGTTGTCCGGACTGTGGCAGCCGGTCGAGCCAGATTCATAGCTCCTACCTGCGTTTTCCTGCCGATGTTTCCATCGAGGGAAGGCGGGTGGTCCTCTGTCTGCGAGTCCGCCAGTTCTTCTGCCGGGACGCCTCGTGCGGACGGCGGACGTTCGTCGAGCAAGTACCTGGGCTGGCCCGGCGGCACGGCCGGTGGACCGAGCGCCTGCGTTCGACGCTGGCCGCGGTCGGTCTTGCCCTCGCCGGCCGGGCCGGTGCCCGGATGGCACGGGTCTTTGGGGTGTCGGTCAGCCGCAGCACGATCTTGCGCCTGCTCGACACTGTGGCACCGGCCCCGCGGGTGGTCGGTGTCGATGAGTACGCGACGCGCAAGGGTCGCTTCTACGGCACGGTCCTGGTCGATGTCGAGACCCGTCGACCGGTGGACCTGCTGCCCGACCGAGAGGCATCCAGCCTGGCCAAGTGGCTGGCGAAGCGGCCAGGGATCGAAGTGGGCTGCCGAGACCGAGCTCCGTTCTTCGCGGAAGGCGCCAAAGCCGGAGCACCCCAAGCAACCCAGTCGCTGACCGCTGGCACCTGTGGCACAACCTCGGCGATGCGGCCGAGCGGGCCGGCGCCGGCCACCGCCAGTGCCTTCGCGTCCTCGTCCCCGAACCGGCCGGGGAAGAGGACGACGAGCCCACGCCTCCCGAATAGACACCGGTCTCGCCGTGGCAGAGCCACCGGTTCGCCAACCACATCCGAGCCAGGCACGCCACCGTCCACGCACTGCTGGAAGCTGGCCACAGCCGCCGCTCAATCGGCCGCCGACTCCACATAACCCATCGCACCGTCAAGAGCCTCGCCGACGCCGTCAAGCCCGAAGAGCTCTTCCGCGCGCAGTGGCAGTACAACCGGACCTCCGCCTTGGACGAGTACAAGCCCTACCTGGACGACCGGTGGAACGATGGCTGCACCAACGCCTGGAGGCTCTGGGAGGAGATCGTTCCGCTCAGTTACCTGGGCAGTTACGGCATTGTCAGCGCCTACGTCAGGAAGAAGCGCACCTCACCCCGCCCTATCACCGCGCAGCCGCCAGCACCCCCGCGTAGTGACCAGGTGGATCCTCAGCCGGCCGGAATCCCTCAGCAAGATCGAACAACTCCGGCTCAAAGCGGTCCTGGCCAACTGCCCTGAACTCGACGCCCCTTACCGGCCACGTCCGGTCCTTCGCCCAGATGCTCACCGAGCGCCAGGGCGAACGGCTCCCGCAGTGGCTCCAAGCCGTCCGCCAAGACGACTTGCCCAGCCTGCACTCCCTGGCCGCAGGCATCGACCGCGACCGCGACGCCGTCATCGCCGGCCTCACACTGCCGTGGAGCTCCGGCGTCGTCGAAGGACACGTCAACCGCATCAAGATGCTCAAGCGCCAGATGTTCGGCCGAGCGGGTTTCTCTCTCCTTCGGAAACGAGTCCTCCTCGCCTGACGGGCCCAGGCGGATTTTCTTCTGCCTCAGACAGCAGTTCTCAGATCATCCGCAGTCAGCAGTGACAGCAGTTGGATTCGCTCGGACGCAAGCGCCTCGGCCCCACCCTGCTGGCGGTCGATGACGCAGAGCGCTTCGCGAACGTCTGCACCCAGATCACGCAAGTCGGTAGTGGAGAGCACGATCTGCCCACCGCTGGTGACCACGTCTTCCACGACCAGCACCCGCCGCCCGGCGATGTCCGCGCCTTCAGCCAGACGGCACGTTCCGTACGACTTGGCCTGCTTGCGGACAAAAGCGCAGGGAAGGCCGGTGTGCCGGCTGAGCGCGGTGACCACCGGGATGCCACCCATCTCAAGGCCGGCCAGCACCTCAGTGTCCGTCGGCACGAGCGTGGCCATCGCCCGGGCGATGGAATCGAGGAGAACGGGGTCGCTCTCGAAGCGGTACTTGTCGAAGTACTCCGAGGCTCTACGGCCAGAGCGGAGGACAAAGTCACCCGCCAGGTGGGAAGCAGCATGGATCTGCAGGGCAATTTCTGAGGAAGTCACAGGACGGAAGTATCCCAGGTCAACCGCACCTCTCGGCGGCTGGTGGTGCCCAGCACGCGGAAACCTAGGCCAGACACACACCAAGATCAGCCATCACCGAGCGTGCTCGATTCACGGAAAGCGAGCCAGAGCCCGAGCACGGGCAGCAGATGTTCACTACTTCGGGAGGCAGTCCCGAGGGCGGCCACGTCCGGATGGTCTTCGAGCTGCGGCAGCACCGCTTGCCCGGTACTCAGAGGCGGTACGCGGCCGTCGCGATCTCGATGAACGATCGGATCAACGGGTTGGTGTCACCCTCGTTCCACGCCGCCACCACTCGGCTCGGCGCCATGTCGATCAGAGGTACCACGGCCAGCTCGGCGGGCAGGTCGTGCCCGAGCGGGGCCATGCCGACCGTGCCGTTCCACAGCACGGCCTGCAGGCATTCCTGAACGACGCGCACCACTGGGCCCTCGCGCGGCTCGCCGCCGTTCCAGTACGACTGCCAGACCGGGTCGGTTCCCTGCGGGAACTGGAACCAGCGGCGGCCACCCAGGTCGGCCAGGTGCAGCCGACCTCGGCGGGCCAGCGGGTCATCGGCGCGCAGGACCACGCCAACCGGATCGGCACGCAGCTCACGTACCGTCAGGGCGGTCTCGTCAAACGGCGCCCGGGTCAGGGCGACGTCGACCAGTCCGGCACGCAGCCCACAGGTCGGGTCGGTCAGATCGGTGTCGCGGATGCGGATCTCGACGCCGGGGTGGTTTCGACGGTAAGCGGCGGCCAGCCTGGTCGCTCCCGGGTCAGTGCTGTCGCCCAGGATGCCGACGGTGATGGTCGCGACGCCGGCTGCCGCGGTCACGCGTACGCGGACGCGGTCGGCATGGTCAAGCAGGGCCCGCGCCTCGTCGAGCAGCACTGCGCCCACACCGGTGAGCGTGAGGCCCACAGGCGAGCGGACGAACAGCAGGGCGCCGACCTCGGTCTCCAGCTGCTTGATCGCCCGGCTGAGCGGCGGCTGACTCATGTGCAGTCGAGTGGCGGCCCGGCCGAAGTGGAGTTCCTCAGCGACCGCCACGAAGTAGCGCAGGGTACGTAGCTCCACGCTGCAACGATACCCAAACTGCATCGGCGTCGCGGAATGGGTCTTGGACAGCCGCAGGGCCCTGGCGGTGCAATCGGAGCATGACCGAAGAAGCGAAGAGCAGCGCACCGGAGACTGACCCGCCGTATCGGTGGTCGGCCCCGACGACGGCGAAACGATCGTCATAGGCACCACACGCATGTGCGTCCTCGACGACGGTGACACCACCCGGCCGCCCTTCACCTGACCAGCGCAGCAAGGGCGCTCCCACCTTTCGACTTCCGGATCACTCAAACCATGGCTTGGCCTTCTCCAGAGGCTGCCCTGGGAATCGACGGGTCACCTGCAACCGGTGACCGTAGACGGGAATCATGAACATCGCGTATTGGATCATCGGCGGACTGCTCGCCCTCTTCTACTTCTACGCAGGTGCGATGAAGGTTTTCCGTAGCCGAGATCAACTTCGACCGATGATGGCCTGGGTCGATCGGATGCCCCTGCCCGCCGTGAGGGCGCTGGGGACGGTCGAAATACTCGGCGCGACCGGGCTGGTCCTGCCGCCCCTGACCGGAATCGCACCCTGGCTGGCACTCGCCGCGGCCATCGGGTTCGTGCTCCTGCAGATCGGTGCGATCGCCGTCCACCTGACCGGCGAGGACCGTCGGATCGCACTCAACGTCGGGCTCATCGCCACTGCGGCCGTGACCATCTGGCTGGCCATCACCTGGCTGTGATCGAGCACAGTTCTCGACCGGTGGGTGCGACTGCGGGCCGGCCGCACCCAGAGCGAGCTTGCCTTCGGCCCCAGCCAGGCTGCCCCGGAGCTCCTTCGACCTCCCCGAGCCAGCCTTCCCGCGCGGCGTCGGCAAATCCGGTCCAGGATGCTGTCTCGGATCTCCACCAGGCAGCCGCGCTGAGCAGGATCGGGGCGGAGAGGAGACCCTCGATCCAAGCTTTGGTGGTGAAGGCGGTCATGGGTGACAGCGACCGACGGGGCAGGCACTGGTAGTAATTGGCCACGGCAGGAGACCTTTGGACCCCAGTGATTTCGATCGTCGGTGTAGCTGTAGGCGGTGCGTTGGGTGCGTTGACGTATCTGACGCAGCGCACCACGCAGCGGGCTGGGGATCGCACTGAAGATCGACGGCGGGCTGCGGCACGAGTGGAGGAGAGACGTGCCGAGCAGATCAGGACTGTGTTGGAGTTCATCCGGTCCGCGCTGGAGGCTGAAGGCGTGGCGCATGCGAGGCCGTCCCAATGGGAGGTTGGTGATGACTGGTATGTGAGGGCCAGGCCGGCGATGGACGGTCTTCGAATAGCCGAGAAGAGCATCGAGTTGCTCTGCGCTCCTGGCCTTCACTCACCGACGACCCTCTACGCCCGTGCCCTTAACCAAGCGGTCTGGCAGGAGCGTGACGAAGGATGCCTGGCCGAGCGTCTGGAGCCGTTCAAGGGCGGAGTTTCTCGCCGTGGCACGTAGCAGTCTGGCCTGACGACGCAGGTCACAGCCAGGTGCCCGTTGAGGCGGTTGATGCCACATGCGAGAACGGCTCCAACGCAGCCCACTGTTCGTTCGTGAGATCTCCCCCGCGCCATGAACCGTGATCATTCATCACTCAAGAACAGGACGGTCCGGGGCGAGAGCTGAGCGCGTATGAGCGGGTTCTTGCAGAGGACCGTCGCGTAGTGCGCGAGATGCTCCGTGTGAGTATCGGCGGTACCCATGCCGGGCTGGCTACAGCGTTCCTCATCGTGGCCCTATTTGCTGCCGTTGGCGGCACCGCCTGGGCTCTCATCGCTGGTGGAGCCGAACGGGGATCACCGCCCGAATGCCATGCCTGCTCAGGTGCTCACGGATGGCGCGGGAGGAGTACGCCTTATGGGCCAGGACCACGTCCGGCCGATCGCGGGACCGCCCTCGCCTTCGTGGAACACGCAGGCAGGCCATCACGTCAGCGAAGGCGGGTGCGTCACCAGCCTGTCCAGCAGTGAGGTGGAAGGCCAGGGGCCGGCAGTTGCCATCGGCCGCGAGATGGATCCTTCTGGTCAACCCGCCGCGGGACCGGCCGATGCCGTGGTCGTCCGGCTCGTCGGCCGGGCCCCCCTTTTTTGCGGTCTCCGGCTGCGTGCTTGTGGGCCCGCACAATCGTGGAGTCAGCCGAGACGACCAGTTCAAGTCTCTCTCGGCGTCGGCCTGGGCCACCAGCGGAGTGAAGACCCGCTCCCAGGTGGCCTCAGCGGACCACATCTGCAGCCGGTTGTAGACGCCCCGCCAGTTGCCGTACTTCTCCGGCAGGTGCACCCGCTGTGATCCGGTCTGGATCTTCCACGCGATCGCGTCGATCACTTGTCTGTGGTCCGCCCACCGGCCGCCTCGCTTCGGCTTCCGGTCTGGGAGTAACCGCTCATCCGCGCCCCTTACGCATCAGTCAACGACACACCTGGAACAACGAACAGACGATCCGGAAGGAGCGGCTACGCGCTGTCGCCATCGGCCTTTCCAACAGCTGCCCACCAGGCAATCACTCGGATGGCCATCGCCTCCGGTCGCGCGCCAAGAGGATCGGGACCGAAGTGCTCCTCCACCTCGTGCCGCAGGAACTCACCGATCTCCGTCTCGTTGGCACCGTCACGAAGCCGCTGAAGCATGGGGGCGAGCATGCATTCGTACTCGTCCTGCACCTCGTCGGCGACGCCAATCGGGTCCCACTCATTGAGCACTTGCCGCAGATCGTTCTCAACAGATGGGCTCCAGGGCTGCATCGCCCCAGATTGCCACCAATTGCCACCTTGGAAATTCCCGCCGCACCCGACCCCACCTTGATCCAAACGAGAGGCCCTGGGCCAGGCGGATCACATCACGGGCCAGCCGCTCCTGGCTGATTGGGCGGTTCAGAACCTCGATGATCTCGTTCGGTTGCAGGGTTCGGTTTCTCCTCCTCAGCTCAGCTGCTCGGCCAGTCCGACGATGATGCCCTCCGGGCCGCGGAGGTAGCAGAGCAGATAACTGTCCTCGAACCGGGCGATCTCGCCCACGAGTTCGGCGCCGTGAGGGCGCAGGCGGGCAACAGTGTCCTCGATGTCGTCGACGGCGAACATGACGCGGTGCGTGCCAAGAGTGTTGTGCGGCCGGTTGCGCGGCCCGGCACTGATCACCGCGGGGCTGCGGTACTTCGCCAGCTCGAGCCGGCTGTGACCGTCCGGGGTCCGGACCATCGCGATGTCACAGCGGACGCCGTCGAGTCCGGTGCACTGGTCGGCGAAGAGGCCCTCGATCTCCGCCCTGCCCTCCAGCTCCATACCGAGTTCCACGAAGAACGCGATGGCGGCATCCAAGTCCTCGACGACGATGCCGACGTTGTCCATCCGCTGAATCGCCATGCTGGCTTCTCCTTCTTCCTCGTGCGGCCGGTGGTGGCCGCTGACGTCCCTGGGACGGAGCCGGTAACACGTTCTCGACATCCTCGGACCGCCGAAATCCGAGGAACTGGATCGCGCCTCAGTACCGCTACTCCTGATGTCTCATGAGACATCAGAAGTCCGGAGAACCGGGGCTGGTGTGGCCGAGCCGGGTGAAGTCGTCGGACCGGGTGCCTGCGGGCTGGAGGTCGGCGTAGGGGTGGAGTTTCGCGCCGACGGTTCCGTTCGCGGGTGTCCCGGCGTCTCTGCGGGCGGGCCGCGTAGCACGCTCCACCAGCGGTGGTCCTGGGCGGAGCTGTTCCGCAAGGCCGTGCCCAGAACCCAGACCAGTTCCAGAACGCCGTCGACGGTGAGGACCTGACCGGTGAGCCAGGTGGTCTTCGGGTCGGCCGAGCGCAGGATCTTGGCGACCGGCACCTGACTCCGGGTACCCAACGGGTCGTCAATCCTTTGGGCGACACTCCCGTGATGGTCCTGGATGGCGCCTGGCAACGCAGATCTGCGTGCCGCCGTCGGGCGCCACCCGGACGACGAACAGCTCCACTCCCTGATCGCCGACCTGCGCGAGCCGAGGGCGCGCTTCTTCGACCAGCTCTGGCAGGAGGACTCCGTCGCCCGACACACAGCAACCCGTAAGACGATCCTTCACCCTCAGGTTGGTCCGATGACCGTGGACTGTGACGTCCTCACCAACGAAGGCAGCGACCTGCAGATCGTGATCTACACCGCTGAGCCAGGATCGTCCGACGCCAGCACAGTGGCACTCCTCAGCACTCTCGGCACCCAGACCTTGACCCCGGCCGGACTGTGGCGAGAACTGCCGCTGGGACGAGACCACTGACGTACGAGTGGATGGCAAACCGATGGCGCGGCCGACCGGGAGGCGCCACCAGAGATCGCGGAGAGGTTGGGCGGTCCAGTCCCCCAGGTCATGCCACGGGGCTGCGCCCCGCCCCGCGGAGGCCGGGCCACGGGCATGTGACCGACAGGTCTACCGATGCGGCGCAACGTCGTCGAGCGCTGCTTCCCGTTCCGCTGAGCAGGCGGGGAGGACCGACGAAGCCATCGTCCTGCAGAAACAAGTCGCCGCAGACAGCGAATACAGCGCGGAGAGGTGCTGCTCTGGTCGGTTGAGGGCGTCCACGTGGTGGCGGTCCACGTGGCCGAGGCCGGTGTCCAAGTGGAGGCCCGCTCCACGATGGGCGGGGCGTCCTGCCCACGCTGCGGACAGTGGTCGATGCGGGCATGGCTCGTACCTGCGGTTTCCACACGATCTTCCGGCAGCGGGCCAACGTGTGGAGCTGTCCTTGAGGGTCCGCCGGTTCACCCGCACACCGGGCGGGCGTCCTGCCCGGCGGCCGTGCGCATCCATGGTGTGGGTAGGCTCGGCGGCATGTGGCCTCGGGTGAACGGAATGAGAACGCTTGAACTGGGCAGCCCCGGCAGCCTTCGAGACGAACTCAACGCCCTTGTGCTGGAGGGAGTCAAAACCGCCACCGCCACCTTGCTCGCCGAGTACGCGGAGGAGGGCGAGGAGCGTGAGTTTCCAGGAGAACGCCTTGCTCTCCTGGGCAACGACGGCGCTGTCCTCGCGGAACTTCGGGTCACCGACGTGATGACGGTGCCCTTCAGCGAGGTGCCCTGGGATTTCGCCGAGGCCGAAGGCGAGGGTTACACCGACCTCGCCCACTGGCGCCGTGCCCATGTCGACTTCTGGCAGGACGTCGAGGGTCGCAGTGTCGACGAAACCACGCCCGTGGTCTGCATGCAGTTCACCCGCACGAACTCGCCGCCCGCCTGAATCGGCAGCGACACCCTCTCTCGGGGCCTACGTCTGCCCAGGCACCGTCACCGTCGCCACCATCCGGCTCCGCGTATGACCTGGCGGACCAGCCCTCTAGAGCATGCTGAGTGCCCGCATCGCATCGCGTTCGATGCGCGAGAGCTCGTGGAGGATGGAGCCGGCCTGGATGAGGTGGTTCGCATCGCCCGATTCACCTGCCGCCGCGAGGAGCGCGGCCACCTGTGTCCAGTGGGTGGCAGCCTCGGCGTACAGGCTATGGCCAGTGCGCAGGTGGTCACTGTCGATCAGCTGGGCACACTCCGCGAGGAAGTCCCGGTAGAGGATGCGGAACAGGGCGCCGCCGGTGCCTGCCTTCTCCATTAGGACGGCGGCCTGTGGCAGGACCTCCCGCGGATTGTCGCTGCGCTGCAGCCACTTCGGGACTTGCTTGGCGGTCTTCTCGATGCCCCGGTGGCCCAGGTTCGCGATGGGCGGGTTCAGGAAGGCGTCGGCGCAGCTCTTGATCGCGGGGATGATCCGGTCCTGCGGTGACGTCAGGTTGCTGGGCGCTGAGATGGTGAAGGAGCGGTGCTTGGCGGTCATGGGGCCTCGCTCGGCCCTGGCCCTGGCGAGGCCGGTGAGGCTGGTCGACACGGCTCCGCCCTGCGGGTCGGTGTCCACCAGATAGGCGTCGTGCTCGTCGTAGCCGTACATGGCCACGACATGTCCGCCGAAGTGCACCTTGGTACTGAAGTAGTCCAGGTGGTAGCTGTCGAGCTGAAGGCCGACCGGCCGTCCGGCGTCGATGGGTGCCACCACGTTCTGCCACGCCTTGCGCGGATAGGTGGTCTCCCCGACCAGCAGCTCAAGCCCGAGTAGGGCGGCCAGGTTCCTGGTGAGCTCGAACGGCTTGACCCGGCCTCCAAGGAAGGGAAAGTCCATGCCTTTGCTGTCCCAGTAGATGAAGGACAACCCGGAGCCCAGCCCGAACAGCATGGGCTCGGACAAGTCGAGTCCCTCATGCCGCAGCAGCACGCCCAGCGCCGTCGTCTCACAGTGCTGCATACCGCGGACATCGACGTCCTTCACCATGGTCATGCCGCTCATTCTCCTCCCTCACCTGACGACAACGCCGCGAACGGGCGTGCCGGGCCACCCCACCCCAGGCACGTCTCAGGCGAGCGCACCGGACTTCCCTCTGGCCTTCATCGAGGAAGACCGCGGCGGCGGAGTTGGCATGAGCGGCGCGTGGCTCGCAGCCTGGTTATCTCCCTCCAAAGGACCTCGCCAAGGGACCAGGCCAGGGATCAGGCCGCGCGGGGTGACGGATGGCGGCTCATCCGTTCCTGCATGTGCCCGAAGAACTCCTCGGGCGGCGTCACCCCCGCTGTAACTCTGACGAACTCATCGCGTGCCGAGGGGCTTTGGGACACGGCGAGGAGCATCTCCTGCATCTCAGGGGGCGGCGGTTCCATCGCCGCGAAGTCGGCCGTGAACTCGTACATGTTCGTGACCTGGGCATCCCGGGCTTCCTGGGCGGCCCGCATCGCTTCGTCGAAGGGCCGGCGGCCGGCGAGCACGTCGTCAAGTGCGCTGGTGCACCGCTCCGCGTCTCGGAAGGCGTCCTGGATGCCCTGGGCGGTGATGGGGTCCTTCAGGTACCCGGCATCGCCGACGAGAGTCCAGCCGGGGCCGTAGGGCTTGCGGAAGTAGTTGGGAACGGCCATGCCGACGAACCGCTCGACCCGGGTCGCCTTCGCGACCCGTTCGGCAAAGGCGGGCGCCCGGGCCAGCGTGGCGTGGTAGTTGTCTTCGACGTACCTGCGGCGGGCCTCGAAGTCCCGCATGGACCAGCCGCATATGACCATCGTCAGGTCGTCGTTGGTGGGCCAGGCCGCGAAGGCGCAGTCGCCGCGGTCGTACGCCTCGAAGGTGCCGTGCATGGGCAGTCCGGCCCAGTACGTGTAGTAGTAGGCGTTGATCTTTGGTTTCTCCGCGTACGCGACGGCACCCGTCGCCCTTGCGACGGACGAGTGGAGGCCGTCCGCACCCACGACGATGCGCGCGCGCTCGGTTGCGGTACTGCCGTCCTTGCCATGGCCCTTGATCCCGGTCACCGTCGTACCGTCGAACAGGAGTTCCTGGACCGTGAACCCCTCACGCACCTGGGCGCCGGAATCCGCGGCGGCGTCCACGAGGATCTTGTCCAGGACCGTGCGGCGCGGTGCGTACGAAGCCTCGAAGCCCTCTCCTGCCGGGGACCCGACGATGTCGAACGGTCCGAGATCGAACGAATAGGTATCGATGGGCGGACACCCTGTCGCCACGACCCGCTCCAGCAGTCCCCACCGGTCCAGCGCGGCCAGTCCGGGGGGATGGATCAGATGGGTGGAGATCGTGTCGCTCGGAAACGTCGCCCGGTCGACCAGGAGGACCCGGTGACCGAGGCGAGCCAGAAGCATCGCAGTGGGCGCGCCTGCGCAGCGCGCACCGACGACGATCACGTCGTGGTGGTTCCGGCCCTCGGCTGAGCCGGCCCTGCCGCTCATTGATCTCACCTGCCGATCGGACACATCGCCCGGGGGCGGCCGGCCGGACGAACTGAAGGTCTCCGCTTTCGCCGCTGACGGTGCCTGGTCCCTCTCTGCCTCTACGCTAGAGCACCTTCGCAATCCGGTCTCGGCAGGACGGTCCCCCAAACGTGCTCGTCCCCGGGGGCGTCCCGCTCAGCGGGGGGGGGCGGCATCGATGGTGCCGCGGTCAGGCTCGTCCTCGGTGCCGAGAAACTCACCCGCGTCACCGCCGAGACCCGCCCACCCGGCGCTCAGGCCGTCGGCCAGACGCGCTGCTGCGGAAGGCCCTCAACGTCTAGGGCGTTTCTTTCCGATCATGAAAGTGAGTTTTTGGTCGATAAGATCGATGGTCCGAGGGTCAAACGAGGGGGTGTGATGACACTCGTCATCGAGCTGCGGCGCGGGGCCTCAACTGCTCGGACCGGACGGAAGTCAGGACCGCGTCCCGCAGCAGGGGTACTTGAGCGGATAGTCGTCGATGGCGAGCTCTGGGCAGCCCTGGAAACGCTGGGCCGACACCGGCTGCCCACCCTGGCTGACGTCGATCCTTATGGGGAGACTCTGCTGCGCGGTGAGGCAGTGGACCGCATGGTGCGGGAGCTGGAAGGTTCGGATCTTGCTCGGCTGAGAGGCGCCGAGAGCCAGGCCGTCTCGACACTGCTGGCCTGGGGCCTGCGCTGCCGCGCGGACAGAGACCTGCGCATTGCCTTCTCCGGCGATTAGCCCGCCACTCTCCGATCACCTGATCGTTGGTCCGGGTAGCCCTTGACTGATGCGCAGTGGGCACGGATCGAGCCCTTGCTCCCGGACCGGACACCGAAGCGGGGTGGCCGCTGGCGGGACCACCGGCAGGTGATCGATGCGGTCGCCTTCAGGTCCCAGACCGGAACGCAGTGGGTTCATGGAATCTGACGGTGGGGCAGTTCGACGTGCTCGTTCAGCCCGTTTGTCAGCCGCGGGGTGGAGCTCCCGCAGCACCCCACGCGAGACCCTGGAGCGTAGGGCGGTCGGCATTCGACGCGGGTTGGGACCGTGGGACTCCGGTCTGAACAGTTACGGGGCGATGGCACGGGTGTGCGAGAGTTGGAATCATGCTGCCCCCTTCAGAAGCCCGGAACCTGCTCGTGGCGTATTTCGCCGAGCATCCGCCAGCGATTTCGGGTGAGTTGTACATCGCGCCCGAGTGGTACGAGGACGCCCTGGACTACCTGCCTCTCTGGGGCGCGCGGGAGTTCCTCGTCGACGGCAGGGAGGCATTCGGTCGATGGGACAACCTCGCGATCTTCATTGACAAGCGCACCGGCGAGGTTCGCTCGGACTTGCGCACGCTGAACTTCCGCAAGATCAGCGCGATGACGCCGGTCGCCGTTCCCGAATGAGCGAAGGGGACCGGTTCATGCTGGATGCGACCACCGAACGATCCATCGACCAGGTTCACGCGCTACCGGCCAAGTCGCCCGCACCAGCATGACTTCAGCTCAATCGCAGTTTGGAGCGAACATCAAGGAGTCCGGCCCGGCAGGGGCACGCCCGTGGCAGCAAACTGCGAGATGAGAGCCGCGTACTGGCCGGCAGTCAACGTCTCGCGCTTCCACACCGTCTGCGCGGTGAGCACGGTCCGGGAGATCGCCGCACGTAGGCCGCCAGGGCGGAAACTCGACAGTTCCTCGGCGCGCGGGGCGAAGGCGTCACGCACCTGCTTGTTCAGCGCGCTGAACTGCGACGCGGAGAGCTTCGGTACGACAGAGTGGTCGTACGCACCCGTGGCCATCGCCGCCGCGGTGGCGCGCCGGATCTCGTCCAGGACCTCTGCCGTCAGTCCTGACGCCTGAGCGACGAAGGACGCCACCTCGGGGGGAATCGTGGACATGCGGCCTCTGGAATCCGGTATGAAATGACCTGTCGAGCAAACCGCCCGACCGAGGTAACGACGCTACCAAAGGTGGGGCACCTCAGGACTTGGCCGGGGGCATCGTCGGGGGTCTGCAACAAGGTTACGTACGAGGGCCGCGCTATGTTCGAGAGGCACGTGGCCTGACGGGGTGTCGGACAGGGAGTGGGTGCCAGCGGTGGCGGTTTCGGGGGCGGCGCGTAGCGCCGTGTGGGTGGTCGCCGTGGTGGCGGGCGTGGTGTCGGTGGGGCTGCTCGTGGCTTTGGTGGTGGCGCCGGATACGGCGGACCGGTCCGCGAGCGTGACCGGGGCGGTGGTCGGTCTGGCCGCCCTGGTGATCGCAGTGGTCACCCTCGTACGTACCCCCGGGGGCGGTAGCGGTGGTGTTGGTCGGGTGCGTGCCGGGCGGGGCGGGATCGCCGCGGGTCGTGACGTGGCCGGGAACGCGATCGGTGATCGGTCCCTCGTTGCCGGTCCCCCGTCGACCCCTGGGACGAGCCCTGTGAGCGGGCCGGTGGATGTGCGTGCCGGGCGGGACGGCATCGCCGCGGCCGGTGACGTGCGGGACAACGCACTCGGTGACGACAGCGAGCGCCGGTGACCCCGGTGTGGCCACGCCGCCGGCGCGATGACGAAGCCCCACCAGAAGCTGCATCGGCGGCTGCGCAGGACACGGTGCCCGCTGCCCGGCACGAGCCGGAACTCCCGCCCCGTGTGGATGTGCGGCGCGGTGGCATCGGCGCCGGCAGGGACATCTCCCACAGCGCGCTCGGCGAGAACAGTCAGGTCATCGACAACCGGCAGATTCACGTTCATGGTGTGCCGCGTGAGGTGTCGTGGCCGCTGGAAGTGGGCACGGTCCCGCGGCTGGCGACCGCGTTCCAGCCACGGGACGCACTACGGAAGCAGGTCGACGCCGCCCGCGCGGACGGGGCGACGACCGTACTGACCCAGGTGCTGTCCGGCGGCGGTGGCGTGGGCAAGTCCCAGCTCGCCGCGTCCTACGCCGACGCGGCCCTGCGGGACGGCACGGATCTCGTGCTGTGGGCGACCGCCGTCGAAGTCCAACAGGTCGTCACCCTCTACGCCCAGGCAGCGAATCTCGTCGCAGCACCAGGCGCAACCGGCGATAGCCCCGAGGACGATGCCCGGGCGTTCCTGTCCTGGCTGGCCACGACCGCCCGCCGCTGGCTCGTCGTCCTCGACGACGTCACCGACCCGGCGGGCATGGCCGCCTGGTGGCCGGCCAGTCGCACCGGCAGCGGCTGGGTGCTGGCCACCACGCGGCTGTACGACGCACGCCTCACCGGCGGCGACCGTCGCCGGATCGGCGTCGACGTCTACACACCCGAAGAAGCCGTCGCCTATCTCCGGGCGCGGCTGGCCAAGGACGGTGCGGAGCACCTCCTCGATGCCGCGGTCGGGGAACTGGCCGCAGCACTCGGGTATCTGCCACTCGCCCTCGGGCACGCCGCCGCGTACATGATCAACGAAGAGATGGGCTGCACCCATTACCTGGCACGGTTCACCGACAGCAGCCGGAGGCTCGACCGCCTTCTGCCCGCGACCGCTGACACCGAGGGGTACGGCCGACCGGTCGCCACGACTCTGCTGCTCTCCCTCGACGCCGCTCAGCGCACCGAACCCGCCGGTCTCGCCGAACCGGCCCTGCGTCTCGTAGCTCTACTCGACCCGGCGGGCCACCCCAAAGCTCTGTGGGCCGCTCCGGCCGTCCTCGCCTTCATCGCCGAGCAGCGCGCCCTGACCACGGACCACTTGGGCGAGCGTGAGCCCGTAACTTCCGAGGAAGCAGAAGCGGTCCTGCGGGTCCTGCACCGCTACGCACTGATCACCAGTGACAGCCGACAGGAGCCCCGTGCAGTACGCATCCACGCCCTCACCGCACGCGCAGTCCACGAGGCCACGCCCACAGAACTCCTCCCCTCCCTGACAGCCACAGTCGCCGACGCCCTCATGCACAACTGGCCCGACCTCGACCAGCCCCATGCCGACCTGGCCGCAACCCTGCGCACCAACACCGACCGCCTCGCCCAGCTCGCAGGCGAACGCCTCTGGCAGCCGGACGCCCACCCGATCCTCTACCGCGCAGGCCAAAGTCTGATCGATGCAGGACTGATCGCAGCCGCGGTTGCGTATTGGGAACGACTGAGAACCGAATCCGCGCGGACGCTCGGCAATGAACACCCCGACACCCTCATCGCCCAGGGCAACCTCGCCACCAGTTACTGGCAAGCGGGTCGGACCAACGAGGCCACCACCCTGCAGGAACACGTGCTCAGCGAATCCGAACGCATTCTCGGGCCAGAACACCCCGACACCCTCACCACCCGAAACACTCTCGCCACCAACTACAGGCAGGCGGGCCGGACCAACGAAGCCATCACCCTGCTCAAACAAGTCCTCGCCGACCGCGAACGCATTCTCGGGCCAGAACACCCCCACACCCTCACCACCCGAAACAACCTCGCCACCAACTACTGGCAGGCGGGCCGCACCGACGAAGCCACCGCTCTGCAGGAACAGGTCCTCGCCGACCGCGAACGAACCCTCGGCAAACAACACCCCGACACCCTCAACACCCGGGGCAACCTCGCCATCAGCTACTGGCAGGCGGGCCGGACCAACGAAGCCACCACCCTGCTCAAACAAGTCCTCGCCGACCGCGAACGCATCCTCGGACCCCAACACCCCCACACCCTCACCACCCGGGGCAACCTCGCCATCTGCTACTGGCAGGCGGGCCGCACCGGCGAAGCCACCACCCTGCTCAAACACGTCCTCGCCGACCGCGAACGCATCCTCGGACCCCAGCACCCCGACACCCTCAACACCCGAAACAACCTCGCCACCTGGCAAGCGGGTCAGCGCCTCTAGGCTGCGCTCGCGTCTCCTCGCTCACACAGCAGCGGGTATGGCGTCCGTGCTCGCAGTTCGCGCAATTGAAAGAGGGCTACCGGGTGTCGTGCCGGGTTGAGCAGTGCCTGCCTCGGCTGCATTCTCGTGCGCTGCACGAGTCGACCGGCGTCGACATGGTCGGCGAGGTAGGTCACGACACATGGGCAGGCTGCTCTGCGGCCGCCCCAGACCGGCGACGCCTCAGCTGCGCCTGCCCGTGCAGTGATGCGCAGCCTTGCCGGCATCGCGGGTGGGTCCTGCACGGGCTTGACCGGGGTCTCATCACCGTGACTGGAGCCATGCGGGGCTCCGGCGGGCCATCCGGCTGTCCCGGGAATCGGCGACCCGGGCATAATCAGGAGCCGTGCCTACCCCTCCCGATCCCTCCGTCCTGTACCCCGAGGTCGCGGCCTGCGGCAGCCTCGCCGCGGCGCTCCGGGCCGAGGCGGACGGCTGCCTCGTCGCCGTACCCGTTACGTCCCCGGACTTCGCTCCACTGTGCCAGGCGGCCGTCGAAACTCTCCTGCCGCACCGCAGGCCGCTGGCGATCAGCGCATGGTCGCACGAACGGCGGTGGTCGATCCGCGGCGAGGAACCGTTCCAGAGCGTGCCCCTCATCGACGGCACGACGGACGACCTGGCGCAGGTCGCCAAGGCTGCCCGCGCCTGGCACGACGGGGCACCCCTGGAAACCATCCGACAGGTGGCACCCTTCGTGCACCTGACCGGCCGCTTCGAAGTGCCCGACAACGATCCCGCGCGCTTGACGCAATCCGAATGGCAGGGCATGCGCCTGGAGGCAGCCGAACTGGAATACGCCTGGCAGGAGACGTACCACAACCTGATCGAGACGGCGCACGCCGAGCCGGCGCTGCGCGCCCTCTACCCGTTCACGAGCCACTGGGCACTGCGCTTCTCGACCACGACCCGGCCGGGCCTGACCATCGCCGGACCATGCCTGAGCGCCAACAGCGACGGCACATACGGAGTGGGTACGGGCTTCATCAGCCAGGACCTCGGCCAATTCGCCACAGCGCAGGAGGCCGTGGCGGTAGCAGTGCGCCAGTTGCCGACCGGCCTGGGCCCCACCATGCGCGGCGGATGATGCCGCCCGGCAAACGGCTCGGCCGACTGCGCAGCAACGACTGCGCGCAGGGTACTTGGCGAACGGGTGCCACCCGAGCTGCTCAGTCACACTGGTTGTGGCTGAGCGCCTACTTGGCCAGTCCGGCCTCCGCGCCCCGTCTGCGCGACGCGTTGCTGATCGGCTCAACCGGCAAGTCCATCTGGGGTGGCCTGCGCATCGGCTGGATCCGTGCCGCCGCCTCGCGCATCGGGGAACCGCAGGACCACCCTTCGGCCGCGCCACTGTCCGCGCCTCCGATGCAGCAGCTCGTGGCCACCGAACTGCTGGGTGACCTGGAACCGGTGCTCAGAAAGCGCCGGCACGACTTGCGGCATCAGCGCGACCGCCTCAGCAACCTGCCTGCCGGAAACGGTCGTTGGCACTTCACCCTCCCGTCCGGCGGGGCTCTCCCTGTGGCTGTGTCTGGCCACCGTCCTCGCCGGCACTGTCGTGGAACGAGCCGGCTGGAACGGGGTCGCACTCGCGGCAGGCCCACGCTTCGCGGCCGACGCCACCCTCATCCGCGGCATGAACCGTGCGGCTACGCCGTGGGGGTCAGGATGTGTTGGATGAGTGCGCCGTAGCGGGCGACAAGTAGGGTGCGGTCGGCGGCGAGGAGGGTCTCGTCCCGGGCGATCCACAGGGAGTACAGGAGTCCTGCTGTCACGGAGGCGGCGAGACGTGCACGGATGTCGGCGTCGGGTCCGCTCAGGCGGCGGCGCAGGGGGTCGATGAACAGCTGCTCGTGTGTATCTGTCAGGCGTTTGCGTATCTCGGGTTCGTTGCTGCCGTGAACGAGAGCGAGGAAGACGCCGCGGGCGCCTCCGTCGAGGCCGATGACGAGGTCGATGAGCCGTTCACCCAGGTGCTCCAGGGGTACATCGAGCAGCGGTTCGTCGTCGATGCTGAGCTGCATCGTCTCCAGGAACAGCAGCTCCTTGCTCTTGAAGTGGCGGATGACCAGCGCCGGGTCGCTGCCGGCGGCTGCTGCGATCTGACGGACGGTGGTCTTGGCGTACCCCTGCTGACGGAACAGGGCAGTGGCTGCCGCATGGATGGCCTGACGTGTGCTCGTTGCCGGTTTGCCCTGCACCGAATTCCTCCCGAGTGGCCACCGGCATCCCGGCCGGTGCAGGACTGCCGATGAGGCAGATGCTGGCCGCGTGTTGCCCGGCGGTTCAAAAACTGCTGTCAACTATGTTGACCCCAGGGCGCCGAGGCCCCACATTACCTATCGGTAGTACCAAGCGGTAACCCCGTTCCCGGCCCCCATTCCGTCGGTGCGCACCGACGCCTGCCGCCTGCTCGAGCCGCCTCATTCTCGTCGGACCCGACCGCGTCACTGCGGGCGGGACCCTCATCCCCACTCTGCTGAGAAGAGAGAGCACATGCCCACTGCTCGTAATGTCATGATCGCGTCAGCCATCGCGGGATTGCTGACCGCCGGCCTCACCGGGGCCACCGCACACGCCGCGCCGCCGCCGGTGGACTACGTCGCGCTCGGCGACAGCTACAGCGCCGGCTCGGGGGTGCTGCCCATCGACACCAGCAACCTGCTGTGCCTGCGGTCCACCGCGAACTACCCCCACGTCCTCGCCTCCCGGACCGGTGCCCGGCTCAAGGACGTGACCTGCGGAGCGGCCCAGACCAAAGACTTCACCGTGTCTCAGTACCCGGGGGTGGCGCCGCAGCTGGACGCGCTGAGCGCCGACACCGATCTGGTGACGTTCACGATGGGAGGCAACGACAACAACACGTTCATCAACGCCCTGACAACCTGCGGCACCGCGGGCGTCCTGAGCGGCGGCAAGGGCAGCCCCTGCAAGGACCAGAACGGCACCAGCTTCGATGACCAGATCGAGGCGAACACCTACCCCGCACTCAAGAAGGCCCTACAGAACATCCGGGCCAAGTCACCGGGCGCCCGCGTCGCCGCCCTGGGCTACCCCTGGATCACGCCGGCCACCGCCGACGCGTCCTGCTTCGTGAAGCTGCCCCTCGCCGCCGGCGATGTCCCCTACATGCGCTCCATCCAGGCGCACCTCAACTCCGCCATCCAGCGGGCGGCCCAGGAGACCGGAGCCATCTACGTGGACTTCTCGCAGGTGTCCGAGGGGCATGACGCGTGCAAGCCGACGGGCACCCGGTGGATCGAGCCGCTGCTGTTCGGACAGAGCATCGTGCCCGTTCACCCCAACGCGCTGGGAGAGCAGCGCATGGCCGAGCGCACGATGAGTGTCCTCGGTCTCGGCTGACGCCGGCGAGCGTCGAGAGCGCCGGGCAGTCCGGCCGGATCACCTCCGGCCGGACTGCCCGTGACGTGCGCAGGTGGCGGGCCCGTCACCTGCGCTGGACGCAATGTCAGAGGCGACCCCCGCTTACGGAGTGCCCATGGTGACGTGATCCGCCGACGCGACTCCCACTCCCCCGCGAACAGGCCAACGGCCATCCAAGCGGGGCGCGTTGGAACGCCCTCCGCCGCCTTCTGGTACGGCGTCACCGACCCCGAGGCCGCGACATGAGTCAACAGCGGTACCACCTCACAGCCGTTGAAGACGGACCAGGACTCAGTGGGAATGGTGGATCGCGCCTGGAACCACCCCCCAGCACCTGCGAGCTCTCCGGTGACCCAGATGGCCTCCATTGGCCTGGACACCGACGCGGCCCACCTGCCTCTCCAAGCGCCGCATCGGCGCCTGAGCCGGACGGCGCCAATCACCCGCCCCACTACCGCGCAGAGGGCTCCCCTCGGTCCGCGCTCACAATGGGTGTGCGTGGTGGTGGATCGGACCAGTGCGCTGGGTCAGGGGTGTTCCTGTGCGTGAGGGCGATGATCTCCGCCGCGATCGAGACGGCGGTTTCCTCGGCAGTGTGGGCACTGAGGTCGAAGGCCGATGAGAAGTCGCATGCGGTCGTGAACCGAGTGAGCCGACGTACCCCACCGGCAGGCCGAGTGCCAGCCGGAGCAAAAGGATATCGAACTTGGCGTCGCGCGTGAGGACGGAGAAGGCAGTGCGCTCATCCACGTCGCAGGCTGCTCCATAGTGGGGAGTGCGGATTCCTCCGAAGAGAAAGCCCCAAGAAAATGACTCCGCCGGAGGACGAATCGCGCATCCTGGTCGCCTACTTCTCCGTGCCGGAGACCGATAGCCCCGATGATATGAGCGAGGACGAGGAGAACAGCGCGCACGTCGTCGAGGGAAGGGTTCTGGGGAACACCCAGTACGTCGCACAGATCATCAGCCAACGAACCGGCGCCGAAGGCTTCCGAATCGAGACGGCTGAACAGCTGCCCCTTGATCACGACACACTGGAAGACATCGCGCTCGAACAACAGGAAGCAGATGCACGACCGAAGCTCAAGTCGCCGATCCAGAACCTCAGCGATTACGACACCGTGTTCGTAGGCTATCCGATCTGGTGGTACGAACTGCCGATGCCGATGCATACGTTCTTCGAGGGTCACGTTTTCTCCGGAAAGAATGTAATTCCGTTCAGCACCCATGGTGGAAACGGTCTTTCGGGCACTGTGGAAACCATCACCGAAACACTTTCCGACTCAGCCGTGGTGGGCAATGCGTTCACCATCTCGCGGGATGACATGGACGACGCCGAATCCGAGGTGGTCGCCTGGCTCGAACGGATCGGAATGGCGCGCACATGAGGCGCACGGCGGCTTGCCCCGCAGGGCCCCGGGGAGAGTCGCGTTCGCCCGGTTTGATCATGGAATCCCGTGGAGGGTGAGCGTGGCTGCGGTTGCGTGTGGGCTCGCCGGCCGCTGGCGATGTTGGCCCATCCGGAGCGGCGGAGGGTGGCGCGGGCAAGATCGCGCAGGGCGCTCATGACGGCGAGGGTGCGATGCCGGCGGATCTGACTGGCGTCTTCGGCGAAGGTCACGCCTTTCGTCCAGTGGACGGTGTTCTCGATGATCCAGTGGCCGCGCCCATGCAGCGATCTCAGCGGGAGACGCCTGATAGGTCGCGAGATCGGTGACGGCGTAGACAATCTCGGTCTGCCACTTCGATGTCCCGATTCGGCGGCGTTTGCGGTGGATGCGAACAATCTGGCGGGCATGGGGGAACAGCAGTCCGTCCACGCTCACCACCTTCGCCTCGCGGACCTCCTCCCGGCCGTGCCCGCGGTCGCGGGACTGATCGAGGACCGGTACCTGCTTCCAGGGCAGTTTGGTCAACTGACGGGCCAGGGTGGGCTGGTTGTTCTTCACCGACAGCAGGTAGTGGGCCTGGCGGTCCTCGACAAGGTAGCGAGCGTGACTCGTCTGGGCATGCAGGGCGTCGACGGTGACGACGGAGCCGGCCAGATCCTGATCATCGAGGGTGTCCAGCAGCGGAGCGAACTCGGGGATCTCGTTCGTCTTCGCACCGATCTCGCGTAGAGCGGCGGTCAACGCATCGTGGTGGCGCACTGCGGACAGGACGAAGACGCGGCTGCCGTCCGCACGGACGGCTCCGCGTAGGCATTTGCCGTCCACGGCGAAGGCCGTACGACGTGGTTGCGGCGGGTCCGTCTCGTGCTGGGCGGTGCAGTGGACGCGGCGCTGTTCGCGCTCTACGGTCCCGTCCGGGGTTGTTGCGGATATCGGGCGGGCCTGGAGTGTGGTGAGCCTGGTGAAACCGGCGGCGGTGAGTATCGCGGGGTCGACACGGGCAAATACGTCGCGCAAAGTGCGCTCGCCCGGAGCCTTGAACCGGCCGGTAAAGGGGTCGAAGGGGCAGCCCAGCCGGGCCAGGACATCCTGGTCGCAGCGGCGTACCCACTCGGCAATGGCGGTTAGGGAGTTGTGTCCGGCGCTGGTGAGTGCACATACGCCGACCGCGAGCAGCGTTGCCAGCCGGAACCGCACCCCACGCGGATTCCCCGGATCTGGCGCCTGGGCCAGTGCGTCGAGCAGACCGGACGGCACCACCACCTCGGGCCGTGACGCTCCAAACGCGGCCTGTGGCAAGTGCGGAGCGGACGGATCAGATGATGGTGCAACGAGCACGGCGACCTTACCGGAACCGGGTTGGTTCACCGGTCGGTGCCGTGAGTTCCTTGGTCATGAAGACGCGGCTGGTGCCTGGCGGATCGCAGGGCACCTCTCCGAGCCGCTTCCAACCGTGGTTCTGGTAGAAGCCGGGGGCCTGGAAGGTGATCGTGTAGAGCACGGCCATACGGCAGCCACGGGCACGAGCCTCGTCCTCGGCCTGCCGGAGTAGCTCTGTTCCCAGCCCGCTACCACGCAGCCGGGGCGGCAGGTAGAAGAGGTCGAGGAAGAACAGCCCGAGCGAGGTACGCCCGGTCAGTCCGCCGACCACCTGGCGCGTTTCGGGATCACGGACCAGGACGGCCAGAGGTCTGCGGTCGGCGATTCCCGTGTGTTCGATGTTGAAGCGGTCCAGCGCGTCGGAGATTGCCGCGACGTCCTCCGATAGGGGGGAGTCGGTGAGCACCCAGTCCGTCCGGGGTTTGGGCTGGTGGGAGGCGGTGACGGCAGTGTCGGACGCAGGCATGGTTGCTCCAGTACGTGAGCGGATGCGGGTGCAGGGCCGGTGAGCCCGGCGCACGAGCCGACGCTAGGACCCGGACGCTTCGACGGACGTCGAAGGGACGTCGGCGACAATGGGCACCGTGGACATTCAGCGCGCAGACCAGGATGTGGGTGTGGACCTGGCGGGCGTGGCCAAACTGGTGGCCGACAACACCCGGGCCGCCTTCTGCCTCGCACTGCTCGACGGCCGGGCGTGGACGGCGAACGAGCTCGCGCGCTACGCCGGAGTCGCACCGTCCACCGCGACCTCGCACCTGAACCTGCTCGTGAACGGCGGACTCCTCGTCGAGGAGCGGCACGGACGCCACCGCTACGTACGGGTGGCCGACCGCAGAGTGGTCGAACTGATCGAGAGCCTTGCCGTGCTGGCCCCGAAGCACAGCCCCCGGCCACGCTCGCTGGCGGCCTCCGGCCGGCAGCAGGCACTGGCCCGCGTCCGGCTGTGCTACGACCACCTGGCCGGAACCACCGCGCTGGCTATCACCGACGCGATGGTCGAACACGGACTCCTGGAGTGGGGGCCCGAGCCGGGCCTGACCGGCAAGGGCGCCCTCTGGCTTGCCGAGGTCGGCATCACGGTGCCCGTCGGCTCACGCCGGCCACCGGTGCGCGCCTGCCTCGACTGGACCGAGCGCCGTCCCCACCTGGCCGGCGCGGTGGGCGCCGCCCTGTCCGCCCACGCACTTGCCACCGGGTGGATGACGCGCATCGGAACCAGCCGCGCCCTCCTCGTGACACCCGTCGGCCGCCGGGCACTGCACGACCACCTGGGCCTGCCACCAGCTGAACTCTGATCCTGAACCGGACCTGACCCTGCCACACGGACGCGTGATCAAGCCGGGCGAACAGGACTCTCCCCGGGGCCCTGGCTTGCCCCGGGGCAGAGGCGTGGCTCAACGCCGCGGGCAAAGCGGCCCGCCCGGCAGCTGCCGTCCGCAACCGGCCACTGCACGGGCGGAGCGCGCCGTCAGCTGCACGGCGGAGGGGCCGCGGAGTGTTGGTACTGGACGACAGCGCCGCAGAAGTGCGCACCGGCCCCCGCGAGCCCGGCATGATCCAAACGAGAGGCCCCGGCCGAACCAGCCGCACCCTCCAGGCCCTCACTGGCGGGTGCGGCGCCCAGCCGGTCGGTCAGTGCGCCCACGCCGTCGACCACAAGCGCGTCGGCTTCCTTGGGGGGTATGACACGGCCCCCCTCGCGGATTCCGCTCCGAGGGCACCATTGCGACACTGGATTTATGGCACGCGAGCATCACATCAGTGGCGACGAACTGGCGCGCTTCCTGCGCGCTCGCCGCACCCAGACCAGCCCTCAGAGCGCGGGCCTCACTCCGGGCCCCGGTACCCGTCGCACCCCCGGGCTCCGCCGCGAAGAACTGGCCACCCTCGCCGGAGTCAGCATCGACTACTACACCCGCATCGAACGCGGAAAGGAGACCCGGCCCAGTCCCGGCGTCGTCGATGCTCTCGCCCGCGCCCTCAACCTCGACGACGACGAACACCACCACCTCCGGGAGCTCGCCGCCCGCGCGGCGCACTACGCACCCGAACCGCCTCCCCCACCCGCCCGGACCGTGCGCCCCCACCTGAAGCTCCTCTTGGAGACGATGCGGCCCAACCCCGCCTACATCGTCAGCCGCAGCATGGACCTCCTCGCCTGGAACCCCGCCGGCCTCGCCCTTTACGCAGGGCTCGGCGACTGGCCGGCCAAGCAGCGCAACCTGGCCCGCTACCTGTTCCTCCACCCGACGGCACACGAGCTGTTCCCCGACTGGGAGACCCAGGTCCGTACGTGCGTCGCCCGCCTGCGCGCCGAGGCCGGTACCAACCCTGATGCCCCGGACCTCACCAGCCTGGTCGGAGAGCTTCTGCTCAAGAGCCCCGACTTCGCCAAACTCTGGGAACGCTACGAGGTCATCGGACGCAAGAAGATCCAGAAGACCTTCCACCACCCGCAGGTCGGCATCCTGACTCTCAGCGGACAGAGCATGAATCTCGAAGGCACGCCTGGCCAACGCCTCGGCGCCTACACCGCCGAACCGGACACTGCGGATCACGACGCCATGCTCCTGCTCGACATGACCGCGCCCCAGCCCACCCGGTCCCCCGGCGTGAAGACCGACCCGACACGGCCCATTCAGCCCTGACAGAACATCGGCGTCTCGGCCGGAAGCGGGGTCAGGTGTGCCACTCCCGTGATGCCCGGCCTCACCGACCTCCTCGCGAGCGACGGTCCGCCTCTCGACGTGCTGGAGAAGCGTCGCGTGCAGCTTCTCCTCTCGGCGCCTCATGCCGGCTGCCTGGCGGATGGGGACGGCCGTCGCGACGCTGTCCCCAGGTCCCGCCTGCCTCACCTGCCCGGCCCGGGTGTGTCCACTGGCCAAGGTGAGGTCGTACGCCCCTTCGCCGGCAACCCCTGGACAGAACCGTGCACCGAACCCTTAGGAGCACCCAGCGCCCGGCCCATCTCGGCGAAGGCGATGACCGGGTTGCAGACCACCGTGCGCGAAGCGGGAAGGGCCGTACTGGTTCGGTGAGTTGCGAAGCCGCGCCTCGGCCCGGGGCAGGGAGCTCGGGGGCGGAGGGCGTCATCGAAAGGGTCTCGGCAATCGCCTGCTGAACGAGGGTAGCCACAGAGGTTCACCCGGTGGTCTACTCCACTCGGTGTCCGTTCATTGCGTGCATCTGATTGAAGATGCGAGTAACCGAACAAGTAAGCGCAACCTCTCGTCACCCCGGAGGACGCATGTACCGACTCGTGAGAGCTGTCGCCACCCTGCTGACGGTCACAGCGATAGCCACAACCCCTCAAGCTTTCGGCGCGCCCGCGGCGCCCGCCGACCGGCAGTCCGGACCGGCAACGCAGGAATCCCTCCCGATGGTGTCGCCGACACCGCAGCACATGGCACGCGTGGGCAACGACGTGAACCTGACCGGCAGGGCGGAAGTCGTTGTCGGCAGCGACACCGACGACGCCGCACGCTCACTGCTCCTGGCCACCCTGCGCGCGCACGGCGTGGAGCGAATCGACGTACGTGACCACGCGTCCGGCCGCTCTCCGCTGACCTTCCTGCTCGGGCCCGCCACCCGCCCCGACCTGGACAGGGCCCTGGCGGGCACCGCGGTCCCCGACCACGGCGAGGGCTACGCGCTGCGCGTCGGCCGGAACGCCGAGCGCCTGCCCACAGTGGCCCTGGGCGGCACCGACGCGACCGGCCAGTACTACGCCGTTCAGACACTGCGTCAGCTGTTCGTCACCAATGATGCGGAGGACGAAGGCCGGATCGCCGGAGCCGGCATCTCCGACTACCCGTCGATGCCGCTGCGCGGCAGTATCGAGGGCTTCTATGGACCTCCGTGGACCAATGCCGAGCGCCTGGACCAGATGGACTTCCTCGGTGACGTGAAGTCCAACACCTATGTGTACGCTCCGAAAGACGACCCGTACCACCGCGAGAAGTGGCGCGAGCCCTACCCGGCGGACAAGCTCGGCGAGTTGCGGGCACTGGTCGAGCGCGCGACAGCGAACCACGTGCGCTTCACCTTCGCCGTCTCGCCCGGTGCCTCCGTCTGTTACTCCGACCCGGACGACACGAAGGCGCTGACGGCGAAACTGCAAGCGATGTACGACGTGGGCGTGCGGTCGTTCTCCGTCCCCCTGGACGACATCAGCTACACCCGCTGGAACTGCGAAGGCGACCAGACGAAGTTCGGGGCACCTGGCCGAGGAGCGGCAGCCACGGCGCAGGTCGGTCTGCTGAACGAGGTTCAGCGCGGTTTCATCGCCGAGCGCGACGGGGCGAACCCCCTGCAGATGGTGCCCACGGAGTACGGCGACCTCACCGACACGGCGTACAAGCAGACGATCCGGTCCACTCTCGACCCTGCGGTGCAGGTGATGTGGACCGGGACGGATGTGGTGCCGCAGGAGATCACCAACGCCCAGGCGTCCGAGGCGTCCGAGCTGTTCGGACGCAAGGTCTTCGTCTGGGACAACTACCCGGTCAACGACTTCGGCCGGACCGCTGGGCGGCTGTTGCTCGCGCCCTACGACAAGCGCGAGAGCGGACTGTCCGACCACCTGAGCGGGATCGTCTCCAACCCGATGAACCAGGAGGCGGCCAGTAAACTCGCCGTCTTCACGATGTCGGACTTCTCGTGGAACGACCGGGGATACGACCGGACCCGCTCCGGTCGACAGGCCGCGCTCTACCTGGCCGGCGGAGACCCCCGTACGGCGGATGCGGTCCAGACGTTCGTCGACCTGAACCACGCCGCGCCGACCTTCGGGGCAGAGCCGTGGCAGCCCCAGGCGCCTTTGCTCAGCGCCGAGTTGGACCGATTCTGGGACGGCTACGGGACCGATGGACCACGGGCGATCCGCGAGTTCCGGCCGACCGTGGCCGCGATCACCAAAGCACCGGCGACGATTCGCGCCGGTGTGCCGGACAAGCTGTTCCTGTCCGACGCATCCCGCTGGCTGGATGCCACGCAGTTGTGGGGACAGGCGATGCAGCGCGGACTCGACACGCTCGCCGCGATCGAGGCCGGTGACGCCTCGACGGCCGCGGCGCAGCGCGATGCGATGGATGCCCGTGCCGCCGAAGCAGCGAAGATCTCAGTCGACCCGGTGGAGCACCATCAGCTCGGCCAGGTGCAGATCGGTGATCCCTTCATCACGGACTTCGTGACCCGCGTGCAGAACCTGCACGACGATTCGATGGGGTTGCCTCCACTGCGCGAGCTCGCCCGGGGCAGGACGGCGACGCAGATCTCCGACTACAACTGGGACGGGGCGTTCCCGTTCACCGCCGAGAAGTCCGTCAACGGTGACCGCTTCGACTTCTCCGCCACCAGCGGCAAGGAGGCGCAGCCCTGGTGGCAAGTCGACCTCGGGGCATCTGCGGACCTGGAGCAGATCAAGATCTACAACCGGACGGACTGCTGTTCGGGACGGCTCAAGGACTACTACGTGCTGGTGTCCGACGAGCCCTTCTCGGGGACGCTGGCCGACCAGCTCGGCAAGCCGGGAGTCTGGAGCCACCACGAGGCCGACCAGGCGGGAAGCCCGACCACCATCGACACCTCGGCCAAGGGTCGCTACGTGCGGATATGGCTCGCTGTCGAGACTCCCGGGGAGCTCAATATGGCCGAGGCCGAGATCTTCGGCCGCACGCAGAAGTAACCCACTCCCAGCCGGTGAACCGTGTCCGGCCTCCCTTTCGGGTGGGCCGGACACGGGCCGGGAGCATCAGAGGCCAGTGCGCGGAGTACTCGACGAGCCGCTCCTCCACCGCATCCCGGGCCGGACACTCCGCTCGCGGCGGACCCGGCCCGGTCCGCACACGGACAGCGTCGGGATGCGCCGTGTCCAGCGGCCCGAGTGTGCAGGGGCCGCAGCAAGGGCCTGAACCGAGGGCCCGTACGGAAGGGTACCGACGATCCTCACGGGGTGATGGTGATCTTTCCTACGTGTGTGCCGCGCAGGAACTCCTCCTGGGCGGCGTGGAGTTCGGTGAGTCGATAGCTGGCGGCGATGCGCGGGTGCACGGTGCCGACGCGAGCCAGGTCCGCCAAGGATGCGAAGTGGGCGCGGGTGTGCATCGAGGAGCCGATGAGGCTGAGGTTGTGCAGGTACAGGCGACGCAGGTCGAAGGTGATGACGGCCCCGGCGACCGCTCCGGCGATGGCCCAGCGAGCACCGTCGCGCATCGCGGGCAGGAGCTGTTCAAGCCACGGCCCGCCGGCAACGTCGGCGACGGCATCCAGCCCCTCGGGCGCCACTGCCTTCAACTGGCTTTGCAGTCCTGCTGGTTCCGTCTCCCGAAGGAGTGTGGCCGTCGCGCCTGCCTCTCGCAGTGAGGCCGCTTTGGATGCGCTGGTGAGCGCCACCACGCGTGCGCCGCGTGCGGCGGCGAGCTGGACGAGCGCGAGTCCGACACCGCCGGAAGCGCCGGTCACCAGGACCGTCTCCCCGCTCCTGATGCGGGCCCGCTCCAGCATGCCCATCGCCGTGCCGTAGGCCACTGGAAGCGCAGCGAGCTCCTGGTCCGAGAGCGGGGAGGCACTCATGTCGTGGACACGGGAGGCATCGACCGCGACGTAGGAGGCGAAGCCGCCGTCCGCTTCGCTGCCCAGCAGCCCGACGGCCACAGCATCCTCGCCCGCATCCGCGTAGAACGCGGGGTCGACGAGAACCCGGCGACCGACCCATGCGTCGGGCACGTCCTCGGCTGTTTCGCTGATGACTCCCGCGATGTCGCCGCCCTGGACGCGGGGAAAGTCCACTGCTCCCCGCCATCCGGCCTTCGCCTCGGGACGACCAGGCAAGCCGTACGCGCCTTGCCTGGTCCATACGTCAGTGTTGTTCACGGCCGCCGCGGAAACACGCACGAGAACCTGCCCAGGTCCCACGCTTGGTAGCGGCCAGTCCTCCCGTAGCTGGAGCGCCTCCGGACCTCCATGCCGATAAAGAACAGCGGCAGTCATCGTTCGGTTGTTCATCCACCCAGTCTGCGGCGACAACTCACGCCCACCGAGGGTTGAGTGAGCGGGTGTCGTTCACCGCACCCGTTCGCACTCCCCCGGCAGCCGTCGGCCATGCCGGGGAGCAGGCACAGACGGCAGCGTCGTGCCGTCTCCACATCCAAGAGCCCGTGATCACCGACCGCCTCCCGACCCCGTCGACGCCCGGCACCGCGGACAGCCAGAGCTCAGTCGCCGCTGCTGCTCGTGACCTCGACGGCGGCGCCGAGGTTCGGCGCCGCCCTTCTGGCGAGTTCGCGGGCATCGTCCAGATCCGCGCTCTTGGCGACAACGATGCTCACCGCCGACCCCGATACAGCGTCCCGCCGCAGATTCGCGCCGACGACCGGGTGCCGAGCGAGCACCGCCTCGTACGCGGCGACCGCCTCGGTGGGGTAACGGTCGTTGAAGCCGGTCTCCACGAACAGCCCCGGTCCACGGACTTCCAGGACCGTGACACCGTTGAGCGGCCGGTGCCGACCGCCCTCGGCGTACATGTCCTTGAACACCGCCAATGCGCCGGTGGCATCGACCGTGTTGACCTCGATCCGCCAGCGGTCGGTCGCTTCCTTCCAGGGCGCGTCATGGATGTCGGCGACTGTCACCTGCTCGTCGGCCTTCAATGACCGCCATAGCGCCAGGACCTCACCGGTACGCCCCTCGTCCGCGACGACCGTGAAAGTCAGGCCATCCGCCGTGAGCCGGCCGGTGATCTTCTTGTGACGGGCGACGTATTCCCTCATCTCGCCCGCCAGCTTGGTCACACGGTCGGCCGAAGTGCCGTCCTCAAGGACCAGAGTGCCGGTCGAGGTTCCGCTGAAGGGCAGCGTGTTGTTCTTGGTGGTGCGGATACGTGCCACGTCCGGCGTGCCGGCCCAGCGTTCTTCGAAATCCGCGGCAAGTGCCGTGCCCTTGTCGATGGCGCAGCCGGTCAACAAGGGCAGACCCAGCACGAACGCTGCGATCGGAATCGACCACAGCAGGGCGCGTGTACTCAGTGTGGTCTCCTTTGAAGCGGGTGGGCCGGTCGGCCACAGGGCTGGCCTGAGGTGGTCGTGGCCGCGCTCCAGCTTACGACTTGGTACGCGATAGCCAGGGCCGTCAGAGCGATTCGATGGGCCCTGGCGATCCTGCGAGACTGACTGGCATGACTGGCATGATCGTGGTCGGCGACTACGACCGCCGATGGCCCGAGCAGTTTGAGGACCTGCGGCAGCGGCTTGCGCCTCACGTCGCGGACCTGGCTGTATCCATCGAGCATGTCGGAAGCACAGCCGTGCCCGGATGTGCCGCCAAGCCGATCATCGACCTCGACATTGTGGTGGCCGAGGACGCCACCATGCCCGAGCTGATCTCCCGGCTCACCGAGCTGGGCTACCGGCACGAAGGCGATCTGGGGATTCCAGGGCGGGATGCCTTTCAAGCCCCTCCTGCGGCTCCCGAACATCACCTGTATGGCGTGGTCACCGGCTCCAGACCCCACCTTGATCACGTCTTGCTCCGTGACTACCTACGTCAGCGGCCCGATGAAGTCCGGCGCTACAGCGCGTTGAAGGTGGCCCTCGCACAGCGGTTCCGTGCCGACAGCCAGGGTAGACGGGACTACTCGAGGGCGAAGAGCGCTCTGGTGGAGGAACTGGTCGCGAAGTCCTACGTCGCTCGGGAAGTCCCGGTCCCTGGCCGCTGACGGCATCATCGGTCCGAACACCTGGTCCAAGCTGATCAAGACGGTGCAGTACGGCTCGTCGGGCAAGGCGGCGAAGGCAGCGCAGACGCAGCTGAAGGTGTACGGCTACAGCCTCACGGTCGACGGCAGGTTCGGCTCGAATACGAAGTCGGCGGCGGTCGCCTTCCAGAAGAACCACCACGTGCAGGTCGACGGCGTCATCGGCCCGGAGACCTGGCGCGCCCTGTTCGGGACCCGCTGACGCGAGTGGTCCCCCGGCCGGCCGACGGCTCCTTCCCCCACTGCACCCGCAGCGGGGGAAGGAGGTGTCGGTGTACGCCTTCGGGGCGTTCGCTGACCGGCAGTTCGGACGGCAGCCGAGGGTGAGCAGGTCATGCCGTGTTCCCGTGACGTGTGGCCCTCCCACTCCACGAAACCGACCCTCAACTCACCCGATATGTCCGTGTTTTCAGCATGCGCAACCGGGGGTTGACCATTCAATCAAGTGCCCTTAGGTTTCTCGCAGCCCACTGGTACATCGATTAACCACATGGTTAACGTCCTGGTTGGAGACATCCCGCTGTGCGCTCATCCCTGAGTCGGCGCGGTTTCCTCGCTGCAGGCTCCGGCCTCGCTGCCGCTACCGCAATACCCGCTCTGTCCGGCTGTTCCACACTCGCCTCGGCCGATTCCGACCCCGGCACTCTGCTCGTGCACACCCAGCTCGGCACCACCGCACCGGGCTCCCCCACCTACAAAGCCGTCGTGAAGACGTTCGAGGACGAGAACCCCGGCCTACGGGTCAAGAATCTCGTCAACGGCGACGATCTTCCCCAGGTGTACGAGACCTCCCGGCTGGCCCGCAAGGAGCCGGACGTGGTCATGGTCAACCTCTACGACAAGACGCTGGCCTGGACCGATGTCGGCGCCACCGTCGACGTGAAGGGGTACCTCGACGACTGGGGGCTGCGCGAGCGCGTCCTGCCCGCCGCCCTGGAGGCGTGGACCGACAGCAAGGGCAGGCTGCGCGCCTTCCCGTACTTCGCCACGAACTGGCCCGTCGCCTACAACACCGCCCTGCTGGAGCGGGCCGGCGTCGGCTCCGTCCCCACCACCGGCGACCAGCTGATCGGTGCCGCGCGCAGGCTGCGCGCCAAGGGCATAGCCCCGGTCACCGTCGGCGGCAACGACTGGACCGGGCAGAAGCTGCTGGCCCAGATCATCCAGACCTTCCTCACGCCCGACGAGGCCAGGAAGGTCTACACGACCGGCGACTTCAGCGGCAGCAGGGGTGCCCGCGAGGGCATCGACTACTTCGTCCAGCTGCGCGACGCCGGTGTCTTCGCCGACAAGGCGCAGGGGCTGACCTCCGACACGATGACCACGCAGTACAACACCGAGGCTGCGGCCATCCAGTCCGCTATGTCCTCGGCGCTGGCGAAGGTCGCCCCGAAGACCGCCGGGCACACCGAGGTCGGCGGCTGGCCGCTGGCCCCCGGCGCCTCGCACAGCAAGCCGACGATCCTGCGCTCGTACACCCTCATCGGCTTCTGGATCAGCCCCAACGGCGTCAAGAAGCTGTCCTCGGTCGAGAAGTTCCTGCGCTTCATGTACCGGCCCGAGGTGGTCTCGCGCTTCATCACCGAGAGCGGGCGGGACATGGCTCTGGTGACGGACACGGTCAGCAAGGACTTCCCCCTGGTGGCCAAGGCCCAGCAGCTCGGTGACTCGGTCGGCCAGGTCCTCCTGCCCGACCTGTACGTACCTCCGACGGCCACCCAGCCTCTGATCACGGCGACCAGCACCGCCTTCACCCGGGGGACGAGCGCGGCTGCCGTGCGCTCCGCCCTCGAATCCGCCTACCGCACGGCCTGATCCGCGCGCCCCAGCCCTCTGCGAGTCCCCTCATGACGTTGCTCTCGTCCGCCCCGGGCGGCGCCTCGGTCCGCCGGCCGGATCCGCCGTTGCCGTCCCCCACCACTCCTTCGCGCCGCAAACAGGGCGGGGTCGTCCTCGCCGTGCCGGCGCTGGTCTGGTACCTCGTCTTCATGGTCGGCCCGCTGGTCGCCATCTTCGTCATCGCCGCCCTGCACTGGCCCGGCATGCTCCAGCCGGTCTCCTTCGCCGGTCTCGGCAACGTTCGTACCGTTCTCGACGACCCGGTCTTCTGGGACGCGGTGACCAACACCGGCGTGCAGCTCGTCGTCGCACTGCCCGTGATGATCGTGTGCGCGTACATGCTGGGGTACTACGTCGCGCAGAAGCCGCCGGGCCACCGCGTCCTGCGGTACCTGCTCTTCATCCCCGGCCTGATCTCCACGCCGGCCAAGGCCATGGTGTTCTACGCGGTCCTTTCGCCGGACGGTCTGCTCAACGGCGGGCTCGACAAGGTCGGTCTGGGATCGTTGGCCGACGCCTGGCTCGCCTCGCCGTCCACCGCCCTCTACTGCCTGATCGTCCTCGACGTGTGGAGCGGCATCGGCTTCACCGCCGTGCTGTTCGCCGCCCGGCTGGGAAGCGTGCCGGACGAGATCGGTGAGGCCGCCCAGCTCGACGGCGCCGGACACTGGCGTGCCATGTGGCGCATCCACTTCCCCGTCATCCGTGACTTCGTCGGTGTCGTGACGATGCTTCAGTTCCTGTGGACGCTCTTCGGCTCCGCACAGAACGTGCTGCTGCTCACCCAGGGCGGCCCGGGAAGCTCCTCGACAACGTTGTCTTTCCTCGTGTACCAGAAGGCGTTCATCGCGGCCGACCTCGGCTACAGCCAGACCGTCGGTGTGGTCCTGTTCCTGGTCGGTCTGGCCGGGCTGCTGACCATCCGTCGCGTCTTCCGCCAGAACTACTGATCGGAGCAGTTCCATGAAGTTCGGAAGGTCCTGGCTGCCGGCCCACGTCCTCGCGTGGCTGTACGCGGCGCTACTGGTGGTCCCCCTCTACTACCTGCTGGTCTCGGCGTTCAAGACGAACGACCAGATCTTCGGGAGCCCCTTCTCCCTGCCGACCTCGTTCTCCCTGCACAATTTCGGGGAAGCCTTCTCCTCCGCGGGCCTGGGACCGGCCGTCGTCAACTCGGTGCTGGTCACGGTGCTGGCGCTGGCTCTCACCCTGGGTCTCGCCATTCCGGCGGCTTTCGCCATCGCCCGTTCGGAGGGACGGCTCGGGGCGTTCGTGGAGCGGGTGTTCTCGCTGGGGTTCCTGGTCCCCACGTTCGCCGCGCTCTTCCCCACGTTCCTGCTCGCCGCCGCGACCGGACTGTTCCACACCCGCGCCTTCATGGTGCTGTTCCTGCCGGCCACGGCGATGCCGCTCTCGGTCGTGATCCTGGTGCAGTTCATGCGGACCATCCCGCACGAGATGGAGGAGGCGGCGCGCCTGGACGGCGCGTCCACCTTCGCTGTCCTGCGGCACGTGTACACGCCGATGTGCATGCCGGGGATCGCGACCATCCTCCTGCTGAACTTCCTGACCTTCTGGAACGAGTACCTGTACTCGCTCGTCATCATCGGCCCGGACCCCGAGCAGCGCACCGTACAGGTGGCTCTGCCCACCCTGAAGTCCCTGACCGGCACCGACTACGGCATCCTGACCGCAGGCACGGTACTGACCCTGGTCCCGGTCTGGGTGGTGTACACCCTGCTCCAGAAGCGCATGCAACAGGCTCTCGTCAGCGGGGCGGTGAAGATGTGAAGGTACGAACCGAGAAGCGTCCCGAGGACGCCGGACAACCCACGGGAGCGGCAACCGGTGCCAAGCCCGGGGCCCGCGCGGGATCCGAGGGAGCCGCCCGGCCCACGATCAAGGCCGTGGCCGCCGCGGCCGGGGTCTCCACCGCCGCGGTGTCCCAGGCCGTCAACGGCACCGGCCGGATATCGGAGGCCACCCGCCGACGGGTCCTGGACGCGGCCGCCGAACTGGGCTGGTCGCCCAGCGCGTCGGCGTCCGCCCTGCGCCGGGCCCGTACCCGTACGATCGCGCTCGTCGTCCGCCGCCCCACGGACGTGCTCGGCGCCGACCCTCACTTCAGCGAGCTGATCACCGGTCTGGAGGGCGAACTGGCCCCCCGGGGCTACGGTCTGCTGCTCCACCTGGTCGCCGACATGGCCCAGGAGAGCGCGCTGTACGAACGGCTGGTCGCGGAAGGCCGGATCGACGGTGCGGTCCTGACCGACGCGCGGGCGGACGACCCGCGCCCCCAACTGCTGCGGGACCTCGGGCTGCCCGCCGTCCTGCTGGGTACGCCGGACCCCGGGTCGCCGGTGCCCGGCGTCGGCCTCGGGCAGCAGGACGCCGGTGTCCGTGAGGCCGTCGCGCACCTGCTGGAGCTCGGCCACCGGCGTGTCGCGTACGTCGCGGGCCCGGCCGAGCTGGTGCACACCGGGCTGCGCCGGGCCGCGTTCGAGAGTGCCCTCGCCGAAGCGGGGCTGCGGCCCGTCGCCGTACGGCACACCGATTTCACGGAGCGGGCGGCCGTCGCCGTCACCGAGGAACTGCTGGCGCTCCCCGACCGGCCGACCGCGCTGGTGTTCACCAACGACTCCATGGCCGTCTGCGGCATCGGTACGGCGCAGCGCGCCGGGCTCAGGGTGCCCGAGGACGTGTCGGTGGTGGGGTACGACAACCTGCCGCTCGGCCGCTGGCTGCACCCCCGGCTCACGACCGTGGACCAGCAGGTGCAACGGGTCGGCGCGGCCGCCGCCCGCGCGCTGCTCGTCCGGTGCGGGGAAGACGTACCCCCGCCGGTCCTCGACGGACGCCCGAGCCTGGTCGTACGGGAGTCCACCGGTCCCGTACCGTCCGCGCCCTGAACCAACCGCCCCCGCGCCCTGAACCCTGGCTCGTTGCCCCGTACCGCACGCGGCCCACCGGGGCACGTCCCCGCCTCGTCCCGAGGCACGCCGGCCCGGCCCGAACGGCCCCGCCGCCTGCCGCACCCGCCCCACCCCCGCACTTCGAAGAGGTCAGAGAAAGACCATGCGACGCCACAGCGCCCAGCTCACCCATGACTCCGCCGTTCTCCCCTGGCTCGGTGCCAACTTCTGGTCCCGCACCGGTGGTCCGCTGATGTGGCGGAACTACGACCCGAAGACGGTCCGCGAGGAGTTGGCCGTCCTGCGGGACCACGGGCTGAACATGACCCGTTCCTTCTTCTACTGGCCCGACTTCCACCCGGAGCCCGGGCGGATCGACGAGGAACTGTGCGACCGCTTCCGTGACTTCCTGGACGCCCACACCGAGGCGGGGATGGGGACGGTACCCACCTTCATCGTCGGCCACATGTCGGGCGAGAACTGGGACCCCGCCTGGCGTGGGGACCGCGATCTGTACGAGGACGTGTGGCTCGTCGGGCGGCAGGCGTGGTTCGTCTCCCAGATGACCCGCCGCTTCAAGGACCATCCCGCGGTCACCGGCTGGCTGATCACCAACGAGATGCCGGGCTACGGCCGGATCTACCAGGTCGACCCGCCGTCCAGTGATGTCGTCACCGCCTGGGCGCAGTTCATGTGCGACGCGGTACGCGCGGCGGGCGGCACCCAGCCCGTTTCGCTCGGGGACGGCGCGTGGGGCATCGAGGTGACGGGCCGCGACAACGGCTTCTCGCTGCGGGACACCGCCGAGTACGTGGACTTCGTGGGGCCGCACGTCTACCGCTCGGACACCGACCGGGCACGCCAGCACTACCGCGCCGCGTTCGAGTGCGAACTCGCCGCCGTGACCGGACAGCCGGTCGTGCTGGAGGAGTTCGGGCTCTCGACCGACACGGTCTCGGCCGCGAACGCGGGCGTGTTCTACCGGCAGACCCTGCACAACTCGCTGCTCGGCGGGGCAACCGGCTGGATCGCCTGGAACAACACGGACTACGACGAGCTGTGGGACCAGTCGCCGTACGACCACCACCCCTTCGAGATGCACTTCGGGATCACCGACCACACCGGTCGACCGAAGGAGCCGTTGCGTGAACTGGCCGACTTCGCCGAGGTGTTGAAGCGGGTCGACTTCGCCCGCTGCCGTCGGACGGACGCGGACACCGCTCTGGTCGTGCCCGCCTTCCTGGAGCGCGGCTACCCCTACAGCCGGCCCGCCGACCGGCCGCTCATCTTCACTTCGCTGCACCAGGGGTACGTGGCCGCGCGCGGCGCCGACCTGCCCGTGGCGTTCGCCCGGGAGGCGGACGGGCTGCCGGATGACGCCGCGCTGTATCTGCTTCCGTCGACGCGGCAGCTGACCACTCGCACCAGGCGGGATCTGGAGCGCCGTGCCCGCGAAGGCGCCACGGTCTACCTGTCGTTCTGCTCGGGCGAACACCCGGCGACACGCGGTCCGTGGTTCCACGACCTCGACGGCCTGTTCGGTGTGGAGCACCAGCTTTCCTACGGTGTCGCGGAGCCGATCGAGGACGACGTCCTGGAAATGACGTTCACCGAGGACTTCGGCTCCATCGCGGCGGGCGAGACCCTGACCTTCCCGGTCGCCGGCAACGAGGACAGCCGCGCGTACCTGCCGGTCGTCCCGGCCGGTGCGCGGGTCGTCGCCACCGACGCGCACGGCCGCCCGGCGCTGCTGTGCCACGAGACGGGCGAGGGACGTACGGTCCTGGCCACCTACCCGCTGGAGCACATGGCCGCCCGCACGGCCCGCGCCAATCCGGAGCAGACGCACCGGCTGTACGCGGCGCTCGCCGAACTCGCTGGAGCCGCAAGGCCGGTGACGGTCGACACGCCGTACGTCGCCGCCGACACCCTGGTCCGCGAGGACGGCACCCGCTACGTGTGGCTGGTCAGCCAGTCGGCGGAGGAGCTGACCGTGCGCCCGTCCGCGGACGGGGAGCTGCGCGAGCTGACGGGCGGCGAGCCGGTGCGGGACGTGGTGATCGCTCCGTACGGGGTACGCGTCCTCGAACTGCGCTGACCGGCCGGACCGGCGTACCCATCCTCACCCCACCCCCTCCTGTCCTGGCTCTCCCGCCAGTTCCGTGAAAGTGAGCCACCCGATGTCGTCCGAGCCGCTCTTCCGAGACCCCGCGGCGCCCGTCGCCGACCGGGTGCGTGACCTGTTGGCCCGGATGACACTCACCGAGAAGGTGGGCCAGGTCAACCAGCGGATGTACGGGTGGGACGCGTACGAACGCACCTCCTCGGGCCACCGGCTGACCGAGGCGTTCCGTACGGAGGTGGCCGCCTTCGGCGGGATGGGTGCGCTCTACGGGTTGCAGCGGGCCGATCCCTGGTCGGGCGTGACAGCGGCCACGGGCATCGGTGCGTCCGACGGTGCGCGGGTCTCCGACGCCGTGCAGCGGCACGTCGTGGAGAACACCCGGCTCGGCATTCCGGTCCTGCTGGTCGAGGAGATGCCGCACGGCCTCCAGGCGCTGGACGGCACCCTGCTGCCGGTCAACCTCGCGGTCGGTGCCACCTGGAATCCTGAGCTGTACGAGGAGGCCGCCGCCCTTGCCGCCGCGCAGCTCCGGTCGCGCGGCGGCCATGTGGCGCTGGTGTCCGCACTCGACCTGGTGCGGGATCCGCGCTGGGGTCGCGCGGAGGAGTGCTTCGGCGAGGACCCGTACCTGGCGGCACGGTTCACCGAAGCCCTGGTGCGGGGTGTTCAGGGGCCGCCGGAGGACCGGTTCGGGCCGGACCGGGCCGCTGTCGTGCTCAAGCACTTCGCCGGGCAGGGAGCCACGGTCGGCGGCCGCAACAGCGCGGCCACCGAACTGGGCGCCCGCGAGCTGCACGAGATCCACCTGGAGGCCGCTCTGGCCGGGGTCCGCGCCGGGGCTGCGGGTGTCATGGCGGCGTACAACGAGTTCGACGGCATCCCGTGTGCGGCGAACAGGGAGTTGCTGACCGGGATCCTGCGCGAACGGTGGGGGTTCACCGGTCTGGTGATGGCCGACGGGCTCGCGGTCGACCGCCTGGTGCGGCTCGCCGGGGATCCGGTGGCGGCCGGTGCGCTGGCACTGGAGGCGGGTACCGACCTGAGTCTGTGGGACGACTGCTTCCCCCGGCTGGAGCAGGCCGTGCTGGGTGGCCTGGTCGACGAAGGCACCCTCGACACCGCCGTCGGGAGGGTCCTCGCACTGAAGTTCCGGCTCGGCCTCTTCGAGCGCCCGTACACCGGGGAGCGCGCACCGGCTCCGGGGCCGGAGCTGCTGAGCGAGCGCATCGCACGGGAATCCGTCACGCTGCTCGCGCACGACGGGGAGACGCTCCCGCTCACCGGCCGCCTGGGACGGATCGCGGTCATCGGCCCGAACGCCGACTCCGTACCGCAGCAGATCGGCGACTACACCGCGCCCCAGAGGCCCGGCACGGGCATCAGCGTCCTCGACGGCCTCAGGGCCGCGGCACCGGCCGGCACGGACGTCACCTACGCCCGGGGCAGCGATCTTGTCGGACGAGACCGGTCGGCCGTACCCGAGGCGGTCGCTCTCGCCGCCGGGGCAGATGTCGCGGTCGTGGTGCTCGGCGGTTCGAGCGCGCGGGCGTCGGGGACGCACTTCGACGCCAACGGAGCGGCGGTCATCACCTCCGGCAACCCCGTGGAGATGACCTGCGGAGAGGGAGTGGACCTGGCCGAACTCGGGCTTCCCGAGGGCCAGTCGGCTCTGCTCGACGCAGTCGCGGCGACAGGGACCCCTGTCGTCGTGGTACTGATCCAGGGCCGTCCCCACGCGCTGCAGGATCTCTCCGACCGGGCCGGGGCGGTGCTGAGCGCCTGGTACCCCGGCCCGTGGGGCGGGCGCGCGGTGGCGGACGTGCTGTTCGGCACGGCGGACCCCGTGGGCCGGCTGCCCGTCTCGGTTCCCCGGTCGGCGGCGCAACTGCCGGTGTTCTACAACGGGAAGGACCACGGATACCGCGGCTATGTCGACCAGCCCGCTCTTGCACGTCATGTGTTCGGCCACGGCCTGGCCTATACGTCGGTCGAGTACGGCGAGCCGCGCCTTTCCCGCACGTCCGTCGCGGTTGCGGAGTTCGCGGGGGACGCACTTCCCGGGACGGCGGAGCCGCTCCTGTGCACGGTCGAGGTCCGCAACACGGGCGACCGGTCCACACGGGAGACGGTTCAGCTGTACGTACGCCGGGTGGTCGGCGGCACGTCGTGGCCGCGCGTCCGGGAACTGCGCGGCTTCGCCCGGGTTGTGCTGGAGCCCGGGGAGCGGGCGGAGGTCTCCTTCCCGGTGGAGGAGCGGACCCTGGCCTCCGTCACCCGGTCGTGGGAACGTGCGGTGGAGCCGGGAGAGTTCGTGATCGAGACGGGCCCGTCCTCGGACCGGACCCGCGGTGCCCGGCTCGAGGTGACCACACCGGCGAGCGGCACCTGCCGTTAGCAGTCGGCCCGGCGGGCGCACGCCTCGGCAGGCGGTCGCCGTCGTGGCGTCCCGGAACCCGAGAAACACCTGCGCTCTTGGGTGCCCGTGCTCGACGAGTAATGCTGATCTGCCCGTGGGCGGCGGGAGGTCGCCGCGCAGATGGTTCGTTTCGTGGGGTTCATGGCCGCCCGCACCCCGGCCGTCGGCCGGCAGGTGTTGCCCGGCCTTGGTTCCGGGCGGAAAGGCCGGGTCGCAGAAGGCCTCAGACTGCGACGGAGAGCAGGTCCACCACGAAGACGAGTGTCGAGCCCGCCGGGATCAACGGCGAGGGTGACTGGTTGCCGTACCCGAGGCGCGGGGGAACGATGATCTCGCGCCGACCGCCGACCTTCATCCCTCTGACCCCGCGGTCCCAGCCCTTGATGACCTTGCCACCGCCCACGGCGAACTTGTACGTCTGGCCCCGGTCCCAGGACGTGTCGAATTCCTTTCCGGACTCGAAGGTGACCCCGACGTAGTGAACCTGGACCACCCTGCCCGGCTTCGCCTCAAGCCCGTCCCCGACGACGAGGTCGCGGATTGTCAGCTCGGTGGGAGCGTCACCCTCCGGAAGGTCGATCTCGGGCTTCGTCAGTTCACTCATTGCAGCCTCATTCGCTCGCCACCGGAAGCCTTCATACGGACCAGCCAGGCCCATGGTCACTCTATGCAGTAGATCATCATGCTGCCGTGAACGCTGATCTCCTGGAGTGCATCAAGCCCAACGGAGCACGATGCTCAGCGTGACCGGGCTTGCTACGTCATCGGCACGCTGCGCCCGTACTCGATGATGGCGAGGCCCTGCTCCCCGCGTCCGCGGGCGTCCGCGGGTATGGGTCCTGGGCGTCGCCTGGTGGCGCGTGGTCGTCTGCTCGGAAGGTCCTTCAGACTGCGCTGACAACGGTCGTGGACTCGGTCCGAGAAGCGCCCGCGGCCCGGCCGCGGGGAGATTCGCGTACACACAGCGGACAAGAAGTTGTCACACTGGAACCGGAATTCGTGTCCGGAGGCTTCTGGTTCGAACTGACATGACTGTAGGAGTAGCACTCCAAGCATCCGGCCCCGACAACCAGATCGATGCCACCGTGCGACTTGCCGCGGAAGCGGCGGCCTCGGGGCTCCGCTCCGCGTGGTTCGGGCAGACCTTCGGCGCCGATTCGCCTCAGCTCGCGGCGATCGTCGGCCGTGAAGTACCGGACCTCCAGGTGGGCACGTCCGCGATCCCCGTCTTCGGCCGCCATCCGTTGCTCGTCTCCAGCCAGGCCCAGACCGCGCAGGCGGCGACCCACGGCCGCTATCACCTCGGGCTGGCGCTCGGGACCAAGCTGCTGACCGAGGCGGGTTTCGGCATTCCCTACGAACGGCCCATCGCTCGCCTGCGGGAGTTCCTCACCGCACTTCGGCAGTTGACCGAGACCGGCTCCGCCGACTTCCACGGTGAACTGCTCACCGCGACCACCCCGTTGTCGGCACGCGTTCCGGGAGCCGAAGGCGGTGTGCCCCTCCTGGTCGCCGCGATGGGTCCTCAGGCGCTGCGCGCCAGTGGCGAGTTGGCGGACGGGATCCTTCCCTACCTCGCCGGCCCTCGCGCGCTGTCCGAGCACATCGTGCCGGCCGTGACCGCGGCGGCGGAGGCCGCGGGCCGCCCTGCGCCCAGAATTGTGGCTCTGGTGTACGGCGTGGTCACCGACGATGCCGACGTCGTACGTGCGAGGGCAACCGAACAGCTGGCGTTCTACGAGCAGTTCCCGTCCTATGCACGGGCCATCGAACTCTCCGGTGGCAAACGGGCTACCGACGTGGCGGTGATCGGCGACGAGCGCACCGTCGCCGACGAGGTGCGGCGCTATCGGGACGCCGGGGCCACGGAGGTGGTGTTCTCGGGGACGGACATCGCCGGGGACACTGACCGCCGCCGTACCTGGGACCTGCTTGGCGAGCTTGCGGAGTAGATGGTTCCTCGGTCTGCTTGACGCGGCTGTTCGTCGCCGACCCTTGGCTTGGAATGCTCTCAGCACGTGGCGTGCATCCCTGCAAAGGCCTCGATGCGGGGCGGCACCCGGCCCTGCAGGCGCCGCTCCCCCGGGCAATGGGCACACCGCTCTCCGGTGACGTCGCCGTCACCCGTCGGGCTCACAACCGGGCAGGGCCTCAGAGCGCGGGGTCGTCGTGCCCGCGGCCGCCTGACAGCTCGGGCGACCGCGGGGGGCGCCGCTGGAGGATGGCCAGGCCGTCATCGATGCGGCCGAGATCGATGAGGTAGGCGGCCAGTCGCGGCTGTGCGATGAGGCGTGCGCTTCGAGGACGGCGACGGCCTCCTCGGGGCGTCCGGCACCGGCGAGCAGCTCGGCGATGTGCGGCGCGGCGTACGAGGTGGCCCCCTCGGGGTGCGAGCGGGCCTGGGCGATCGCTTCGTGAACGCCGTCGCGGGCGGCGATCAGCGGCAGCCGTATCCATTACAGGTCCCACTCCTCCTCGCCCCTGCGGCGGCGGCGAGGGCGTCGAGGTGCGCCAGGCCGTCCTCGGGGCGGCCTCGGTCGAGGTACAGGTCGGACAGGTTATGGAGTATCCAGTCATCCCCGTTGCGGGCATCGGCCTGGAGGCGCAGCACGTCGATCGCTTCGTTCCCCCGGCCGTGCCGGGCCAGGAGCTGCGCGAACAGAGGTCTCGAGTCTCCCCAAGGGCTGCCCCGTAAACGATTCCCCCTGGCCCCGCTGGAAGCGAGCGAGGCAACGTCACCGGCGGGCGGCTGACGCAGGCCACCGACCTGACCTGGTGAGCTGTCCTGGGTGGTGCGCTCGGGTCACGAGGCAGGCGCCCCGCCGGATCGGTCCTCCGCTGACGGGCCCGGCAGCGTTCGGCTGAAGGCCAGTGCGAAGACCTCATGCCAGTCCATGGGCGGACTGACCACCGGAGCCCCCGGGCGCAGCCTCGGTACCAGTACGCGCAACGCGCCGGGGCGGATGGAGCAGGTGACGGGTGCAGGCATTGTCAGGGCCTCTCCGTCCACGCCGACCGGGAGACTCTCCGTGTCGGAACTGATGACGATCTGGCGGGAGGTGAGCTCGTGGAGGCCGGTCGCCCCGACACCCCAGAGCGCGACGTCGACTGCCTGGGCCGCGCTGGTCACCCGGATCCCGACGAGGCCGAGCACTCCGTGGTCGAGCCGGGATCTGCGGCCGCCCAGGGCCATCGTTTCCGGGGCGGCGTAGGGGTTGTTGCTGACCAGCAGTGCCTGCAGGGACTCCAGACGCATGTCGTCCGTCACGGCGTCGAGAGGGTGACCGGCGTATCCGAGAAGGAGGTCGGGCAGTGCGTCCAGTGCCGTGTCCGCCTTGGCATCCCGGTAGTCCGGGCGCTGCACGATCTCCGCGTAGACGCCGAACGAGGCCGTGTTGACGAAGGTGTGGCCTCCCACGACGCCCAGGTCGATCCGGAGTTCCTCCCCGTCGGTCAGTGCGTCCAGGCACCGGGCGGGGTCGTCGCGGTCCAGGCCGAGGTCCATGGCGAAGTGGTTCCTGGTGCCTGCGGAGATCACGAGAAACGGCAGGTCGTGCTCGGCGGCCACCTCGGCCACCCGGGCCTGGGTGCCGTCGCCGCCCGCCACTCCGAGCAGGTCCGCGCCGTCTGCCACCGCCTGGCGGGCGATGGCGGCGACGTCCGTCTTGACCGTCGTGTCCAGCAGCACGACCCGGGCACCCAGGGCCTCCGCCTTCTCGACCAGGCCGAAACGGCCGACCTTGCCACCACCGGACTTCGGGTTCATGATCAGCACCGGACGCCTAGGGAGGGCGCCGACGACCGCCCGCATGCCCTGCGGTTTTCGTACCGCGCGCAACGCCGCCCGCCCGCACAGGACGGCGGCTGCCCACAGCGTGCCTGCGACCAGCGCTTCGGGCCACAGGCCGGCCCACGTGTAGACGACCAGGATGGCCACCGGTGCGGCCACCATCAGCAGTGTCCCTGCCACCCTCACCGCCCCACGGTGGGACAGCACCCACCACGTGCCCACGCCCGCGAGGGCCGCGCCGGCCACCCCGACCACGAGGATCAGCAGACCGCCGGCGCCGCTCGCGGTCACCAATGCCGCCACGGCGCCCAGCGCGCAGAACAACGCCAGCCTGGCCGACCACCGAGCGCGCGCGGATGCGCCGGAAGGCTGCGACTGCGACATCGTCCTCACGTCCTCTGGCCGGTCCTTGTACCGTGCGTGGAGCTCCGGATCGAAGGAGGCGGTCATACCCGGTCGTCTCCTGACAGGGCTGGGCGTCGACGCGTGTCAGCTCAGGGAGCAGGTTTCTGCTGCGGCGTGTCCCATATATCGACCCTAGGAGCATTCCGACCTGTGTGCACCCGTGAGCGCGACGCCGGCTCGCTACCGACCTGGATCTGGGCAACTTCCCGCGCTTCCCCAGCTCGATCGTGACGGCGCCGGCTGCGCGACGTGCTCTGGGACTACACCGCCGACCCATCCGCTCACCTCACCGCCCGCGCACCGCGGCTGCCGATCGACGGCATCCGCCGGACCTGCACCGAGGTGACCGCGTTCATGGAGGTCGACGTCCCCGGCGGGGGCCACGACCCACCGGATCCGAATCCGTCCGCTCGACCTGGCCCGCCAGTGCGGGCTCACGTCCGGCGCTCTGTTGCCCGCGCCCGCCTTCTGGTCCGCGTCGACAGCGACCTGGCCCAGCAGGTCGCGACCATCTGCCACCTCGACCCGGATGAGTTCGATTCGCTCCGCTCGCGGGCCAGGCGCAGGGCCATGCCCCCAGGGGCCCGGTCAACGGCCGACACCCTGCCGCCCGGCCCACGGCGTAAACGAATGATCAAGAGGTGGAGTCACTCGGGTGTGTGCCGGGCCGGGTCGTCGCGAAGAAGGCGCGGGCTCAGGCGGCAGGGCGGGAGTGCACGCTGACGGCGTAGCCGCAGCCTGGGGAGTAGGGATCGCCGCTCCAGGTGGCGTAGCGCTGCCGCAAGGTCAGTCCGGCCTGGCTGCACCAGTGGTCGAACTCCGTGAGGGTCACCGGCGGTTCCGTCAGCGGCAGGTGTGCTGCATCCAGTCCCATGCCCGTAACCAGCAGACCGCCGGGGCGCAGTGCGGCCGCAAGCTGCCGGACGACCACTGATTCGGTGCCGGGGGCCAGCAGCGGGATCACGTTTCCGGCGGCGAGCGCCAGGTCGAAGTCCTGACTCAGGCCCAGAGTGTCCAGACGGGCCAAGTCCCCGAGGACCCATTCCTGCGTGGGAGCATCCCGGCGGGCTACGGCGAGCATCGAGGCGTCGACGTCCACGCCGGTGCAGGAGTGGCCCAGCTCCGCAAGTCGGATCGCGATCCGACCAGTGCCGCAGCCAGCGTCGAGAATCCGGGCGGCGGGCTTCAGCAATGCGGCGCAGAAGGCGGCCTCGCCGTGGATGTCGTGACCTGATTCAGCGAGCCGCGCGAACCGCTGAGCGTACTCCTCTCCAGCTTCTCCGCCGGTCAGTTCCGCCCAACGGTCGCGTTGCCCAGTCATCTTCACAGTGCCTTCCGGTCAGCCTCGCCCGGCAAGAGCGAAGACGGTGCCATCACATAATGTGCAGCCGCAGGTACAAACCTCGCAAGCTGCTACGAAGGTACGGCAGGGCGAGGCAACCATGCCTGTCGGCAGGATCTGGCAGCCTGCGACGCAAGGACTTCCGGGGAAGGACACGCAGCGGGCTGTGGAGCGCGCGAAGCAGCTGACCACCCTGAACTCATACGCTGACTCTCTGGCTGTAGCAGGTGTTGATGACCGGCCCAGTTGCTTGTCAGAGGCTGGGACTTTGCGGTGGGCGGCGTTGTCCTCGTCCTCGCAAGCAACGGCCGGCCGGGGCGTTTTCGGTGAGGAATAACAACAAGGCTGGTGTTGATGTAAGCCCCGTCGCCGAGGACCGTCACACCATGGCCGTGCTCAGTGAGTCCGGACTCGCGCCAGACCCGGACATCGGCCCGATTGCCGGGCCCGGAGGGGCCGTGGCGATGGCCGGACGGAGTACGCATCGATGATGCCCTGCACGTTCGCTGAGAACCGGTCGCACGGGAGGAGGCTGCGACCTTCCGTGCCTGAGCCTTCCGCTTTAGACGCCGCTTCTTTTGGCTGTCAGTGTGGTGTGAGAACCTCCGGGCATGAGCTACGACCTGGCTGTCTGGGAAGGTGAGCGGCCGACGGACGACAAGAGCGCCCGCCGGTCCTTCAGCAACCTGTACGACCGCTATCTCGACGGTGAGATCGAAGAACCTCCGTCTGATCGCATCACGGCCTATGTTGCGGCGCTTCTTGAGCGGTGGTGTGACATCACCGCGGACGAGCACGAGACGTCGCCATGGTCGGTCGGGCCGTTGATCGCCGGTGCGAGTGGTCCCCTCATCTACTTCGGGATGGCCTGGAACAGGGCCGAGGAAGCCTCGGCCTACGCGGCAAGTCTGGCGGCCTCGATGGGGCTGCTCTGTTTCGATGTGCAGCAGGACCGGCTCAGGACCTGAATGGGCTGACCAATCCGCGATAACCGACAAGGGCTGCGGCGATGCCGACGAAGGCGAGGAAGTGCTCAGCCTTACGTTCGTAACGTCGCCGACGCGGGCAAGAAGATCGCAGGCCGCAAACGCCACGGCGTCGACACCGCCGACCTCCTCCTGGCCGTACTCGTCACCGCCGCTCGCGCCTCCGACAACGCCGGCGGCATCCACCTGCTCTCGACCATCTCCGAAGGCCGCACCCGCGTCACGAAACCATGGGCCGACAGCAGCTACCGCACCAAGGCCATCGATCACGGTGCCACCCTTTCACCCGAGAGCCCACCCCCAAACTGGCGCGACACTTGACGCCCAACCTGGCTGCGCGCCGGGTCACTTATGGATGTCGGTGCTCTCGTGGGTGGCGGTCGCATTCAGCGCATACGGCACGACCACGATCTGTACGTCGTCCTCGTAGATGATCCGCCCAGGGTCTGCGGAACGCAGAGCCTGGCAGTCGACGCCGTGCGCGGACAGAATCTCCAGATAACCGGGGAGCCGAGCAAGGAGATGAGCGGCTGACGGCTTGAACCATGCCGCCGCGCCAGGGTTGATCTCGTCGTCGTAGACATGGGGGTCAACGGTCGAAGGGTCGGTGTACGCGGCGTTGTACCAGCTGTTGTTGCGACGACGGAAAGACTCCTGTTCGTCCGAGAGCCTTCCCTCCCTCGCCAGATTATTGACGAGTCCAAAAACGCCGGTGAAGTTGCCCCGGTTGTTCCGGTGTGGAGATTGAAACCGCACATACCGAACGGCCTGGTTATCCCTATCGATCATCCCCATCAGCACACCCTCCCATCGCTCCCCTCATACTCCAATGACCCCTCCCGCACCAGAGCGACGCTGCCCTCTAATACCACGCGGCACGCATGGGGAGTGAGCATGCGAAAGAGGATGAAACGAGCACTGCCACACAATGTCACGGGCCTCTCCTCGGCGCGGAGTTCCTACCCGGAGTCGGCTGTGACCTCAGCTTCTTCGTGACCCCAGACCGGCTGGCCGCCTGGCCGGCCTCGCTTCGGCGCCTCACAACTCACGGGAGCAATTGAGTCGGCGCTCGCCAACTCAATCGCTCAGGCGTCGGGCTCAGCTGATGGAGGCGCTGGCGGCCGAGCGCCGCCCCGACCGGCCGGTACCGCCGATGGCCGGTACCGCCGCTATCGGGGCGGCCTTGCACTCTGCCGGCCACTGCTCATCGAGGAGGGCCGGAACCTGTCCTCGATGAGCGGGTTCCTGGCCGACAGCACCTACCGTCTGCTGCCGCCCTGACGGCCGGGCCTCACTTCATCAGGTGCCGGCCGAAGAACCGGTTCCCGTCCTCCACCTCGAACCACGGGGTGCCGGTGTGCCCGCCCAGATTGGCGTGCAGCGTCTTCTCCTTGCTGCCGAAGGCGTCGAACAGGTCCAGGGCCCGTTGCCGGGGGTTCCCTTCGTCGTCCCACTGCAGCAGGAACAGCAGCGGAAGGGTGAGCTGTCGGGCCTCCTCGCGCTGGGCGAGGGGCACGTATCCCCCGGCGAAGAAGCCGGCGGCCGCGATGCGCGGCTCGACCACCGCCAGGCGGATGCCGACGGCGGTCCAGCCCGAGTACCCGACCGGGCCGCCGATCTCGGGCAGCGCAAGGAGGGCGTCCAGGGTGGTCTGCCATTCCGGGACCGCCTTTTCGACCAGCGGGCCGATGAAGGACTCGAAGATCTCGTCGACGGGCTCACCGGCCTGCACCGCCCTGCGGAGATCGGTGCGAGCCTGCTCGTCGACGGCGGAACGGGGCCGGTCACCGCACCCGGCGGCGTCGATAGTGGCCACCGCGTAGCCGTACGCCGCGGCGTGCCGGGCCCGGGCCACCAGCCGGGCTGCAGCCTTGGGCAGGCCGTTGTTGTGGGCCATCAGAATCAGCGGCACCGGTGCGTCGGATTCAGGTGTCCACAGGGTGCGGGGGATCTCGCCGAGGGTGAATTCGCGCTGGAAAACGCCGTCGTCGAGGCGCTGTTCGGAAGTGAAGTGCATGGTCGTGCCTTTCGGGAGTGCGCTTGAACGGCGCTCCCGGACGACCTATCGCCCGACCGTGACCCCGGAGGAGAGCACCCATGTCGATACGTTCACGGGTACCACCTCCTCGTTCTCCTGCACGGCCTCCGGGAAGGTAGCAGTGGTCGCCGTGGTCCGCCAAACGGTTATCGGGGCGGTGGCTCCGAGCACGCGCCCATCCACACGGTGCGGACCCCGTGCCGACCTTGCCGCCAGCGCTTTGACCGGGATGGTTCGCCGGGTTGGGTGGTCAGGCAATGGCCGTTAGTGGTCTGTCGCCCCAGCGAACGCCCTTCTCGCTGCGGACGGAGGTGCGTTTGCGTCGTTGGGCGGCCAGGAAGTGGGGGCTGAGCTGGGTTGGAGATTGCCTGCCGTATCGGCGGAGATCATTTCCCGGACGTGGCCTGAGGGGCGCCATGTAGTGGAGTTACTTGAGAGGCCCGAATGGGTTCGAGAACGAGGTCAGGTCGCGCACGCGGACCAGGCTGAGCTCGCTGGGTTCGATCTCGGAGCCGGACAGGACCAGTTCGGTGCTCTCAACGCGTCCCCGTGCGACCCAGTAACGGTTGCTGCTGTTGCGCCAGAGTTCGAACGTGGTGGGATTCCCGTCCGTGGTGATGGTGACGGGTTCGGAGGCCGGTAGGCCGGCCGGGGGTTCTTCGACGGGGTGGTGGTAGATCTCGAAAGCCCGCTCCAGGGCCTCGCTGGTCTCTGCATTGCCTGAGGAGGCGCTGAAGACCGTGACGTGATCGACCTCGGGGTCGAAGTACGGGGAGCCGAACCACAGGTACACATGGATGTCGCCAGAGGCTCGGCTGTGGCCGTGACCCGTGACCTGACGTGATTCCGGCCAATTGCCGTCGACAGCGAAGACGCTGAAGCCATCTGCCGATCCAGGGGCGCCTTCATCGTTCATGGGATCTCCCTTGAGCCCGTCCATGATCAGGCATCCTGCCACCGCAGGAGAACCGGCGTGAAGTGGGGCCGGCATCCACGGCCTGGGGCTGCTGGCGCTGGTTGGCGCACGCCCAAACCGGTCTCCTCAACGGGCGGAACTCTACCCTCGCTCCCTCATGTCCTGTGCCCCTCCATGTTGAGCGTGTGCCATCGAGGTCCGATCAGATCTCCATGCGTGCCGGAAGCGTGCACTTTGCCAGATCAGCAAGCACAATTGCCTACCTCAGTAAGGGAGTTGCAGTCTGGTGCCGGTCAAGGGAAGCGAAACCGAAAGGCTGCACGATGACTACCCATGAAGGCGTCGGACCGGCACCGGACTCCAGCGACCGCGCGCCGTTCAACAACCGCGTTCACCACGTCGCATCCGGCGAACTGGACGGTTACGCCGCGATCAGCGGAGGCACGGTCGGGTCGAAGAACCTCTGGATGGGCATGGTGGAGAACCCGCCGCTGAGCTCGACGGACAACCACCATCACGGCGATTCGGAGGCCGGTATCTACGTGGTCAGCGGTCACCCCGTGTTCGTCTACCACGACGGCACACAGGAGGTACGGCTCGCCGCCGGCCCGGGCGATTTCTTTCTCGTCCCCCCATTCGTCCCGCACCGAGAGGAGAACCCCGACCCGGATGAGCCCGCGATTGTAGTGATCGCTCGGACCACCCAAGAGCCGATCAAGGTCTCGGTACCCGAGCTGTATCAGCTCAAAGAGACAGACACGCAGTCGAGCAGGTCGACGCCGTAGGGATTGAATCGCCGAGGTCGGTCTTCGTTGGCAGTGATCAAGCTCCGACGGCGCAGGACACCCGCTGTCCTGCGCCGTCGCACCCCGACCGGTTGCCGCCGACGACCGACAGATGACGGTTTGTGTCATCGGAGAGTGACCATGCAGGTCAGCGCCCCGGGAACGAGCTGGCGAGAGGGCGGCTCGACGACTCCGTGCTCCAGAGCCGGTTCCGCGCCGCGGGCTGGCGGCGGTCGCGGTTCGCCGCATGCGGCCTGTACGCAGGGGGCGCGCGAATGTCCTGGCTTGGAAGGTCAGACTTCGATGGCACGTACCGAGTAGCGGTCAAGGTTCAGTGACACACGACCAAGGTTCCCTTGGCGTCTGCGGGACCGGGCGAGCCCACGCGGGGTGGCGCTACGGCCGTCAGCGCCTCGACCGGCTCACCGCTTCACGGCCCCGCCTCATCGGCGATCGTCGCGCTGTGCGGAGCGCCCGGACGCCCTTCGCACGCCACCCCGGACCGGCCGCTCCTCCACGAACGGACCGCACCCTCATCAGGTGACCGTGACGCGCAGGACGTAGGGCAGTCCAGCACTGATCGCCTCCGCCTGCTCAAGAAGATCCCCAGGCGTGAACCCAAGCAGGGCACGGTCCGCCGCCCGGCGCAGCAACGGCAGGATCTCCCCCACCGGCCGGCCGCGGTGCGTCTCCGCCAGCTCCGTAAACGCCGCCTGGTACGAAGAACCGTGGGTACGTGAGCTGTCGGCGAGCAGCCGGTCCAGGCGCTCACTGCTTACTCTGATCTCACCCATGACTGCTCCCGCAAGCTCCAGGACCTGACCTGTCCAGGCCCATACGTACGACGGTACGAGCCGGGTCTGACAGTCAGGGTCCGCTCGGTGTCACCTGGGGTCGGCACCCCAGCCCCAGGCCAGCAGGACGAAGCGCCGCCGGAGCACAGGGCGGCGTGGACCGGGGCATCGGACAGCAGGAGAACGGGGGGAGCGCCCCGGACGAACAAGGTTCCCTCAGGAGTCAGAAGCATTGCGTCACCCTGCCGGGCCGGGGCAGCCCGGAGGTCGGCGGGGTCGCCACTGAGCAGGGCCGCTACGGGACATAACCCTTGACGAGTACCGGGTCAGGGGAAAGGATGGCCGAAATCTGACAACGTTGTCACAGCCCGGAGGGCCCCATGTCCGATAACCCGACCTACTACGACAGACGCAGGTTCATCCAACTCGCAGGACTGGCAGGACTGTTGACCGCCGGCTCGCTGGCTCTCCCGGGCGTGGCGGCAGCTGCGGAGCCGTCTGCCGCCGTCGGTGACCTCCCCTACGAGGGCACGGATCAGGACAGCATCGCGGAAACCTATTACCAGGTCCTGCTGACGCACACGCGCTGGGCGGAGACGCAGTGGGACTCCGCTCGCGGTCATTACACGGCCAAGGACTTCGGCTTCGCGGTGGTGCTCGGCAACGCCGTGCTCCTGACCCAGGGGACCTACGACTCCGGGCTCGCCGGCATCGGCAAGGACGAGCTGCTTTCCCGCACGCTGGCCACCATCAAGCACTTCGCCGCCTCCAATCGCCTCGCAGGCGGCACGGAGTGGGGCCGCACTCTGTTTTTCGACACGACCTTCCAGTTGTACTTCGTGCTCGCCGCCCGGCTGCTCTGGGATCAGCTGGACGATGCCACGCGGCAGAATGTCGACACCATCGCCCGCGAGCAGGCGCAGTACACCACCGCCCTCGGCAGCAAGACCGACCCCGCCTCCGGGGGCTGGACGCCGAACGGGCTCAAGGGTGGCTTCGTCGGTGACACGAAGCTCGAGGAGATGGGTGTCTACGCCCAGTCGCTGGCACCGGGTCTCGCGTGGGCACCCACCGATTCCCGGCACGAGGAGTGGACGGCGGCCTTCGGCCGGTGGACGCGGAACGAAGCGGGGCTGCCCGCGGCGGACCTGGCCAATCCGGCCCTGGTCGACGGAGTCGCCGTCCAGGCGAACACCGCGACGAACCTCTACGACACCTTCATCGTCGAGAACCACAACTCCTTCGGCCCGCACTACCAGGAGGAGCTGTGGCGCACCTCCGGCCGCAACGCCGCCCACTTCATCACCGCAGGCCGTCCCATGCCGCAGGTCCTGACCGCGCAGCCGAACGCCGGGCCGCTGTGGCGCACTCTGCTGATGGTCATGAGCGACGCGGGCGAGCCGCTGATGCCCATGGTGGCGGACCGCGAACACCTCTACGGGCGGGATGTGATCCCGCTGGCCTTCCTGGCCCAGGTGACGGGGGACCGCGCCGCCGCTTGGGCGGAGGCGGCGATGGCGAAGCGGCTGGCGCCCTACCAGGCGTACGCGCCGGAGTTCCGGCTCGCCAAGTTCTCGGGTGAGGCGAAGTACGAACCGGAGGCCCGGGCCGAAGTCGCCATCAGCTATCTGCTGCACCGCTGGCGGGCGGCGCACGGTGGCATCGTGGCGCCGCTGTCCGACGAGGAGTTCTACGCCCACGCCTCCGGGGTCCGGGACTTCGCCGAAGGACCGGGCCTGGTGGTCCAGCAGTCCCCGGCAGCCTGGGCGGCCACGGTGAGCAAGCCGGGCTTCGTCAAGTTCGCATGGCAGCCCGCCCATGACGACTGGCTGTTCGCGCTGAGCGGCAGCACCCCGATGTTCCTGCCTTCGACCGGGAGCAAGGTGCTGCGCCGCTCGGTCACGACCTACCGGAAGGTCCGCGACGGCATCGACGCGACCGCCTCCGTACTCGAACTCGACACCGGAATCGCCGGGTTCACCACCCTCCCGTCGGGTGCGGTCGTCTACGCGACGAGCGGTACGGCCGCCGGTGAAGGGCACCTGCAGATACACAACCTGACGATGCCGGGTCTGGCGGGCCTGGACGGCAGTCGTACGTACACCTCGGCCGAGGGATCGGTTCAGGTGAAGTCGAAGGACAGCGGGAACACCTCCGGCGGGACCGGGCCCCGGGTGGACACCCTCGCGCTCCCCCGCGGCTCCCACCGCTTCGTCCGGATGCAGGGCGTCTCCGGACACCCGCAGTACGGGTACTCCCTGTACACCTTCTCCGTGCGGGACGGTGCGGACGGCGCCGATCTCGCGCGCGGGGCCACCGCCACCGCTTCGTCGGCGACGCCCGGCCGCGAGGCGTCACGCGTGCTGGACGGTGACGACACCAGCCGCTGGGCCGTCGCCGTCGCCGAACGCAACCGTCAGGACAGCTGGCTGACGGTCGACCTCGGCAGCAGCGTCGCCTTCGACCACGTCACGCTGGCGTGGGAGTCCGCGGCTGCGACCAGGTACCAGGTACAGGGCTCCGACGACGGGGAGAGCTGGACCGAGCTGACCCGGTTCCCCGAGGCCGAGCTCACGAGCCGCGGCGGCTGGCTCTCCGTGGACGGAAGGGCCGGGCTGGTGGTCCGTGACGCCGCCAACCCGCTCGCCGTCTACGGTGACATGGTCGTGCTGTCCGACGGTCCTGCCGAGCCCCTCACCGTCGAGGGCCATCCGACCGGAGATCCCGCCGTGCTGAAGGCGGCGGCGGCCCGGAAGACGCCGCAGGCCGGAATCCCCGCCGTTCACGCCAGCACCGCCGGCGGGCACCTGAGTCTCTTCAACCTCTCCCCCGAGGCCGTGAAGACCTCGGTGGCCCTGCCCCGGCAGGGCACCGGCCTCGTCCTCTACGCCGGCTCGCAGACGGTGACCGCCTCCGGCACGGACTTCGCGGCCGAGCTGGGCGGCGCGACCGCCGCTGTCGCCGCGGCCCGGTTCACCCTGCGCCCGGCGACGGGACGGACGGTGCCGCCGGGTGTCCAGGCGGATGTGGTCGACGCCGCGACCGTACGGCTGACCGGACCCTCGTGCGACCTGGTCGTGACGGCGGGCGATGGCCGGCGTACGAAGGTACGGCTGCGCCGCGGCCGGACCGCGACGGTGTCGGTGCGCGACGTCGTCCCCTATCCGCTCGACGACGCCGCGCTCGGATGCGACACGTTCCCGAACGCACCCCGCCCCGAAGGCATGTCGGACCCGTCGGCCGCGGTGGACGGCGACCGGCAGACATCGTGGACCCCGGGATCCGACCGGGCCCGGATGGTCGTGGACCTCGGTTCCACCCTCCCCGTCGAGCGGGTCCTCGCGGAGTGGACGACGGGCAGGGTGCCGCAGGCGACGGTCGAGTTCAGCGACGACGGCGTCACCTACCGGCCCGGCGGAACGCTGCGGGGCCGCGGCACCACGACCCGCCTCACCGCCGGCACCACCGCCCGCTACGTGGCGCTCGACGTCTCGGGCTGGAGCGGCGATCACGCACGCCTCAGGACCCTCTCCGTACTCCCCCGGTAACGGCTCCGGCTTCGCACGCGCACCGGGCACGGTGACGCCGGCAGCACCAGCTGCCGGCGTCACCGTGCCCGGGTGTGCTCCTGTCCCTTCACGCGCCGCTGCCGACCGTGAAGGGACAGGCCCTCAGGGGATATCCTGAGTCCCCCGCGGAGTGGCGCTGCTCGCCGCCGTGAAGCTCCCCGGGGCGATCTCCGCCCTCGAACCCCTGGTCAAGGCGGTCAGTCCGGACAACCCGGTCCTGTTCGTCGCCGTGTTCACCGTGCTCGTCCCGCTGTGCCTCTACCGGGGCCCGCTGAACGTCTTCGGTCTCGGGGCCGACATCGCGGGAGTCCTCATCGCCGCGGGCATCTACCCCGCCGCCACCGTCCTCGGCCTGGCCACCTCGTACAACCAGGTCTTCGGCGTCTCCGATCCGACCAGCACCCAGACCGTGTGGAGCGCGCAGTACGCGGGAGTCTCCCCGCAGCAGGTGATGGTCCGCACGCTGCCGTACGTCTGGGCCGTCGCCCTGGCCGGGCTGTGCGTCACCGCCACCACCTCACTCTGACGGGCTGGGCCGGGTCCGTCCGCGCTTCCCCCCTCGGGAGCGGCCGGCAACCAGCGGCGGAGGGCTCGGCGGGAGAGCAACAGGGCCAGATGGAACGGGACTTGGTCTATACCAACCACCCCTGCCCCCGTATCCTCATCCCTGGCCAGTAGCACACGATCCCCCCACCCAGGTTGCGTGCCGGCGCGGGCGACAGCCACCCGACTCTGCCCCCAGCAGCCGGGTGAACTCCCTGTTCGCCACCTCCGGAGGTCACGGTGAAATTTCGCACCAGAAGCTCGGCAGTCATCGGCGCCATCTGCCTCGTCGCTTCCCTCGCCCTGTCCACGGCGTCCGCCGTGGAGCCCGCCGCCGCACATCAGGCAGCGAAGGTCGTGCTGACGAAGGTGGCCACGGCCCAGAACCCGTCCGCAGGCACCGCCGGTCCCGGCGGCACGGTCTGGATAGCCGAACGCGCGGGCACCGTAAGGGTCTTGAACAACAAGGGGCTCGGCCAACCCGTCCTCGACATCTCCGGCGAGACCACCACCGACGGCGAACGCGGCCTGCTGGGTATCGCGTTCGACAAGAGGTTCGCGCACTTCTACATCTCGTTCACGAACCTCGAAGGCACCAGCACCGTGGACGAGTTCGCCATGCGGGAGGGCAAGATCCTGCCGGACAGCCGGCGCACCGTCCTCACCCAGACGCAGCCCTACTCGAACCACAACGGTGGCGACATCAGGTTCGGCCCCGACGGCTACCTCTACATCGCGTTCGGCGACGGCGGCGCGGGCGGCGATCCGCACGGCAACGGGCAGAACCTCGACACGCTGCTCGGCAAGTTGCTGCGGATCGACCCGAGCGGCGGCGAGCCGTACGCGATCCCGAAGGACAACCCGTTCGTCGACGACCCGAACGCCAGGGACGAGATCTGGGCGTACGGGCTGCGCAACCCGTGGCGGTTCTCCTTCGACGCGGGCACGGGCGACCTGCTGATCGGCGACGTCGGCCAGAGCGACTGGGAGGAGATCGACTGGGCTCCGGCCGACAGCAAGGGCGGCGAGAACTACGGCTGGTCCCAGATGGAGGGCACCCATCCCTTCCGGGGCGCGACGGAACCCGCGAACCATGTACCTCCGGTCCACGAGTACGACCGCACCGGGCTGGGCTGCTCGGTGATCGGCGGGTACGTCTATCGGGGCAAGGCGATCCCGAGCCTCAAGGGTCAGTACGTGTTCAGCGACTACTGCGACGGCACCGTCCGCGCCCTGCAGATGAAGAACGGCAAGGTGACGGGCGTGAGCGACCTCGGAGTCAACGGCGGCGAGACCGTCTCGTTCGTGCAGGGCTGCAAGGGCGAGCTGTACGTGCTCGCCATAGCCGGCAGCATCTCCCGCATCGACCCGGCGTAACGCATCCTGGGCGCCCCCAGTGGCGCGCATGCCTCCAGTCGGCCGGGATCATCCCCGGCCCGAGAGCCTGGTGGTCCTGCGGTGCAGGACCACCAGGTCGGCCCCCTTCGCCTGCCGGCAATGGGGGCGCATTCGGGTCGGGGCCGACAACGGTGCCTCCTACCCGTTCAGTAGCCGACGGTGAAGCGGCGCTGGACGAAGCGGGGCAGTTCCGCCTCGTCGACGAGGGCAACTGCGGCGTCCTCCATCGAGATGCGGCTGCGCCCGTCCGCGTCGAGGACCGGCTGGTCGCCGCCGATCCGGAACCGGCCCGTGCGCTCGCCGGGCGCGATGTCCTCGGCGGGACTGAAGTAGGTCCACAACCGGTTGGACGTGCGCAGGACGTCCAGAGCGTCCCAGTGGCCGCGCACCGCGGCGGCGTACTCCCTCGGCAGGCCGATCGCGTCGAGGGTCTCGTGCAACAGCTCGTCGGAGTCGGCCCGTACGAGTCCGGGCTCGATCTCCAGACTGCCGGCGCCGCCGATGACGAGGAGCCGGGTCCGGGGATGACTCTCCAGCGCCTTCAGGAGCGCACGCGCGGCGGTGGCGTACACCGTGGGATCGGCGATCGAGCGGGTCACGGTGTCGGCGATGTCCTTGGCGGCGTTTCCGGGCTGGAAAGCACTGATCAGGACGTCGAGTCCGGGCAGGACGGCGGCGATCGCGCCGGCGTCGAGGACGTCGACACTCTGCCAGGCGATGCCCTTCCGGTCCTCCTCGATCCGCGTGGCGTCGCGGCTGAAGGCCGCGACGTGGTGCCCCCGGCCGAGCGCTTCGGTGACGACGCGACTGCCGATGCCCCCCGTGGCCCCGATGACTCCGATGTACATGGCTCTCCCCTGGTGATCGCTCGTAGGTCGGTTGCCCGTGCCGCCATCTCCCTTCGCGGCACGCAGAAACTATACGGTGTGAAGTTTTGATACGGCACTCAGTTTTATGACGCTGTAGAGTGCGTGCTCGTGGGAAGCGTGGGAAGCACCAAAGGGCGCCGCGAGCGGTTGCGGGCCGAGACGACCGCCGAGATCAAGAGGGTCGCGCTGGAGCTGATGGCCTCGGGAGGACCCGACGCGATCACCCTGCGGGCCATCGCCCGCGAAATGGGCATGACGGCCAACGCCATCTACGGCTACTTCGCCACCCGTGACGACTTGGTCACCACGCTGATCAACAACGTCTACACCTCGCTGGCCGACACGGTGGACGCGGCCTGGGACGCCGCCCCCGCTCAGGACCCGGCCGCCCGGATCCAGGCATGGGCGCACGCCTTCAGGAACTGGGCACTGGCCAATCCCGAGGGCTTCCGCCTCATCTACGGTGACCCCGTGCCCGGGTACCGACCCCCCGAGGGCGGCGCCGCCCCGGACGCCGCCCACCGCGTCTGCACCGGCATCACGGCGCTGGCAGCCGCCGCCTGGCCGCACGCCGAACACCGCTACGCGGACAGCGACTTCGAGTGGTCCGACTTCGAGGCAGGTCTCCTCGACAAGGTCCGTCCGGCCTTCCCCGAGCTGCCCCCGGCTGCCGTGGCCCTCGCCCTGCGCATCTGGAGCCACTTGCACGGCCTCGTGTCCCTAGAGATCTACGGCCACCTGCGGACCCAGGCCCTCAGCCCGGAGAAGCTCTTCCGTGAAGAACTGACCCAGCTCGTCCGGTCCTTCGGCATCACCCCGCAGAGGTAACCGCCCCGGGTCGACCGCAACCCCTCACGGATACCGGCTCACCTTAATCGAAGCGCTTCGACCACCCTGCCCGGAACCCGCACGCCTACGGCCCCCACTCGCCTGCGCGGACCAGGGCAGAGACCGACCCTGGCGCACGTTATTGACAGCCCACCACCCAAGTGCGATCTTCGAAGCGCTTCAACGATCTGCCGTTGGAGCCCGTACGCCTGACGGCCCGTCCTTCGCCGGCGCCTGTCCGACTGCGTGACCGCGACCCACCCGAGGACGGACATGGCGCTCTTCGACAATCCGGTGATACCGGGCTTCAGCCCCGATCCGACCATCTGTCGCGTGGGCGACGACTACTACGTGGCGACGTCCAGCTTCGAGTACGTACCCGGGGTGCCGCTGTGGCACAGCCGCGACCTCGTGCACTGGCGGCTGATCGGGCACGCCCTGGACCGGCCCTCGCAGCTGGCGCTGACCGACGAAGTCCCGTCCTCGTGCGGTGTGTACGCGCCCACGCTGCGGTTCCACGACGGGCGCTTCTGGATGATCACCACCGTGGTCGCCGGCGCGGGCACCGTCATGGTGACCGCGAAGGACCCCGTCGGCCCGTGGTCGGAACCCGTACCGGTCGGCATCCCCGGCATCGACCCCGATCTGGCCTGGGACGACGAGGGGCACTGCTGGTGCGTGTTCTCGCACGACGGGATGATCCGCGGAGTGCGCATCGAACCGGAGACGGGCGAACTCCTGGGCGAGCCGGTGCCCATGTGGTCCGGGAGCGGGCTGCAGTATCCGGAGGGCCCGCACCTGTACCGGATCGGCGACTGGTGGTACCTCCTGCTGTCGGAGGGCGGCACGGAGCGCGGTCACGCGATGTCGGTGGCCCGTGCCCGCACGCTGCCGGGGCCGTTCGAGCCGCACCCGGACAACCCCGTGCTGTCCCACCGCAGTACGGGCCACCCGGTGCAGAACACCGGCCACGGGGATCTCGTACAGGCGCAGGACGGCACCTGGTGGATGGTTCTGCTCGGCACCCGTCCCCTCGGTGACACCCCGAAGTTCCACGGCATGGGCCGGGAGACGTTCCTGGTGCCCGTCCGGTGGGAGGACGAATGGCCGCTGCCGGGACCGCTGGAACTCCGCGCCCCGGCGCCCGCGTTGCCCCCGCACCCCTGGCCCGCCGAGCCGGTTCGCGACGACTTCGACTCCCCCGCACTCGCACCCTGCTGGATGTCGCTGAGACGGCACGACCCGAGTGCCGTAGGGCTCGACACGCGGCCGGGCCACGTGGTGCTGCACGCCCGGACGGACGGCCTGGAGACCCCCGGCGCTGTGTTCCTGGGCCGACGCCAGCGCGATCCCGACTGCAGCGCGCGGACGCGTGTCGACGCGGGCGGGGGTGACCGGGGCGGAATCGCCGTACGCCTCGACGAGGCGCACCACTACCAGGTGGAGATCGGCGAAGGCACCGTGCGGGTGGTCGCCCGGATCGGGCCGTTGCGCCAGACCGTCGCCGAACGAGCCGTCCCTCCGGGCCCGTTGACCCTGCGGGTCGACATCACCACCACCGGGGTCCTGCCGCCCACCGTCACGGCACGTCCCACGGAACCCGGGGCCGCGCTCCCGGCCGGCCTCCGGGTCGGCGGCCCCGACACCCTCCGTCTCGGGTACGAGACGGAGGGCGGAACGTTCGAGATCCTCGCCGAACTCGACGGCCGCTACCTCACCACCGAGGTGGCCGGTGGCTTCACCGGCCGGGTCCTCGGGATGTACGCGACCCGGGGCGCCCCTGCCTTCGACTGGTTCGAACTGCGGCCGGCGGCCGGGCCGAAGCGCTGAGCACCCTCTCGGCTCGGCCGAGCAGAGCCCGGGACCGGTGTCACTCCCCCGGCGCGAGCCAGGCGCGGGCCGCGCCCAGCAGAGCCCGGACACCGAGTTCGACGGTGGGGTCCTGGAGAGGCGCGTAGTAAGGGGAGTGGTTCATGGGAATCTCCGGCGGGAGGCCGCGGCTCGCCAGGGACTCGGCGGTGGTCCCGGCGAAGGCGGCCGGGTCGGCGCCCCCGAAGTGCCAGAACACCGAGGGCGCCCCGAGCTCCGTACCGAACAGGCCGAAGTCCTCACTGCCGTTGACCGGCTGCGACAGCGTCAGTACGGCCTGCTCGCCCAGTGCACCGCGCAGGGCCTCGACCGTCGTCGCGGTGGCGTCCGCGGTGTTCACGGTGAGAGGGAAGGAGCCCAGGGACGTGATCTCCGGCTCCTTGGGAGCGCCCGACGCCTCCGCTTCGGCCGTGACGATGCGGCGGACCGCGGCGAGTACCCTCTCGCGTACGACGGGGTCGACGGAGCGGATGTTCAGTTTCAGCTCGGCCTCGTCGGGGATGATGTTCTCCTTCGTGCCGGCGTGGATCGAACCCACCGTCACGACCGCGGCCTGCGAGGCGCCGACCTCGCGGGAGACCACCGTCTGCAGCCGCATGACCACCGCCGCCGCCATCACCACCGGGTCCACCGTCGACTCGGGCGCCGAACCGTGCCCCCCGCGACCGAAGAGCCGTACCCGGTAGCTGTCCGAGGCCGCCATCAGCGGTCCGGGCCGGGTGACGGCGACCCCCGTGGGGAACGGACCCACGTGCTGGCCGAGGCAGACGTCCGGCTTCGGGAAGCGCTCGGCGAAGCCGTCGTCGAGCATGGCGCGTGCGCCCTCGGCGGTCTCCTCGGCGGGCTGGAAGACGGCGACGACCGTGCCGTGCCAGCCGTCCCGGTGGTGCGCGAGCAGCGCCGTCACCCCGAGCAGGCAGGTGATGTGCATGTCGTGACCGCAGGCGTGCATCACGGGGACGTCGTTGCCTTCGCGGTCGGTGGCGCGCGCCACCGAGGCGTAGGGCAGCCCGGTCGCTTCCTGGACCGGCAGGGCGTCCATGTCGGCGCGCAGCAGGACGGTCGGGCCCTCGCCGTTGGTGAGCACGCCGACGACGCCGGTTCCGCCGACGCCCTCGGTCACCTCCCAGCCGGGCTGGGCGCGCAGCATCCCGGCGACGACGCCTGCGGTTCGGGTCTCCTGGAGCGACAGCTCGGGGTGGCTGTGCAGGTCCTGGTAGAGCTCGCGCAGGGAGGGAAGAAGCGCGTCGAGCCCGGTGGTGAGATCGGTGTCGGTGGTCATGCCTTCTCGCTTTCTGTTTCCACGGTCCCCCTGGGATCCATGGGGTCCTCGGGCACGGCGGAGCCCACGGGCGCCATGAGTGCCGCGGATTCCGTCGGTACAGGGTGTGTGTCCCCGGCCGGAGCGTCGGGCAGCCGCAGCGCCCGACGGAAGGAGTCGGTGTCCTGCGGTGTGGTGACCGCGAGGACCGCGGCCAGGACGGCGCCGACCACCAGGAAGCCGAAGGCGGCGCCGAATCCCGCGCGGTCGGCGAGCGCGCCCATCGCGGTGGGGGCGACGACACCGGCGAGTTGCCCGCCGAAGGTGATCATCCCCGCGCCGACGCCGGTGAGTTCGGCCGGCAGGCTGCGCAGCGGCACGGCGTAGACCGGCATGTACGACAGTGACGAGGAGGTGATGGCCACGGTCATCCACAGCACGAACGTCGGCGTCGTCGACGCCGTCGCCATCAGGACCAGCGCGATGGAGGCCACCACCATCGCGGGCACCACCACGAGACGCTGCCGCCCCTGGAGCCGGTCCGCCAGCCGACCGCCGATCACGACGGCAGCGGTCGCGGCACCCGCCGGGATCACCGCGAGGGCGCCGGCCGAGGTCAGCGCGATGCCCCGCTCCTCACTGAGGTACGACGGCACCCAGGTGTTCAGACCCCACACGATGATGTCGTAACCGAAGAACATGCCGGCGAACCCCCACATTGCGGGCGAGCGCAGCACGACACGGGCAGCAGTGCCGACGGAGACGGGGCCTTGGGCGCTCCGGACCGTCTCGGGCAGCCAGAGCTGGACCGCCGCGTACACGAAGACACCCACGGCGGCGACCGTGAAGAAGGCCGAGCGCCAGCCGAACTGGATGATCAGCGGGGCGGCGACGAGCGGCGCGAGGACCGCGCCCACCGCGTTCGAGGACTGCACGATGCCGTTGGCGCTCATCCGCTGCCCCGGCGTCGTCCGCTCGGTGATCGCCTTCATCGAGGCACTGGGGAAGATGCCCTCGGCGGCCCCGAACAGGAACCGCACCACCAGCAGGATCGCGAACGACCCGGCGAGGCCGGTCACGGCCGTGAACACCGACCAGATCAGCAGCGCCCAGCAGGTGACGCGCTTGGCGCCGAAGCGGTCGGCGAGCATTCCGCCGGGTATCTGGCAGAGCGCGTACGCGAGGAAGAACACCGAGACGGTGAGTCCCTGCTCGGTACGGGTGAGGTCGAACTCCTTGCCGATCGAGGGCAGGGCGAGATTGATGACGAGCCGATCGACGTAGTCGATGAGCCAGGCGCCGAAGAGCAACGCGACGGTGAGCTTCGCGCGTCGGTCGAGGCGTTCCCTGCTGCGGACCGGGGACGGTGAGGCCACGGACACTCCTTCTAGAGTGGGCGTGCTGGTGGAGTGGTGCGACACATGCGTCACAGAAGTGCAGACAGGTTCTGTCCGTCGTGCGAATTAGGGGCGAGATTGCAGGAAAAGAGCAACAGACCGACTTCCGCGCCGGGATCCGTCACGGGCTTCGAGGAGATCGACCTCGCGCTCGTCGACGCGCTGCAGACCGATCCGCGCGCCGCCTGGTCCCGGATCGGTCCGGCCATCGGGGTCGACGCGACGACCGCGGCCCGGCGCTGGGCGCGGCTGGAGAGCGCGGGCCTGGCCTGGGTCACGGCGTACGCGGGACCCGCGACCGCGACCGTCGGCTATGTCGAGCTCATCTGCCGGCCACGGCAGCTGGCGGAGTTGAGCGAGCGGCTCACCGCCCTGCCGTGGGTGATCAGCGTCGAGCACGTGGTCGGCGACTTCGACCTGTTCCTGACGGTGGCCGCCGCGGACCTGCCCGCGCTCGGCCGCCGCGTCGGCAGCGACATCGCCGTACTGCCCGGTGTGCGTTCCACCCGCACCCGGCTCGGCATCCGGCTCTACCAGGAGGGCAGCGGCTGGAAGGTGCGCGCCCTGGAACCGGCGGGCCGCGCCCGGCTCACCGGGCCGCACACGGTCGCAGGACCCGCCGGCAGCAAGGTCGGCCGGCCCTTCCCGTTCGGGCCTCGTACCGATGCCGGCCCGGAGCTGCTCGCGGCCCTCGGCGCCGACGGCCGCGCGGGCTGGGCCGAGCTCGCCGCCCGCAGCGGCCTGAGCGAGTCCACCGTGCGCCGCCGGCTCACCCACGAGCTGCGGGAACGCGAGATCCTGCTCCGCTGCGACCTGGCCCAGCAGCTGGCCGGGTGGCCGGCGATCGCCACGTACCGTGCGGTCGTGCCGCACGGAGAGCTCGACGCCATCGGCGGGGCGCTCGCGCGACTGCCGCAGACCCGGCTGTGCGCCTCGGTCACCGGCTCCTGCAATCTGCTGTTCTCCGTCTGGCTGCGCGGTCTCGACGGGATCACGGCACTGGAGTCACTGCTCGACGAGCGCTTCCCCCGGCTCGCCGTCCAGGACCGGACCGTCACCCTGCGCACGGCCAAGCGCATGGGCCGCGTCCTGGACGACAGCGGTCGCGCGATCGGGCACGTGCCCGTGGGGCTCTGAGCCCCGGCGCCGCGCCGCGCGGTCCGGCACGGATGATTCGCGCAGCCGCGTCGGCGTGACCTCGCCGCGAAAGCGGTGCCGCCGACGGGGAGGCGGGTGGCAGCGCCGTGTTCCGTACTCTGGGGGCATGCGTATGCGCCCCACTCTGAGCTGGGCCCCTACCGAGGACCTGTCGCCGGGCACCACGGATCTGAAGCCGGTCGCCGATGCGCTGAGCGCCGGCGGTGTGCTGGTGCTCAGCGGGGCGGGCATCTCCACGGAGTCGGGTATCCCCGACTACCGGGGCGAGGGCGGGAGCCTGAGCCGGCACACCCCGATGACCTACCAGGAGTTCACCGCGAGTGCCCGGGCCCGGCGCCGGTACTGGGCGCGCAGTCACCTGGGCTGGCGCACCTTCGGCCGCGCCCGCCCCAACGCCGGGCACCGGGCCGTGGCAGCGTTCGGGCGGCACGGCCTGCTCTCGGGTGTGATCACCCAGAACGTCGACGGCCTGCACCGGGCCGCCGGCAGCGAGGGCGCCGTGGAACTCCACGGAAGCCTGGACCGGGTCGTCTGCCTTTCCTGCGGCGCCTTCACCTTGCGCCGCGAACTCGCGCGCCAACTGGAGGCGGCCAATGAGGGCTTCGGGCCGGTGGCCGCCGCGATCAACCCGGACGGCGACGCCGACCTGACCGACGAGCAGGTCGGTGACTTCCGCGTGGTGTCCTGCACGGTGTGCGACGGCATCCTCAAACCGGACGTGGTGTTCTTCGGCGAAGCCGTGCCCCCGCAGCGGGTCGAGCACTGCCGCGCACTGGTCCGTGGGGCGGCCTCTCTGCTGGTCCTCGGCTCCTCACTGACGGTGATGTCCGGCCTTCGGTTCGTCCGCCAGGCGGCACAGGACGGAAAGCCGGTGCTGATCGTCAACCGGGACCCGACCCGGGGCGACCGTCACTCCGTGACCCGTGTCGCGCTCCCGCTGGGAACGGCCCTCACCACCGTGGCCGGCCGCCTGGGCATCCCCGTCGACGACGGGACGGCAGGGTCTCCATAAGCGGACCGATGAGTTCTCGGGCGCCACAATGTCTTAGGAGGGAGAGACGGACACGTCCTCCACCCGGAGAGAGTGGTGCGCCATGAGATTGGTACTGCAGGAGTTCCTGTCGCTGGACGGCGTCTCCCAGGGCCCGGGCTCCCCGGACGAGGACAGGAGCGACGGGTTCACCCGGGGCGGCTGGTTCGTGCCGCACATGGACGAGCAGTTCGAACGCCAGGCCGGCACCTGGCTCGGCAGAGCGGATGCGTTCCTGTTCGGCCGCCGCACCTACGTGAACTTCGCACGGGACTGGCCGAAGATGACCGAGCACCCGTTCGCCGGCACCCTGAACGGCCTGCCGAAGTACGTCGCCTCCCACAGCCTGGTCAAGGCCGAGTGGGACCCGACCACGATCCTGTCCGGCGATGTCCCTGCCCAGGTCGCCGAATTGAAGCGGCAGCCCGGCCGCGAGCTGCAGATCCACGGCAGCGCCCGGCTGGCCCATTCCCTGTTGGCCGCCGGCCTGATCGACGAACTGCGGCTGGCGATCGCCCCGGTGGTCGTGGGCACGGGTCGCCGTCTGTTCCCGGACGGCGGTACCCCGGCCGGACTGCGACTCCTGAGCAATGACACGACACCGGGTGGACTCGCGATTCACGTATACGAATCGACAGGGCTTCCGGAGTACGGGACGTACGGAGCCGCGTAGACCGGCTGCTGCTGGGGAAGAGCCAGGGCGAATTCAGTCAGAGCGCTCCAGCACGCCGGCCGGCGCATTCGCGAGAGTGCGGCGAATCGGACGGAATAATGCGCCCGGCTTTTAGTTGAATTCTAGACTCTGCCCCATCCGTTGACGCATGGCGCGATGGACTCGTAGACTTCCCTCAGCACCCTTTTGCATACACGTGCCTCCATTGTCTCATCGTGCTCACGCGCCCCGCGGATCTTGACCCGGCGCATGGCGGCACCGCATCAGGACATCAGCATTCCGCCTCCCGAGGTGATCTCGTTGATCACTCATCCGCGCCGACGCGCCACCGACTTTCCGTCGGAAACATCCTCCGAGGGAATTCCGGGCCGCCCCACGGTGAGCCTCGTGATTGCCCTGAGGGAGCCGGGTGCGGACCTTTCCTGGCTCGCCGGGCAGGTACCGGCATGTGTCGGAGAGGTGATTCTCGTCGGGGCGCCCGCCGGGCGTGTGCCCGATCTGCCGCCGATGGGCACCGGACCCGCACCGCGCCTGGTGGAGCTCCCCGTGAGCGGCCCGGAGGCCCTGCTGCACACCGGCCTGACGGCCGCGACCGGCGACTTCCTCGTGCTGATCGAGGCAGACGGAAGCATGTCGCCCCTGGAGATCCCGCACTATCTGCACTACCTGGAGAGCGGTTTCGACTTCGTCAAGGCGTCGCGATTCATCGCCGGGGGCAGCCCGGCGGGATATCCCCTGGTCCGCAGACTGGGCCATCGATTCCTGCTGACGGTGGCACGTTTTCTCTACGGGCAGCGACTGACCGATCTCTGGTACGGATTCTGCGCGTTCCGGCGCGGGTTCGTCACTCTGCTCGATCCGAGCGGCGACGGAATGGAACTGGACGTGGAGGTCGTGACGCACGCCCTGCACTACGGACTCCGCATTGCGGAAGTACCGAGCCGGGAACTTCCGCGCCGCGACCGCAGGAGCCGTCGGCATACGCTCCACGAAGGGGCCCGGATTCTGCAGGCCCTGATCGCGGGGCGCCCGCGTAGCGCACTGTTGCGTCTGGTCGCCGTTTCGAACAGGACCAGTTGAACCTCCGCTCCTTATGTGCTAAGCCTGGAAATTCCATACCGTTCGGAATTCTGGGCGCGCGAGGCGGCGCACGAGAAGGCGCCGTAGACCTCGCGAATCATCGAAAGAGGCCCATCGTGTTCACCGTTCAGGTTCGCCGGCATCCGGCGCCCCACGAGCCGCATCCCCTGCGGCGGGCGACCGACTGGCCTGCCACGGTGTCCGCGACCGCCTCCCGCACGACGCCCTCCCGGCACGGAGCGCATCCCGCCCGCCGGGCCTCCGACCGTATGACCCCGGCAGCCCGCGCACCGCGCGTCGCCGCCCACCGCCGGTTCGGCGCCCCGCGCCGCCGGCGGTCACGCGCCGCCACCGCGCACCACACGGGCGGCCGGCGTGACGACGCCGGCGACGGCCATCCGGCCGACGCGAACGGCGATCCATCTCCAGCACCGCCCGATGACGCCTCGCGGCCCCACCACGCCCTGATCCGGGCACGGTGCCGGTCCGGCGCGGCTCCGTCGCGGTGCGCACCCGGCGGAGGCGACTCCTGATGACCCTCACCCCCACCACGCATGCCGGTGTCATCGGCCGTCCCGACGAACCCCCCGCCCCGGATCGCACGGACCTCCCGCGCACCGACGTCCCCCATGCCCCGACCCGTCCCCCGGTCGACCTCGAACTGATCATTCCGGCTTTCAACGAAGAGCGGCGACTGCCCGCGACCGTCGCCGCCACCGTCGGCTTCCTGGCCCAACGGCCCTGGTCGTCCGCGGTCGTCGTGGTCGACAACGACAGCGCCGACTGCACGCTCGAAGTACTCGCTCCGTTCCGGGACCAACCCGTCACGGTGTACGTGATCGGGTGCAGCGACCACGGCAAAGGCGCCGCCGTACGGCGGGGCATCGCCACCTCCGCCGCGCGGTACGTCGGCTTCGCCGATGCCGACAACGCGACCCCCATCGCCACCCTCGACCCGGTGATGAGCCTGCTGCAGGAGGGCCACACCGCGGTCATCGCGTCCCGCCGCGCGCCGGGCGCCCACTACGAGATCGAGCAGTCCGCCCTGCGCAGGTGCGGTGGCTGGCTGTTCCGGCGACTGGCGAGCCGCACCCTGCCGGGCGTCGCCGACACCCAGTGCGGCTTCAAGTTCTTCGACGGCCCGCACGTCCGCTCCGTCCTCGACCAGTGCCGCATCGACGGCTTCGCCTTCGACGTGGAGATCCTCGCTCGCCTCGTCCATCGGGGCGACGACGTGGTCGAAGTGCCGGTGGACTGGTCGGACGTACCTGGTTCGACGTTCTCGGCACGGCGCGACGGACTGCGCTCCATGACCGACCTTCTTCGTATCTCTGGCTTCAGGTGACCGTGATGACCGCACTCGACCAACTCGCCCATGCCGACGTCCTCTTCCTCAACTGGCGCGATCCCTCGCACCCGCAGGCCGGCGGCGCCGAGGCGTACTGCTTCGAAATCGCCCGACGGTTCTCCGACGCAGGTGCGCATCTCACTCTCTTCTCGGCGCGGCACCCCGGCTCCGCGCCGAGCTCCCGGTGGCAGGGCATGCGGATCGTGCGGGGCGGCGGCACCTTCGGCGTGTACCCGGCCGCGGCCCGGCACCTGTTGAGTCACCGGCACGCGTACGACGCCGTCGTCGACTTCCAGAACGGCATCCCGTTCTTCTCACCGCTCTTCACACCCCGGTGGACCGCCGGCATCTGCGTCATCCACCACGTCCACCAGGACCAGTTCGACCTGCGCTTCCAGTGGCCGCTGAACGTGGCCGGCCGGCTGATGGAGAAACAGCTCAGCCGACGGGTCTACCGCGGGCGCCCGATGGTCGTCGTGTCCCCTTCGACCCGGGAGTGCACCCGCAGGGAACTCGGCTTCGAGAACCCGATCTACATCGTGCCGAACGGGAGCCCGCACCTGGCCCCGCCCCCGATCACGCGCAGCGCGACGCCGTCCCTGGCGGTCGTCAGCCGCCTCGTCCCGCAGAAGCGCGTGGACCTGCTGATCGGCGCCCTGCCCGAACTGCTGCGTCGGCACCCGGACATCCGGCTCGACGTCGGCGGCGCCGGCGAAGAGCTCGGCGCCCTTCGCGAACTGGCCGCGCGGCTCGGCGTGACGCGGGCGGTCACCTTCCACGGCCGGGTCAGCGAGGAACACAAGCAGGAACTGCTGGCCCGCGCCTGGCTCACCGTCGTGCCGTCGGTGGCCGAGGGCTGGGGCCTCGCCGTCATCGAGGCGAACGAACTCGGCACGCCCGCCGTCGCCTACGACGTGCCTGGACTGCGCGATGCCGTCCGGCACGGCCTCAACGGCTGGCTGCTGCCCACCGAAGCCCCCCTCGCGCAAGGCATCGGCGAGGCCCTGGACGAACTGAGCGAGCCCGCCGCGCGCGAGCGCAAGGCGGCCCGCTGCCGGGCCTGGGCCGACCGGTTCTCCTGGGACCGGAGCGCCGAGAAGCTGGCCGGCGTCGTCCTGGAGGAGATGCGCCGCGTCCGGCGGCACCGCCGTTCGCGCCGGCGCCCCAGCGACCTCACCGTCGTCGGCAGCTTCCGTGCGGTCGACGCCGACGCCATGGAACGGGCCCTCGCGCGCTCCCTGCGACAGACGGACACATGGTCCCGGCAGGGTGACGCCTTCCGGCTTCTGCTGCACGGCTGCGACGAGGTACGCGCCCTCGACGCGTTGAGCAGAATCGACGTCAACGAGCCCGAACTCACCCTGGCCAGCAGGCAGGACGTGCTGGTGGACGGCGGGGAGGCACCCGCATGACGCCGCAGGGTACGGCGGACGCGACCCTTCCGGTGCCGGCGGACACGGACAGGGCGGTCCATGGCGCGCGCTGGGTCATCACGGCCGCGCTGGTCGTCGGAGCCCTCAACTACGGTTACGCACTGGTGCTCACCCGGCTGCTCGACGTCAAGGCGTACGCGAGCTTCGCCGCCGGCCGGGGACTCGTCCTGGGTGCGGCCACCGTCGCATCGCCATGTCCGCTCTCCGGACCGGACGGGCCGCCCCCGTCCCCTCTTGACCGAAGGGGAAAACCGGGCAAAGATGTACGTATACATCGTAAATCGGACCCATTGGAGAACGCGAGCAGCCTCCGGGAGAGGATGACGATGATCTCCGTTCAGGTGAGCCGGTCTCGGACACCTTCCGTCCCCCACCCGCTGCGGCGGGCGACCGACTGGCCCCTTGCCGGTCCCGGGCGTCGCTGCCCGGTGCGGCAGGCCGCGGGCCGCCGAGGTGCCCATCCCGCTCGGCGTGCCTCGGACCGGCTCGCGTTCCCCGCCGACGTGCACTGTGCGGCCGCGCGCAGGCCGCGTCGGGCCCCGAGGCGCCGCCGCGCTCGCGCGGCCTCGTCCCGCACGAGCCGCGGTCGTCGCACGGACGACGCGGACAGCGGGAGCGGCTGTCCAGCGAATCGGTACGTGTGGCCCCGGCGTTCCAGGTGCAGGTCCGGACGCAGGCCCGATGACTGGAAGCGGCGCGGCGACACCTTCCCGCTGCTCCCGCACGGGTGCGACGAGAAGACGAAGATCCCCCCGACGAGGCCGGCAAGCAGGACGGACGTCCTCACCGGCGGCGGGGAGGACACGCCGTGACCGCCGACGGCACGACCACCACCGAGCGCCCGGTGCGACCGGCGCGTACGGACGATGTCACAGCGGTGCACGGGGCACGTTGGATCACGGCCGGCTCACTGGCCGTGGGAGTACTCAACTACGGTTACGCCCTGCTGCTCACCCGGTTGCTGGACGCCGACGCCTACGCGGTGTTCGCGGCGGGAGCGGGCTTGGTGCAGTGCGCGGCGACGGTGGCTGTCGTGGCCATCCCCTGGGTGCTGGCCCAGGCTCTCGTCCGTGCGACGTCACAGGCCGAGCGCGCGAACGCGATCCGGTTCGCCGTCGTGTTCGCGGTGGCGGGCGGCATTCTGGCGGGAGGAATCGTGGCCGCCGTTGCCGCACAGTTCGCCGGTACGGCCACCACAGGGGTACTGGCGGGCGTCACCCTGCTCATCTACGTCACCAGGGTCACCAACGGATGGCTTCAGGGCACCGAGCGGATGGGGACCCTCGCGTGTGTGATCACGAGCGAAGCGGTCCTCAAACTCGCCGTCGGGGTGCTCCTGGTGTCCTCGCTCGGACTCGCCGACACCGGCGCTCTGGCCGCCTGCGGCATCGCCGTACTGCCGTTCCTGATCTGGTGGCCCTACCGGACCCGCGGTGGTGACCGGCGGTGGCTCGACTTCACCGCCAACCGCGATCTGTGGCGACGGGCTCTGGAACTGGGCTCCATACAGGGCATGGTGGCGCTGATGGCCGCGGTCGACGTGGTCGTGGTCGCGCTGCTGGCCACCGACGGGACGGAGGCCGCGAGCTTTCAGGCCAGCGTGATGCTGGGCCGTGCGCCCCTGTTCGTGGCCGGCGCCATCTCGGTGGCGTTCTTCCCCGCCCTGTCACGGCGACGCCGGGGGACACCGCTGGCAGGCAGCGCCGTACGGATGTATCTCATCGTCGCCCTGCCGGTGACCGTCGTCTGCGCCACGGCTCCCGAAGCCGTCATTACCACTGTGTTCCCGTCCGAGTACTCGATGATGGGCTCCCTGTTGTTGTTCGCGGCGGTGTCCGGGTTCGCGATCGGCGGCATCAATCTCGCTTCCACCTTCTTCCAGGCGGTCAACGACCGCTCGTGCCTGCGCCGGCAGGCCGCCGGGCTGCTCGTCTTCGTCGCGGCCCTGCTGGCGGGCTGGCACATCGGCGGAGTGCTGGGGCTGGCGATCGGCGGAGCCTGCGGATCAGTGGCGGCGCTCCTCCTGCTCGTGCACAGGCTGGTCCGGACACATGGCCTCCGCGTGTTCCCCCGTATACCGCTCGTCGAGCCGGCCCTCGTCACGGGCGCACTGCTGTTGCTCCGGCCCCTTCCCGTGATGTGGCTGATTGCCGCGACGGCGACCGGAGTTCTGGCCGGGGTGCGGTTCTTCCGCCAACGGGCCGATGCGAACACCCAACTGCCGGACGCCGTCGCGGACCAGGAGAGGACTGACTCCTCATGATGCGTGCATGGCGCGACGCCGTACGGGCCCGGTTCACCCGCCCACGCGCCGGTGTTCTGCGCTCGGATCCCGGCACCGTGTCCGCACGCAAGCGCGTGGTGATATCGACCTTCGACGACACCGGTAACGATGCCTACCGAGGCGGAGGGGCCGTCGTCATCGACAAGGTGGCACGCAGGCTGTCCGAAGAGTTCGACGTGACCGTCCTCACCGCCGCCCGGCGCGGCGTTACCGAAGTGCGTGGCGGGCTTCGCCGCCGATACCTGCCGGTGTGCTGGGCCGGACCACGGGTCGGCCAGTTGTTGTTCCAGGCGGTACTTCCCGTCATGGCCCGGCGGATACCCCATGACGCATGGCTGGAGAGCTTCACCCCGCCGTTCACGACGAGCTTCCTCCCCCTCTTCACCAGGGCACCGGTCGTCGGGATCAGCCAGTGCCGGAGCGGTGAGTTGATCTGGGAGAAGTACCGCATACCGGCATTCATCGTGGAGCGCCTCGGTCTCCGGTTCTACCGCGACCTCGTCGTCCTCAATGAAGCCGATGCCGTCGACACACGGCGCTACAGCCCGAGAGCCGCGGTGCACGTGATCGAGAACGGCGTCGATCCGCAGGTTATCGACGACGACCGTGAATTCGGCAGCGGCACGTACATCGTCTGTCTGGGCCGCGTCGACGTTAAGTTGAAAGGTCTGGAACTGTTGCTGGCCGCATACGAGAAGGCCGCACCGTCCATGCCGTTGCTGCTCGTCGGCCACGGAACCCCCGCCGAGGAACGGAAGCTGGCCGCACTGCTGGCGACAACGGACCGGAACGTCCGCTGGGTCGGCTACGCCGCCGGAGCCCGTAAGCATCGGCTGCTGGCGGACAGCGCCTTCATGGTCATGCCCTCGCGGCGGGAGGCGTTCGGACTGGTCGCGCTCGAGGGCATGTCGTACGGCAAGCCGGTTCTGCACTTCGAACTGCCCTGCCTGCGCTGGATGTCGGGCAAGGGAAACGTCGGAGTGCCGCCCTTCGACGTGGAACGCCTCGCCGATCAGATCGCTCGCCTGGCCTCGGACGCACGCACGCGTCAACGGCTGGGCCGTCAGGCATATCTGGCATCGCAGCAGTACACCTGGGAGAGGATGACCGGCCGGTATCTGACACTCGTGCGGCAGCTGTCGAATTCGGAGACGGCGGGCCCGGCAGGAGGTGCGCCATGACCGCTGATCCACTGACCACCGCGATCGCGCAGGGAATCCCACTCATCGTGCTGTCGCCCCATCTCGACGACGCCGTCCTGTCCTGCGGAGCACTGCTGTCGCATGCCCGGCAGCATGTACCGGTCAACGTCACGACTCTGTTCACCGAAGGCTCCCCGCCGCCGTACACCCTGTCGGCGCGCCGCTATCTCCACCAGACCGGGGCGCACGACGCAGAGGAGCTGTACGCCGCACGGCGAGCCGAGGACCGGGCGGTGCTTCAGGAGATGGGGGTCGCCTGGCGGCACACCGGACTGATGGAAGGACTGTTCCGCCGCAAGTCCGGCTGGGCACCCGACGGTCCCCGTCGGGTGAGCAGGCTCCTGCCCGAGCTGGCCCACGTCTATCCGAACTACCGTCTCCACCTCGCCGCGGGCCGTATTTCCCGCCACGACAGCGGCGTACTGGGCCGTATCGCCAAGACCCTGGACGAGCAGGCCCCGCCGTCCGAGCCGTATCTGGTGCTGGCACCGCTGGCCATCGGCGGGCATGTCGACCATCTGCTCGTCCGCACGGCCGCCGAGCTGAGCCGCCGCCCCGTCGTGTACTACAGCGACTTCCCGTACAACCAGCATCACGCAGTGGGCGCCGACTTCACCGGGCGCAACGCTCTTGTGGAGACCGCTTGGCAGCGCGGGCTCGACGGTAAGGCCGCTTTGATCCAGGGCTACCGCACCCAGGCCGATGCGATGTTCCCCGATGGGCGCATCCCGCTCGTACCCGAGATCTATCTGTGTCCAGGAGGCCCGCAATGATGGCTCTGGTGTCACGGATCGCGTCGGCTTCGGCGTCGACGACCCGGCGAGCCGGCATCCGGGTTCCGATGGTCGTGGTGGTCGCCGGCGCCGTATTCGCCCTCACGGCGGTGCTGCGACTGGTGAGCATCGGCAGTTCGGCGGATATCTTCACCGACGAGGTGCTCTACCGGGACATCGGCCACAACACCGTGGTCCATGGATATCCCTATGAAGGAGGGAGCCCGTTCTTCCTGCACCCGCCGGGCTTCTTCTACCTCCTGGCCGGATGGGAATACGCTTTCGGCTTCGAGTCCAACGCCATCATGTCGGTCTACGACATGCGGGTCCTCAACGCACTGCTCGCCGCCGGTACGGCCGCGGCGCTGACGGTTGTGGTGGCCCGGGCGTCACGATCGTGGCAGGCGGCAGCCGCAGCCGGAGCGCTGTTCGCCGTCGACGCCTTCTGTATTCGCCAGAACGGCCGGGTGCTGCTGGAAACCTCCATGATGCTGCCCGCGATCGCGGGGTTCGCGGTGCTGCTTCCACTGTTCTGGCGTCCGTTGCCGGCAAGGGCACGGCTGCGGGCGGTGTGCGCGGGTCTTCTCTTCGGCATGTCCGTCATCACCAAGGACTGGGCGGTGTTCGTCACTGTGCTGCCCGTGTTCCTGGCCATGGTGATGGGCTGGGGACCACCGCGCCGGCTGCTGCTCGGGATCGTGGGAATGAGCGCCGTGCCGTACGCCGTCTATGTGGCCGTCGTGGCGCTCGGCGGACAGCTGAGCTGGTTCCTGGAGGTGAAGAGCCAGGGAATCCAACGGCTGCTGGGTGTGGTCCAGGAGACCGGCTTCAACTCGGCGAAGTCTCCTTCCGTGGTGTCCCGGCTCACGGACGAAGCGCCTACCTACGCCGCCACGTACCTCGTGCTGACGGTCGGCCTGATCGCGCTGGCCATCCTTCTGCGCTGGGGCAATCCCGCCGAGCGCCTGATAGGGCTGCTGAATCTGTCGGGGGGCTGCGCTCTCGCCTACGCGGTGCTCTTCGGCACGCTCGAGGAGCACTACCTCTACCTGCTGTTGGTGCCCAGCGTGATGTCGGTGGCGGTGGCCGTCCCGCTCGTGCTGAGGCGCCGCAACCGCCGCACGGCGCGAGTCGTACGCCGGTTCGCCGTGACCCTTCTCGTGGTGCTGCTCGGAATCTCCGGCACGTCCTACGTCACGGGAAGGGCCGAGCCGGACGACGGCTACGCGAAGCTGAGAGCTTATCTGGCGGCGCACCTGCCTGCGGGAAGCTCGATCACCGTCGTCGACGGGACGCCCTACTTCGCTTCGACCGGGCAAGGGAGAACCAGCGGTCTGCAGGATCTCTACCGCGTGGGCAGGTGGGTCACACCGCAGGCCCGAGCCGAGGCGGGGGTCCGGTACGTGGTCGTTCCCTGGAAGGAAGTCAGGGAGGGCTACACCTTCCTGACGGTCGGTGAGACACGGCGGCTGATCGGGCAGGGCGACCTGGTGTTCTCCTTCGAGGGGCGGACCTACGACACCCTCGCTCTCTACCGCATGCCCCCGCCGGGCCCGTCCGTCTCTCCCGAAAGCCAGGCGAGGACGCCATGAAGCATGTCGCCGGCCGTACCCTGCACCGCTGGTGGATCGTCGGTGTCGTGGCCCTCGTTCTGGCCATGCTGGCATCGATCGCGCTGTTGCGGTCCGACGGGAAGGAGGAGGAATACCACTTCGGCACGCTGCTGACGGACCATGAACGGGCGCCGAGGGAACACGAGAAGGGAATACGGATCGCGCATCTCGAAGTGCGCTGGGATCACTTCGAACCGCAGGACGACGCGTTCGACGCCGCATACATAGTCCGACTCAGGGACACGATAAGAAAGTTCGAAAAGGCGGGGATGGAGATCGAAGTCGGCATCACGATCCATTCCCCGCCCGCGTGGCTCAAGGAGCACCCGGACTCCGATTTCGTCAACCAGCACGGAGCTCATTTCACGGATGCACCGAACGTGGTCTTCAGCCAGTCCGTCAGGCGTGAGGTCCAGGAGTACATCGACAAATTCAACAGCGAGCTCGGACTCCACAACTTCTGGGCGGTCCGGATCGGTGTGAGTGAAACGGGAGAGTTCAGCTATCCGCCCGCAGATCTGGGCGAAGAAGGGACGAATTCCTTCTGGGCGTTCGACAGGAATGCGCAGAGCGCGACGCGCAACTCGGGCAGACCACCGGGTATTCCTCCCAACCCGCTGCCCGGATGGGAGCCGGGAGACCGGACCTACAAGGGGAGGAATGTCGAACGGGCGGATGTGGCCGCATGGTCCGACTGGTATGTCCAGGCGATCGCCCAAACCGTGAACTGGCAGATCCGCCACTACAAGTCACTCGGGTACCAGGGGAAGATAAAAATCCTGGTTCCTGGTACCGGTGTCCGTCCAAGCGAACACGAGAAGGCCGTCAACAGCTATCTCGACGGCACGGTGCTGCCGGATCTGATGGGCCGCGGAGTGAGCTTCTACAAGAGCCTTGCGGAGATCCGCGGAAGCGAGAACCTTGAGATTGTTTCCACGTCGCTCGTCGATGGCTCGGGAGAGCCGAACAACAACGGGTGCGCGCCGTCCGACGCGGGAGAGGACATCCTCGATCCGTCCAATACTGTCGTCGACGACTGGTCATCCGTGCGCTGGATCGCGAACCTCGCCCGATACTACGGATTCGATCTCAACGGAGAAAGCGCCGGACCTCATATCCGTCCTTACTATGACGGCGTCATGGAAGACGCCGCGCTGCAGATGGAGTCCTGCGGACTCAAAGGTCTCATGTGGGCTTTCGACGAAAACCTCTACGACGGCACTCCCGGCTCATCACTCCAGGAGTACTCAGCCGTAATCGAGCGCTCGAACTGAGGAGCCAGGACATGAATGTCACGGTGATCACTCCGGACGAACTCGGAGCAACAGAACTCACCGCATGGCGAGCCATGCAGGAGGCAACCCCGGCATTGGACAGCCCCTTCCTGTCGCCGGAATTCGCCCGGGCCGTGGGCCACCAGCGCCCCGGTGCCCGCGTGGCTGTCCTCTCCGACGGACAGCGTCTGCTGGGATTCTTCCCGTTCGAACGGCATCGCTTCGGACTCGGCCTGCCGATCGGCAGCGGTATGTGCGACAGCCAGGGGCTGATCCACGTACCGGGGCTCGACTGGGACCCCATGGAACTCCTGCGTGCCTGCGGGCTCCGCCTGTGGCGATACGACCATCTCGTCGAAGGCCAGACACCGTTCGAAACCGAGGTCGTGGGTCGTGCGGGATCTCCGGTCATCGACCTCCGGCAGGGGTACGACGCCTATCTCGCCGTGCTCCGCGCCAGGTCGGCCAGACGGGCCAAACACCTGCGACAGGACGAGCGAGCGCTGGGCAGGAGAGTGGGAGAGGTACGGTTCGCCTTCCACGAATCCGACCCGCGATCGCTCGACGCACTCATGCGGCACAAGTCCGCCCACTACCGGGCGAAGGAGCAGGTGGACCTGTTCGCCCAGCCGAGAGCGACAGCGCTGGTGCGGGAACTGCAGCGCGCCCGGGGGGCGACCTGCACCGGCGTTCTCTCGGTGCTCTACGCGGGCGGGCGGCCCGTCGGCTGGCTGTTCGGGCTGCGGTCCCGGCGTGTTCTGCACATCTGGTTCTCGGCGTACGACCCGGACGTGGGCCAGTTCTCACCCGGCATCCTGCTGCGTCTCAAAGCGGCGGAGTCCGCGGCAGCCGAAGGACTCGACCGCATCGATCTCGGCAAGGGCAGTGAACCGTACAAGGACAGGCTAAAGACGTCGGAACTCCGCCTCTCGGAGGGATGGGTGGACCGGCGCACGATCCCAGCCACCGTACGACGCGCACAGGTGGAGGCGGTGACGAGGGTTCGCGGCGTGGTGGCGGGCAGTCCCGTGCTGCGCCGCGCCGCTCTGAACACGCTCAACGCGATTCCGCGGCTTGGGCATGCCGGCTGAGAGCCGTGTGTCCTGGCAGCGCGACTTCCAGGTCGGATTCCCGTCGGCCCCGGGACCTCCGCGTGCCCGATGGTCGAGCCATGCGCAGCGACACCGAGCGCTGCGTACGTGCCAAGGGCGCGTGGTTCGGCGGATGGTTCTTCACCGCCGCTCCGACCACCCGGCGGGTACTGGGAAGTTCGGCACAGGAACGACTGCCGTACGGACTCCGTCCGAGCGGCGGCCCCCGCTGAGCGCGCCACGGCATCGACGCGGCGCCGGTCGAAGACCGCGGCGAGCGCGAACCGTTCGCGCAGGTCGACTTCAAGGGCGCCCCATACACCCATATATGACATATTTACGGCGTATACTTACACTTAGCTTGCACCGAGAGTTCCGAGAGGATCAAGGAGACCGGACTCCGGCCGCGTGACCTCCGGAGGCGAGATATGTCGGAGCGCAGCGGCGGCCCACGGCACCACCGAGGTCGTCTGAGCAGGGAACGCGTGCTGGCGGCTGCCCTGGCCCTGGTCGACCGCGAGGGCCTGTCGGCGCTCAGCATGCGGCGTCTCGCCGCCGAACTGGGAGTGGAGGCGATGGCGCTCTACCGGTACACGCCCGGCAAGGACGCCCTCCTCGACGGCCTGGTCGAAGCTTTCCACCGGGAACTCCAGGAGGCCCTGGAGGAGGAGCGGCCCGAAGTCGCGGAACGGGGGCCGGGGAACGTGGCGGCGGCCGGGTGGCGGTCCGATCTGCACCGTACGGCCCGCGAGACCTACCGGGTCTCCTTGCGCCATCCGCAGGTGGTGCCACTGCTCGCGACCCGCATGCTGGCAGTGCCGCTCTCCCGCCTCCCGCCCTCGGTGCTGCGCACCCAGGAACGGATGCTCGCGCTGCTGGCCCGCGCGGGCCTGGACGACCATCGCACCCAGCTGCTGTATCGGGCGGTCACCGCCTGGGTGCTCGGCTACGCCTTCGTCGAGTTGCGCACCGTCGTGAACAATCCGAACGAGCCGGAGCCTGCGATACGGCTCGGGCTGCACCGGATGCCGGCCCAGGAGTTCCCGCTGCTGCGCGCCACCGCGCCGGCACTCGCGGAACGGGCCGGGGAGCAGGCGCTGACGGACGGGCTCGACGCCCTGCTGGACGGCTTCGCGGCGGGTACGTGAGTGCAGGTCGCCCGAGGGCGGCGGAGCGCACTCGCCCACGAGGCATACGTGGGTTGTCGGAGCCCGGCCGGAAGGGCCCCGCCAGCCACACCCTCTAGCGCGGGGCGACCCCGCCGTCGTAGACGTTGTCCGGCGTGATGATCTGGGTGATTGCCCGGGCGAGCAGCGTGGACGGCTCCTGGCCCCCGCGACGGATATCCGTGTTGATCATGATGACCAGAGTGGCCTTCTGCGACGGCAGGTAGACGGTCACCGTCTCGTACCCCGGCAGCGAGCCGTTATGACCGATCCATCCGCCGGTCTCGAAGATGCCGAGACCGTAGCTGGTACCGGGGAAGCCGGTCGGCAAAGTCTTCAGCCGCTGCGCCTGGGTCTCGGGGCTGAGCAGCTCTCCGGTGGCAACGATCTTGGCCCAGCGGCGCAGATCGTGCAGATCCGAGATCATCCCTCCGGCGGCCCAGGCCCAGCTGGGGTTCCAGTTCGTGGAGTCCTCGACCTTGCCGCTCAGCGTCTGGTCCGTGTAGCCGTGCGAGTGCGGCCGGGGGAACTCGGGCCCCGTCGGGAGCTGCGTGTGGCGCAGGTGCGACGGGCGGAGCACGCGATGGTGGATGAAGTCGTCGAGCCTGTGACCGCTCATCTTCTCGACCACCAGGCCGAGCAGGATGAGGTTGGAGTTGGAGTACTGGAAAGTGGCACCCGGCTTGAAGGTGTTCTTGTGCTTCATGCCGTACGCGAGCAATTCCTTCGGGGTGAAATAGCGCTGTGGATCGCTCAGCAAATCGTGCTGGAAGTCCGCGTCCGCGGTGTACGGGAACAAACCACTGCGCATCTCGGCAAGATGACGGAGCGTGATCCGCTTGCCATTGCGCACACCGGGAACGTAAGCAGAAATCGGATCGTCCAACGCGATCCGCCCCTCATCGACCAGTTCGAGCAGCGCCGTGACCGTGAAGGTCTTGGTCTCACTACCGATCCGAATGTACGAGTCGGCCGACATCGGCTCACCCGTGGCCGTGTCGGCGACCCCCGTCGCCCGCACATAACTCCCCTTCCCCGGCATCCACACCCCCACCACAACACCAGGAATACCGGCCTGCTTACGGACGTCCGCGATCGCCTTGTCCAGCCGGGCGCTCACCTCGGGACCGAGACCACCGGGCGGGCAGTTCTCTTCCTCGTGCCGGTCGACACCCACGGCCTGCACCACCGGAGCAGGAGCCACCGCCACCGGGGCGAGCACTGACGCCACCAGCAGCGCTGCAGCGAACAAACGTCGAGCGGGGATGCGTCGCATTTCGGGGTGCCTCTTCCAGGTCAGGGAACGGAAAGCAACATCACCACCCCGATCACCCGCACAAACCCGCCTCCGCCGCACATCCGGACGAGTCCACTCATTCGGCGCCACATACATCCACCGAAGCGTCCAACAATTAACAGAAACAAGAATAAGCGCCAGGGAATGAACCGAACACACCCCGCAACGCCCTCCCGTAATTCCGAACGCGAGGCCGGTGACGAGCACGGCCCCATTCATGAAGGCGCGGGAGTCGTGTCGATGGCTGCCGCCGAACCGGTACGTACGCCGGGATGCCGGCCTCCGTCGTAGGCTGCATCCCGCACGTGACGGACAGGAGACCGCGGTGACCGAGACGACGCTGACCGAGGTGATGGCCGAGCTGGCCGCGCTCGAGGACCGGAAGATTCGCAAGGTGAACGAGAAGCACGGCGACGATCACGCCGTGAACCTCACCAAGCTGCGCGCGGTCGCGAAGCGACTGAAGACGCAGCAGGAACTCGCCGACCGGCTCTGGAAGACGGATGACACCGCGGCGCGACTGCTGGCGATCCTGATCTGCCGCCCGAAGACGTTCGAACGCGACGAGCTGGACACCATGGTCCGCGAGGCGCGCACACCCAAGGTGCACGACTGGCTCGTGAACTACGTGGTGAAGAAGAACCCGCACTCCGAAGAGCTGCGCCTGGCCTGGTTCACCGATCCGGACCCCGCGGTGGCCAGTGCCGGCTGGGCGCTCACCACCGAGCGCGTGGCGAAGAAACCCGAGGTCCTCGACCTCGAAGGACTGCTCGACATCATCGAGGCGGAGATGAAGGACGCCCCGGATCGCCTGCAGTGGGCGATGAACCACTGCCTGGCTCAGATCGGGATCGAGCACGCCGAGCATCGCACCCGTGCGATCGGGATCGGGGAGCGCCTGGAAGTGCTCAAGGACTACCCCACTCCCCCGGGCTGCACATCTCCGTTCGCCCCCACCTGGATCACCGAGATCGTGCGCCGCCAGAACGACAAGGCAACGGCCTGACCGACGCTCCACCCGAAGCGGTGCATTGGACGCGGGCCGGATGACGTACCTGTCGCGCCTTACGCGGAACGCCCCGGCCTCCTGCCCTATCCGCCGGAGGAGTGACTCCGGTCGACCACCAGGGGTCCAGCCCGCCGTCCGGTCGCCGCCGGTCCGGGACAAGGCGAGGATGATCGCGAGTCGTCGCCACACCCTCGAAAGGGCAGCGCCCATGGAGCATCTCCCTCCCGGACGCGACGCGCGCGCCCGACTGGGCCTCCGGGCGGTGAGCGAACTGCTGTCCTGCCAGCACCAGCGCATCGGCTCCTACGCCGAGACGCACAGGCCCGAGCCCCGCACGCCCGGAGGGGCCCTCGCGCGGCAGCCGGAGGCGGTCCCGGGCGCCGTGGTGGACCTGCTGGACGCGCTTCCGACGGCCGCGATGCTGGTGACACCCGTGCTCGGCGCCGACGACGGCATCGAAGACTTCCTGTACCTGACGCAGAACGAGCGGGCCCGCGCCTACGCCGCCACCCATGTGCCGGAGGACTCCGCACCGCAGTGGACCGGCCCGGTCCCGCTGTTCGAGCGCTACCCCGTCACGGGCGGCACGGCGCTGCCCCGGATGCTCGCCGACGCCCACCACGAGCGCGCCCCTCAGGGGCCCGCGGAGGTGGAGTGGTTCATTCCCAGGCGGGACGGTCCTCCCGCGCGGCTGAGCCACGAGGTCACCGTGTCCCCGTGCGGCAAGGACCTCCTCGTCACTTGGGAGCCGGGGCACCGCGTCCGGATGGCGAAGGCGGCCCAGAATCTCGCGAAGACCTGCTGGGCGGAGTGGAACCTCGCCGACGACACGGTCGTGCCGTCCCTCGGTTTCGGCCACGTCCTCGGCAGGTTCGCGACGGATCCCGTCCCGAACCTGCTCGGCATGGCCTCCCTGCTCAGCGCCGACAGCCTGCCCGCGTTCTACCGCCTGCTCTACGACGTACTCCTGCGCACGAGGCAGTCGGAATGCGAGCTGCGCCTGCGCGGACCCGTCAACCGGTTCATCCGCATGGTCGCGGAACCGGTCCGTCCCAAGGACGGACCGGTCTGGGCCGTCCGCGCCGTACTCGTCGATGTCACCGACGACCACCGCCGCCGCACACTCGCCCGAGCCGCCGGAGAGGAAGCCCGCCGGCAGCGCGGACGCGCCGAAGCCCTGACCGAGGTCGCCGACGCGCTCCGCGACGCCGTCCTCCCCCGCTTCCAGGGCGAACTCTCCTCCTACGGCCTCGACGCCGTCGCCGTGTACCGGCCGGACGCCACCGGATCCGGCGTCGGCGGGGACTGGTACAAGGCCCGAAGGCTCCCCGGCGGCCGGCTCCTCGTCGCCCTCGGCGACGCCCGCGGCCACGGACTCGCCGCGGTCACCCTGATGGCCAAGCTCCGCAACGCCCTGGCCGGCCTCGCCTACACCGATGCGCCCGTGGAGGAGCTGACCCGCTGGCTGAACGAGGTCGCCTACGACGACGGCATCGAGTCGACCGCCACCGCCGTGATCGCCCGCTACCACCCCGAGCTCTCGATGCTCCGCTGGACCTGCGCAGGCCACCCCCGCCCCGTCCTGCTGCGCGACGGCCGGGCGACACAGCTGCCGGCCCCGGACGGCGGCCCCGGACTCACCCTCGGCGTCCTGCCGGGCAGCACGTACCCGGCGGCCGAGACCGTCCTCGCCGACGGGGACATCGTCCTCCTCTTCTCCGACGGACTCATCGAGCGCCGCGACAGCGATCCCGACGAGGACATGGCCCGCCTTCTCGACACGGCGGAGGCTTGTGCCCGTGAAGCGGCACTCTCCCACGGGCACGAGGGGCTCCAGGAGTACGCCGAACGCCTTCTCGGCCTCCTCGACGGCCCCCACCGCGCCGACGACGCCACCCTTCTCACGCTGCGGCGTGTCCCCGCGCGGAAGGGGCCGGAAGAGCAGTGACGCGCGTCGTCGGTCCGGGTGCGGGCCGTCGGGACGAAGGCCCGCAGGGTCACTGCCAGACGCGGATCCAGTCGACGTACATCGTGGACCGGTAGTCCATTGGCGCTGTCGTGACGTCGCCCTCGGCCCAGTCCAGGACCTCGTGGGAGAGGATCGGATACTCCTTCACCTGACTGATCAGCTTGGGGTCGGTGACGGTGCGGACGACAGCGCCGTCGTACGTGAACTCCATACGTGACACTGTCCAGTTGAGACCGATCGTGTGGTAGTGGGTGCTGTGCAGGGCGGCAGCCGGGACGACCTGGGCGGACTGCTGGTGGTCGGCGCCGTAGCCGTCGTAGTGGATGGTCGCGGCGTACTTGTCGTCGTCGTACGCGCTCTCGATCAGATCGATCTCCGCACCGTCCTCGGCGCTGCCCGTGATGCTGCCCCAGCTGTGCGTCTGGAGCCAGACAGCGCCCAAGTGCCCCTCGGTGGGCGGAACATGGATGCGGGCCTCAAGCGTGCCGTGGGTGTAGTCGAAGACACCGTCGGTGTCGACACGGCCGCCCGCGTACTGGTTCGTCGCCGGATTGCTCAGGTCGATGGCGAGGTTGCCGCCGTTGTCGGGGATCACCCGGACGTTGGCCGGCTTGTACCACCACCGGATGCCGTCGGTCCGCCCCGTCTCGGTGCGTTCCTGGTCGCGCACCTTCCATTTCGTGGTGTCGAGCGCCGAGCCGGTGAACTCGTCGCTGAACACCAGCGTTCCCGCGGGCCCGGCGGTGGGCTGGGCCGAGTCCGGGGTCGCGGTGTCCACCGCTGCGGATGTGGCGGACGGATCGGCGTGCGCGGTGGAGCCGAGCAGCAGGACGGCCAGCGCGGCAGCGGCCAGCGGGCGGAGGGTTCCGGTCATCATGACTCCCTTGTGAGGCGGCATTGGACGGGGCGGCCGTCGACCGTGCGGAAGGAGACGACGGTGCGGCCGTCCTGGACGAGGGTGGTGCAGGGCTGATAACCGGCCGGGTGCCAGCGGCCGTCGAGTGTGACGCGCAGAGTGTGCGGGGCGCTCGGGCTGCCCAGCCAGGAGCGCGAGAACGGGCTGTAGCCGCCGGTGTACTCGCCCTTCTCGTACTGGTCGTGGTCGCGGCCCTCGTAGAGACGCAGGTCCGGGTCGCAGACCGACAGGACGAGCGAGGCGTCCCCCGTTGTGTCGGAGGGGGTGCGGACCAGCACCATGCACGGTGTGTCGACGGCCCGGACCGGACCTTCGCCGGTGAGCCGGCGGGTCGCGTCGAAGACCGCGTAGCCGGTGATGCCGGTGGCCCGGTCGGTGACGATGTGCGCGGTGTCGTCGGCTCGCAGGACCGTGTACGGCGCCCGCGCCTCGTCGGCCATCGCCTCGGTGAAGTCCGCCATGGACGCGGCGGTCGCTCCTACGAGCATGGCGTACGCGTACGACGCTCCCCGTGGCGCGGTGCCGTGGCGCAGCCAGGCCGTGGCGAAGTCGCCGCGCGTCTCGGCGTCCGTGCCGTGGTGGCGCGAGAGCTGGCCCGCGCGGGTGAGTGCGAGGTGCTGGCCGGGCGGGAGGTAGTAGCCCAGGCCCTTGTCGTCCAGCAACCACTGCGCGGAGGTGAGTTCGTGGTCCTGCTCGTAGGGAAACGCGGTGACCGGTTCAGCGCCCACGTGGGTGGGCGCGGTGGTCGTGGCCAGACGGGTCTGGAAGAGGGTGGTCTCCGTCTCGTGGACCTCGTCGTCGTTCTCGATGCCCGTGCCCAGCGCGATGACCCGATCGTCGAAGAGGAAGACGGACGTACGGGCGCGGTGGCTGCCGTCGTACTTGGGGTGCTCGCGAAGCCGCATCGCGAACATGCCGTTACGGCCGTCGATGGTGTGGGCGCCCGCGAACCGCTCCTCGGTGAGCAGGACTTCCTCGATGGTGCCGGTGAGGTCGCCCTTCAACTGCGCCCACGGCTTGTGCAGGGTGGTGGTGCCGGGGCGGCGGTTCCAGTCGTATCCGTCGTGGCTGTAGCCGCTGTCGAGGTTGGTGACGGGGCTGCCGCGGTGCAGGACCTGGATCTGGCCGTAGGTGTTGTAGCGGCCGTACCAGTTGGAGCCCTCGTAGATCTCGGTGGACCACAGGTAGCGGTTGTGGCCGCGTACGGTCACCTGCCAGGTGTCGCGGCGCTGCACGGCGAGTGCGGCGTAGTTGTAGGCCCAGGCGCCGGACGGTGCGCTCTCCGCCGTGACACCGGCGGCGGCGAGCCTGGCCGCGATCTTCTTCTGAGCGGTGGCGGGGGCGGCGGGCAGGAGGCGCAGGAAGGCTGCGCCGAGCTCGGGATCGAGGTCCTCGGAGCCGTCGGGCGTGCCGGCGATGGTGAGCCACTGGAACGGTGAGACGACGAGACCGGTGGTGCCGATGGGGTTGCGGCCACTCAGCGAGATCGGCCAGTGGCTGGTGTTGGCGACGACGCGCATGGTGAGTACGGCCTGCTTGAGGGATGCGTGGGCCTCGGCCGAGATCCGGAACAGGCCGCCGCTCATCACGTACACGATCGGCGCGAGCCCGACGAATCCGTCGCGTGCGTAGTCGGGGAAGAACCCGACGTGGTGGAAGGTGGTGCCGTCGGTCTTGAGACCGTCCTGGATGCCGTCGGTGGGCAGCAGATAGCGGCTGAGCCAGTCGCGCAGCGCCTTGAGGTACGCGACCTGGCGGGCCTCGCCGTCCTGGAGGAGGGCGACGGCGAGCATGCCGCGCACGGTGGTGTTGATGATGTCCGAGGTGGAGCCGTGTGCGTTGCGGTGGTCGAGGCCGCGGAAGATCCGGCCGAAGCCGGTGAGCCAGGTCAGGTCGGCGCGCACGGCCTCGAACAGGTCTGCCTCCCGCAGGACTTCGCGCATCAGGTACACGGAGTCGTAGTAGCCGCGGATGTCGTAGCCGACGTGGTGGATCGTGCCGAGGCAGCTGCCGTACGTCCAGCCCTGCTCACGCAGCCGCTCCACGAGCCGGACGTAGAGCGCACCGAGCGTCTGCCGGTGCTCGGTCCCGGCCGCGTCGTACGCCTGGGCGGTCTTCTGCATGAGGTCGGTGACGGCGCGCAGGGTGACGGCGCCGACGAAGGTCTTGAGGTCGGCGCTGATCTCCGGCGGGTAGATCTGGGACTGGTACGAGAAGACGGGGCGGCCGGTGAGGAGCGTGTTCGCCTGGCCGGTGAGGGTGGCGACGTACGCGTCGTCGACCTTGGGGGCGGCGGCGAGGTAGTCCGCGTGGTAGCGGTCTGCCAGGGCGTGCAGGGCGTCGGATTCGGCGCCGGACGGGTCGGGAGCGGGAAGGGTGGTGCGGGTGAGGATGCGGTCGAAGAGGTGAAGCGCCTGCCAGTGCTGCTGGTCCCAGTCGTCTCCCTCGACGCAGATCTCGGGGACCTGCCGGTCACGGGTCGGGGCGTCGGGGCGCAGCGCCACGTTCGGCAGCAGCTGGTCGATCCAGAGCGTGCCGGACCTGCGGGGCGCGATGATGCGGAGGGTGTCCATGGCCGGGTGCGGGCGACCGTGCATGTCGTACGCGTAGCGCACCCAGGCGGTGCGCCAGCCGGTGAAGTCCAGCCGGAACTCGAACCAGCAGTCGGTGCGGCTCCCCCGCCCGAACTCGAAGCGCACGACGTCGTCGCTGCCGCTGGGCTTCTCGTTGTGGATCCAGACCGAGAAGGTGTCGACGGTGCCCTGCCATGCCTGGTCGGCGAGCGGCTTCGGCTCGTACGGGTCGGCGGACCAGGCGAGCTCGACGTCGACGGTGATCACGGAGCGCGGGCCGTGGTCCCAGCGCAGGGAGCGCGTGCCGCAGACGGATCGCAGATCGCTGAGGGCGAGGGCGGCGTCCGGACTTGAGGTGATCTGCCGCGGCACGGCCGATTCCAGGAGGAACGCGGGCGGTCGCAGGGCCAGGGCCCGTGCCTCCAGCTCGGTGAATGCGGGCGCCCCGGCGACGCCTTCGACGGCCTCCGCGGCAGGGGCCGCGACGAAGGGCAGCGCCACGGCGCCGGTGGCGGCGGCGCCGTACGCCAGCAGTCTGCGGCGGGTGACGGGCGAAGCGGGGAGTGCGTCCATGAGCGTCCTCCAGGGAGCTGAGCTGGGACGTGCGGCGGCGCTGAACCTGATGCCGAATTGCCTGCGGACGTTAGGGAGGTCCGACGATAGGATTCAAGGAGCATTCCGCCGTCGATCGGGAATTGCTCCTTCTTCGCACGCCCATGGGGGAACCGTGTCGGCCCGAGAACTCAAGTTCCGCAAGCTCACCGCCGATCTGCGCCGCGGCATCCAAGACGGCACCTGGCCGCCGGGCAGCAAGCTGCCCACCGAGCGGGCGCTCGCCACGGAGACGGGCCTGTCCGTCACCACCGTCCGCAGGGCGTACGAGGACCTGGTCGCCCAGGGCCTCGTGGAGCGGCGGCAGGGCGCGGGTACCTTCGCGCTCGGTCTCCCGCCGCGCGTGCCCGACCGGCGCAGGATCGTCGGCGTTCTCGTGCCCGACACCGCCCTCTACTACCCGCGCGTCATCCAGGGCATCCAGGAGGTGCTGGCGGAGTCGGGAGCCCAGTTCGTGCTGGCCTGTTCGCACTACGACCCGAAGGCGGAGGACGCGGCGATAGCCGAGCTGCTCGCCGCGGGTGTGCACGGTCTGCTGCTGGTGCCGGGCCTGCACGCCTCCGACGATCCGGCACGGCGCACGGAGGAACTGCTCGGTCTTCCCGTCCCCGCCGTGCTGGTGGAGCGGCGGCTGACGGCGGCGGGCCCCGGCGACCCCACGGAGCATGTCTGCACGGACCACGAGGGCGGTGCGTACGACGCGGTACGGCACCTGCGTGGCCTCGGCCATGAGCGCCTCGCGCTGGTGGTCCGCGTCGACGCGCCGACCGCCACACCCATCCGCACCGGATTCGCCCGAGCCGTCGCGGACTTCGCACTGCCGGAGCCGGTGGTCGACAGCGCCGTGATGGACGCCTGGAACCCGGACCGCGCCGACGCCACCGTGGCGAAACTCGTGGCCGCGGGGGTCACGGGCGCCCTCTGCTTCGGCGACCGCGAGGCCGCCCTCGTGCAGTCGGCGGCCCGGCGGGCAGGACTGCGCGTCCCTCATGACCTGGCCATGGTCAGTTACGACAACGAGTTCGCGGACGTGGCCGAGATCCCGCTGACCGCGGTCTCGCCGCCCAAGTTCCAGGTGGGCCGGCTGGCCGCGCAGATCCTGCTGCGCCGTCTGTCCGACGGCGACGCCTCTCCACTGCACCAGGTGCAGCTGCGCCCCAATCTGGTGGTCCGCGCGTCGTGCGGCGGGCGCACGGGGTGAGGCCCTCGGGCCCGTTCCCCACCCCGCCCGTCCCCACATGGCTCCGCCGGGGTCGTCAGGCGATGCGGGGCAGGTCCTCCGCCCGTACCTCGCCGTGCAGCCGCTCCCCGGCCGCGAACCGCTCCGCCTCCCCGACGGCGAACGCGCCGAGCAGCCGCACCTCCGTGCCCATCGCACCCGCGATGTGAGGGGTGACCAGCACATGGGGCAGGGTGAGCAGCAGATGGCCCGGCGGCAGGGGTTCCGGTTCGGTCACGTCGAGCACCGCGTCGATGCGCCCCGCCGCGCAGTGCCGTGCCAGCGCCTCGGTGTCGACGAGTCCACCGCGCGCGGTGTTGATGAGCACCGCGCCGTCGCGCAGCAGTCCGAGCGCCCGCGCGTCGATCAGGTGCCTCGTCTCGGGCAGCAGGGGGGCGTGCAACGAGACGATGTCCGAGCTTGCCAACAGTTCGTCCAGGCCCACGAGCCGAGCGCCGAGCGCGTCCGCGTCCGCGGCCTCCAGGTACGGGTCGTGCACCAGCAGTCCGACGCCCGCACCGGCCAGCCGCTCCAGGACCAGCCGCCCGATCTTCGAGGCGCCGACGATGCCGACCGTACGGTCGAGCAGGCCGGTGGCCGGGGAGACCGTCAGGTCCTGGGGCCGGCCCGCCCGGTACTCCCCCGCCGTGCGGAAGGCCCTCTTGGCCGACAGATGGATCGCGGCGAGCGTGTAGTCGGCGACCGGTGCGGCGTTGGCGGGCGCGGCGGACGAGACCGTGATGCCCCGCTCCCAGACCGCCGGGGTGATCACGTGCTTGACCGAGCCCGCCGCGTGCATGACGGCTCGCAGCCGCGGTGCGTCCGCGAGCACGTCCGCGTCGACGGCCGGGCAGCCCCACCCCGAGATCAGCACGTCGGTACGGGCCAGGGCCTTGCGCGCCTCGGGCCGCGCGAAATCGTCGACCACCAGGTCCGGTACGTCGCACACCGCCCCCAGCCTGGCCCGTACGTCGGCGGGGAGTGCCAGGGCCGCCACGTCCTGGCGCATGGCGATGAGAGCTGTAAGTCGGGGTGACACAGTACGTTCTGCCCTTCCATGACCGGCAACCTGATACGTGTACGTACTACTTGCCGGAGCCGAGGGTCATGCCCTCGATGATGCGGCGGCCGAGCCAGACGTAGAGCCCCACCAGCGGCAGGACGACCACCGCGATGCCTGCGAACAGCCCGCCCCAGTCCGCGCCGTTGTACTGCATCTGCTGCATGAAGCCGAGCAGTGCCAGCGGCAGGGTCTGGAGTTGCTGGTCCTGGATGAAGACCAGCGCGAAGAACGTCTCCCCCCAGTGGTTGATGACGTTGAGCAGCAGCAGGGTGATCAGCCCGGAGCGTGCCAGCGGCAGCATGATCCGCCAGAAGGTGTACGAGGGAGAGGCGCCGTCCAGGGCCGCCGCCTCCTCCAGCTCGGCGGGCAGCGAGCGGAAGAACCCCGTCAGGAAGAAGACCGCGAACGGCATCGAGGTCGCGGTGTAGAGCAGCCACAGACCCCAGAGGTTGTTGACGAGGCCCAGGGGTGCCATCACCTGGTACAGCGGCAGGAACACGGCGTGCGCCGGAATGCCGAGACCGATCGCGAACAGCGAGGTGGCCGCGCCCGCGCTCCGCGCCCCCAGCCTGCTCAGCGCGTAGGAGGCGGGGGCCGCAAGGAGCACCGTCGCGAGGGCCGTACCACCCACGAGTACAAGTGAGTTGAGGGCGGCCGGGCCGAAGTTCCCGGCGCTCCAGGCCCGTTCGAAGTTGCCCCAGTGGATCGCGTCGGGCACCGACCAGGGGGAGGCGATGATGTCCCTGGTCCCCTTGACCGAGGAGGCCAGGATCCAGACCAGCACGAGGACGTTGAAGGCGACGAACGCCCAGACCAGTGGGGCGCCGAGCAGCCGTTGTGTCCGGCCGGCGCGCAGAGTCGATGCAGAGCTCACAGTGTTCCCCGATCAGAATTCGAGCGCTTCGCGCCGCATCAGGCGGCGGATCAGCACCACCAGGACGCCGACGAGCGCGAGCGTGACGACGGCCGAGGCCGCGGCGACGCCGTACTGCGGTACACCCGTCGGCGCGAAGACCGAGGTGTACGCGTACAGCGACGCGGTCCAGGTGGACGTGGCGGGCATGGAGCTGGCCGAGCCGGCCATGGCGAGGATGAACTCGAAGGTCTTCATCGCGTTGATGGTCCACAGCACCGCGCAGATCCCGATGACGTCCCAGGACAGCGGGAGAGTGACGTGACGGAAGCGCTGCCACGCGTTCGCGCCGGCCAGGGCGCAGTCCTCGTACAGGTACGGCGGGATGCGGTCCACCGCCGCCATGATGATCGTCGTGTAGTAGCCGGTGCTCATCCAGATGATGCCCAGCATGATGATCTTGAACTGGTTCTCTTCGGCGAGCCAAGCGGGCGGGTGCGCGAACCCCATCGAGCGCAGCGCCGAGTTGAGCAGGCCGTCCGCCTGGAAGAGGAAGCCCCAGAGGATCGAGATCACCAGCGCCGGGACGATGTTCGGGAAGAAGATCACCGAGCGCGCGGTCGAGCGCCCGGCCAGGTCGCGCAGCAGCATCGTCAGGGCGAAGCTGAGCAGGAAGGTGACGGCGCCGCCGCCGAAGAGGAGCAGCAGCGTGTTGCCGAAGGACGTCCGGAAGGCCGGGTCCTGGAACATCCGGGTGTAGTTGTCCGCGCCCACCCACTTCATGGGGCCGACACCGGCCCACTCGTGCAGGCTGATCCACCCAGTGGCAACGACGGGGGCCAGCAGGAACGCGGCGTACAGCAGGAAGGCGGGCAGGACGAACGGCAGGTAGAGGCGCTTGCGGTGGGCGGCGAACGGGCCCACTCCGTCCCGGCCCGCCACCGTGCGGCGGGCCGGGACGGAGGAACGCGCGCCGTCGGCGACGGCTGTGGTCATCAGCCCGCCCGCTTCCAGAAGTCGGCGCTCTGCGCGGCGAGCTGGTCGCTGAAGTCCTCGGCGGAGATCTTGCCGGTCACCAGCTTGGTGTGCAGCGGGTGGAAGGTCTTCGTCCACCACTCGGCGAAGTCCATGTCGACCCCGTCGAAGGTGTTGTACGGAGTGCTCGCCTTCAGGGCAGCGGCGGCATCGGCCATGGCCGGGGCGACCTCGATGTCCTCGCGGGCCACGATGCCCTGTGCCTCGTCGGCGTACGCCTGCATCTGCTTCTTGCCGTACAGGAAGGCGACGAGCTTGCGCGCCGCATCGCCCTGCCTGGCCTTGCTCGGGACGACCCAGCCGAAGGTGGTGGCCTCGATGGACGCGCCGGAGCCCGGTGCGCCGTCGGTGGGGAAGGGCAGCATCCTGAAGTCGAAGCCGGACGTGGCGTACGGCTTGGTCTCGCCCGCGATCCATGAACCCATCAGCAGGAAGCCGGCCTTGCCCGTGGCCCACTTCTGCTGGATGGCCGGGAACTTGCTGGCGGCGTAACCGTCGGCGAAGTAGCCGCCCTTGGCGAGCGTGGAGACGCGCTGGGCGGCCTCGACGTATCCGGGCTCCTTCCACCGCTTCCCGCTCTCGTCGGCCGCCGCCGCGTGGAAGGACCCGGGGCCCATCGCGCCCACCACGAAGTTGCTGTACCAGTAGGCGCCGTAGTCGGGGATGTCCGCGTCGAGGGCGAGCGGAGCGCGGCCCGCCTCCTTCTCGGCGGCGAGTGTCGCCTGGAAGGCGTCCCAGTCCTTGGGGGGTTTGTTGCCGAGTGCGGGGAAGGACTTCCCGTCGTACCAGAGGCCGTTGGCGACGATGGCGTAGGGCAGGACGACCTGCTTGCCTTCGGCCTTGCCCAGGTCGAGGTACTTCGCCGGCACGACGTCGCCGACGGTCTTTCCGGGCTCGCCGGGGATCGGCTCCTTCAGTACGCCGGACAGGTCGGCGGCCGAGTCGGTCGACACCATCATCGACTTGACCTGCGGGAGGTTCCGGTCGATGAGGTCGGCGGCCGGCACGCCGTGAAGGGTCGGCTGCAGTTTCTTCAGGACGTCACGGCCCTGCCACTGCACCTTCACCTCGATGCCCGTCTCGGCGGTGAAGTCCTCGATGGCGGCGGACAGCGCCTTCTGCTGTGGCTCGCCCTCCTTCCACATCGACCAGTAGGTGAGCTCCTTGCCGCTGCCCGCGGCGGCGCTGCCTGTCGAGCCACCGCACGCGGTCAGCCCGAGGGCGAGTGCACCGGCCACGCCCATGGCCGCGGTCCGCCGGATCAATCGTCTGTTCATCGCCCTGCTCCTCAACACCGTTGTCGGCCTGTTGAGCCGCAGGTCTACTCACCCTTCGAGTACGCAATCAATAAGCAATCACTGAAGTGATGGGGAATTTCTCGATCATTGCTCGCCTATTGCTCATTGCAATGGTGCGCGGACGGGGCTAGAAACAAGACCCGAGGCAACCCAGCAGAGCGACGGAGAAGAGGCCCCATGAACGCCGCCGCACATGTCATCACGGAGATCGCGAGCCAGCCGGAGTGCTGGACGAGGGCGGCGGAGCTGGCCGACTCCGTCGCCGACCGGTTGCCCCACCCGGGCGAGCGGGTCGCCGTGGTCGGGTGCGGTACGTCGTACTGCATGGCCCGCGCCTACGCCGCGCTGCGGGAGACCGCGGGCCTCGGCGAGACCGATGCCTACCCGGCCTCCGAGGTGGCGCTCGGCCGCCGGTACGACCGGATCGTGGCGATCACCCGCTCCGGTACGACGACCGAGGTGCTGCGGCTGCTCGGCACGGTTGCGGGCCGCGTTCCGACCCTCGCCGTGACGGGAGTCCCCACCGCGCCCGTGGCCCATCGCGCGGACGCCGTGATCGACCTGGGCTTCGCCGACGAGCAGTCCGTCCTGCAGACCCGTTTCGCGACCACCGCGCTTCAGCTGCTGCGCGCCGGCCTCGGCACCGACCTCACCCTCTCGATCGCCGACGGCGAACTCGCAGTCGCCGAACCGCTGCCGCGCAGCTGGCGCGAGCGGAGACAGTTCACCTTCCTCGGCAGCGGCTGGACGACGGGCCTCGCCGACGAGGCCGCGTTCAAGCTGCGCGAGGCCGCGCGTGCCTGGACCGAGTCGTACGCCGCGATGGAGTACCGCCACGGCCCGATCACCATCAGCGACAGGTCGAGCCTGGTGTGGGCCTTCGGCGATCCACCGGCCGGCCTTGAGGACGAAGTCGCCACGACCGGCGCCCTGTTCACCGCCGACGCACTGGACCCGGTCGCTTCCCTGGTCCGCGCCCAGCGCCTCGCCGTGGAACTCGCGGCCCGCCGCGGCATGAACCCGGACCGGCCGCGCAATCTGTCGCGCTCGGTGATCCTGGCGAGGGAGCCGGTCCGGGGCCTGGACGGGGCCGCGGATCGAGCTGCGGCCGGGAGGGCGTGACGGGCGGGGCCGGGAGGGCCTGACCGGCAGGGGCCCGGGAGGACTGGCCGGGAGGACTGGCCGGGAGGGGCCAAGGACGTACGTGGCCGCCGGACGGTCAGCCCGCGGCTTCCCACGCGGCGACGCGGGCAAGGAGCTCGTCCCGGCCGATGGAGTCGGCCCGCGTCGCCGGAACGGTGCAGGCATGCGCTCCGGCGACCGCTCCGTAGAGGGCGCACCGCAGGGGCGGCTCGCCGGCCAGACGGCCGAAGAGGAATCCGGCGGCGAAGGCGTCTCCGGCACCGTTGGAGTCCACCACCGGCGAGGGCGGAGGGACAGCCCGAATGTGGCTGAGTTCCCCTTCGACCAGCAGGTAGGCCCCTTCGGCCCCTGCCGTCGCGACCACCACGTCGGCCCGTCCGCGCTCGACGATCCGACGCATGGTCCGCTCCGTGTCCGTCAGGGCGGTGGTGGACAGGAAGACGAGGTCCGCGCCATAGGCAAAGGGCTCGTGGTACGCGTTGACACCGTCCCAGTTGTGCAGGTCGGTCGAGATCGTCACACCGGCCTCCCGCAGCTCGGGGAGGGCGAAGGCGCAGGGGTACGTGATGGAGACATGAGCGTGACGGCTCGCCGCCGCCAGGGCCCGGACGGTCGCCGGGGGCAGTCGGTCCTCCTCCCGCGAGCGGCTGTCGTCGTACAAGGACAGCCGCCGTCCGTCGGGACCGACGAGATTGACCGCACGCTTGGTGCCGCCGGGCAGGGGAACCTCGGTCAGCGCGATGCCCCGGTCCCGGTGCAGCGCGCGGACCAGGTCTCCCGCGTCGTCGTCGCCGATCATGTCGAAGTGATGGGTCCGCAGGCCCAGCGCACTCACTCCCAGAGCCACGAAGTCCCCGGTCTGCCCCGCCCGCGTCTCGATCCCGGGCCGCACCATGTAACTGTCGGCGTAGGGCAGCGGCAGTTCGGGGACGTAGACGATCGTGTCCACGCCTGCGCCTCCCAGGACGAGGACGTCGGTCTCGGTGCTCATGGGCGTACCTCTCGAACCTGAGGTGGGGGCGAGCGGCGCGGCGTCGTCGCCGCCACGCCATCGACCGGACGGGCCGTCACCTGTGTCTACCGGCAGGTGAGTCAAGCAGGCCGCCAGATCCTTGGCAAGAACTTGCAGAGGGTTGCCGAAACAGATTGCGAACGATGGTGCGCCTCTCGCGCCACGGTGCAGGTCGGTGCAGGACGCCCGGCCCCGCCGGGCCGGAACTGAAGAGACGAACTCCCCTCCGATAGTGAGCGGTTACTACACTCCGCAGGCCGTCCTCAGCCCTTCTTCCATAGAAACTGACAGAAACTTCGAGGGATGCCTTGCGCCAGGATGGCAACCGCTTACATTCTGTGCCGGGGAAGCGGCGGGACCCGAATGGCAGGTACCTGACAGCCCTCATGAGTCCGGCTCTCGGGGGCAGGCTCGGGCTCGTCTCACTCTGCAAGGCCAACAGCAAGCCAATGGAGGAGAGATGAAGTGGTACGCGGCAAAGGTGAGGACAGCCTTCGCGGCAACCGTGGTGCCGGCAGCTCTGCTTCTGCTGTCGTTCGCACCGGCGACAGCAGCGGCTCCGCAGGGCGGCGAACAGCGGGCCGCCCGTACGTCCGCATCGAGTAGCGCCGGAACCGCGGCCGTGGGCTACACCCTGTTGGGGAACAAGTACCGAGGAGACGCCGGACTGGGAACGTGCCTGCGCACGTTCGTCGACAGTGCCGCCGTGCAACTCGGTCAGTGCACCGCGCAGGGCGATCCCACCGACTCCGCCGCCATGCGCCAGTGGCAGGCCGTGGACCAGGGCAACGGCTACGTCCTGGTGCAGAACAAGTACCGGGCGGACGCCGGGCTCGGGAACTGTCTGCGCACCTTCAGCGGCAGCGCCGCCGTGCAGGTCGGTGAGTGCACCGCGCAGGGCGGCGCCACCGACTACACGTCCATGCGCCTCTGGCAGGCCGTCGACCAGGGCAACGGCTACGTCCTCCTGCAGAACAAGTACCGGGGCGACGCCCAGTTGGGCACGTGCCTGCGCACCTTCAACGGCGCCGACACCGTCGAGGTGGGCGACTGCGCCGGCCAGGGCGGCGCCACCGACTACACCTCCATGCGCCTGTGGGACGGGGACGCCTTCGTCTCCGGCTGGCCGAGTCGCCCGGTCACCGGCCAGAAGCGGGCCCTGGTGATGGCGACCCACTGGAACGATGCCGCTCCCGCCGATCCTGCCGCAGTCCAGCAGGCGACGCTCGGCACCGGCTCCCCCTCGCTCCGTTCGTATCTGCAGGAAGTGTCCGGAGGCGCACTCGACCTGACGGGCGACATGCTCACGGGCGTCGATCTGGGAACGCGGCCGACCGGGTGCGACTCGACATCGATACGGAGCTCTGCCAGAACGGCGGCACTGGCACGCGGCGTCGACCCGGACGACTACGACTACCTCTTCGTCGACCTGTCGCGTCATTCGGCCTGCCCGTGGGAGGGACTGGCCTCCCAGCCGGGAAACTGGATCCTCTCCAACGGCGTGGGCTACAAGACATGGATGTGGACCCACGAGTTCGGCCACAACCTCGGCTTCACGCACTCCGACACGCTCAAGGGGTGCCCGAGCACGAGCAGCGTGACGCAGGTCAACAGCTCCTGCACGGTGTCCGGGGGCGACGACCCGACGGACACCATGGGCGGTGGCGGCATGCACCTCTACCCGGCCGACTACCGGCAGTTCGCCGGATGGATCCCCGAGGCCCAGGTGATCCGGGTCGCGTCCAGCGGAAGCCACGAGCTGGGTGTGCTCGGAGTGAACGGAATCCAGGAGTACCGCATCGCCCGTGGTGACGGCAGCTATCTGTCCCTGGAATACCGCCGCGCCACCCCGCCGTACGACGACTACGCAGCCTCCGACCCGCTGGTCAACGGCGTCCTTGTCCGCATCGTCACGAGCGGAGCAACGGTGCACAACAGGCTCGTCGACGCCACGCCCGCCACCTCGACCACCGCCGACGCACCGCTGGCCGCGGGCAGGACGCTCGTGGACGAGATCGCCAACGCCGCTGTCAGGACGTGCTCGGTGGACAGCCAGGGAGCGGATCTCAGAATCGCGATCGGGAGCACGACGCCTCCCTCCTGCTGATCGAGGAGCGCGGCCCGGCAGTTCACCGCTCGTCGAGCGGACGGCCGGGCCGCTTCCTTCGGATCGTCTGCCGTGCCCCGGATGTCCCTACGGTGTACGTGCGTACGGACGATCCGGGCGAAGGGAGTATCGGTCGCTCCCCTTCACGGCGCCCCCGCCTGCCACAGATCCATGATCTGTTGAACGGCCTCGGGCCGTCCCGCGCGTTCGGCCAGTTTCATGGCGACGGCCCGGAGCTTCGCTTCGTCGCGCACTTCGTTGTGAATGAACATGCGCTGGACGTCACCCAGCGGAACGGACGACATGCGACTCACTGCGTTCAGCCCCGGTGAGCGCGCGTGGACGAGGAGTTGGCGCAGGGCTTCGCCGACCGAGTAGATCTGCAGGCGCGGGTCGATCGGCAGGTCCGTCGGCACATTCACATCGAGTTCGTCCGAGCTCCGGTCGTCGCCGTCCTGGCGGCGGTTCACCGCCCCCTGAAGGGACCGCACCCGCGACTCCAACTCCCGGACCTTGGCACGATGGGCGGCGTCCTGCTTCCGGAGCTCCGCCCCCATCGACTCCGCGATGACGGCCATTCCCCGCCCGCTGTCCGCCAACCTCTGCTCGGCCTCACGAAGGAGGGTCCTGGTCTTCGCCAACTCCGCCCGCAGCGCCTCGGCTTCGGCGCGGGCCCTCTCGTACGAGGCGGTCATCTCCCGCAGCTCCTGCGGCCCGGTCCCGTCACACTGGTGCGCCGCCGCCATCCGGGCTTCGAGAGCCTGGATGTCCTGTTCCTTCAGGGCCAGGGACTCGGTCAGCTGCTGGATACGCTCCGTGGCGTCCAGAACCTCGATCCTGGAGAGGGCGAGCTGCGCCGTGACCTTCTCCAAGGTGTGAGCCTGCTGCGCGAGCTCCAGAGAGACCTTCGCGAACTCGGACTTGAGCATGCTCTTGGAGGCAGCACCCTTGGCGTGGGCCAGGGTCCGTCGATGGACGTTCTCCAGGCGCGCCCGGTCGCTCGCCCGGACCTGTTCCCCGGCGGTCTCCACCGCCGTGAGCAGGTCACGGACGAAGGCGCTCGACACTCCCCGCTCGCCACTCAGGTACCGCGACACGGTTCCGGGACTGTACTGGTAGGTCCTGCCGAATGCGCGGAGAGAGAGGCCCGTGCGTCCCATGTAGAGGCGCAGCGCCTGAACGAGCTCCTGGTCGTCGACGGGAAGGCCTGCGGGCGGCGGCAGGGCGCGCCATTCGTCGTCGTCCTCTGTCACACCGTCACCCGCCCCGTCTCCGTTGCCAGTTCGCCGCATCGGCCCGTTGCAGTTTCCGCAACACCGCGCCCCCGGCGCAAGGTGGGGCCGTCGACCGGACGAAGGCGGGACACGACAGTGAGGAGTCGGGCATGAAACGGGACCCCGGGGCAGGGCGCGACCGCGGCAGCGTGTTGCGGGAACTGGCGGTGCGTACCGGCGCCGCGCTCGTGGCCCGCGCGCTCTGGTCCGCGCTGCGGACCGCGACGGGCTGGCAGATCTGAGCGGCGCAGGGCGGAGTCCGGCAGCGGAGTCCGGCACCAGGAGTCCGGCACCGGAATGCCTCGGTGCCGGACTCCTGGCGCCGGCAGCCGTGTGGCGCAGCTTCCGCGGTGCCGTGAAATCCGAGTGGCGGCGAGCGCCGACTTCCAGAGGTTCAGCCGTGCCTCCCGCCTCAGCGGACGGACGTGGCCACGCGGGCGAGCAGGGCAGCCGCCTCCTCCGGCGCGAGGGCGTGGTCGTACACGAGCTCGCCGGTCATCCCGGGGAAGAAGCGGCCGGCCTGCCAGCTCCTCCCGTACGGGGGCGGGTCGAGGACCACGAGCCGGACCCCGTCCACGACAGGGATGTCCGCGGGATTGCCCTCGTTCCAGATCCACTCGCCGTCGGCACCGACCAGGTTGAAGGCGCCGGTGGTCGGCACCATCCCGGCCTGGTCGCGGCAGCAGGCGACGGCTTCGGCCGACGGCGCCTCGCCCGTGACGAGGCCGCGACCGATCAGCGCATCGGCAAGGAGGGTGTGGAGCTGGAAGTTGTCACCGATGCCGGAAGCGCGCAGCATGAAGCCGGTGCCGGTTGCGCGGTCGAGGGCCACGAGCGGCTCGTCGTCGAGGACGGCGAGGGCGTACACGAGGCACTTGAACGACTCGCCGGACAGCTCCGCAACCCGGGTGACAGCGGCCCTCAACCCCTCGCGGTCAGGAACCTCGCGTCGGACCCTCGGGGAGTTGGCATCGCCACGCAGGCCATCTCGAACTGCGGGAGCGCCTGCCAGCCCATGACGGGCTCGAAGCCGATCCGCTCGAAGTCGGCCTCCTCCAGTCCCGATCCCTCGGGGTCGGGCAGTTCGCCACGGTCCGCAGCCGCCCACCGCTCGCAGAAGACAGCAGCGTTCTCGAAGGCGTCCAGAGCGCTCGCGAACACATCGGGCGCGCAGGCCAGGGGGTCCGCACCCCGCTCGACGCAGGCTCCGGTCATCACGGCCACCACGGCTCGCGGACCGGGCGGCACCTCCCCGAGCAGGGCGGCGAGCCGAGGGGCGGCTGCCCGTACCTCGGTGTCCGATGCCTTGCCGAAGCCGCGCGTCAGCTGTGCGAAGGCACGCTCCGCCGCGTCCGCGTCCTGAGCCCTTACAGCCGCTTCAAAGTTCTCGACGGTGTCCACGAACCGTCGACGTCCGAATATCATTCGCGCACCCTAGTCGACACCTCGGACACTCCAGCTCCTGCGTCCGTCGGTGACGCCAGAACGGAATCACCACCCCCTTTTCGCAGTTCGCCAGTGCCGAGCACCGCTCATGGGCAAGCTGGAGGGATGCGGATAAGGAGCGCTCTCAACATCCGGATCCAGGCGCTCAGGCTCGCTGTGACGGCCGGTGCGCTCGCTGTCGCTCCAGTCCTGATTCTTGCGGGGACTCCGTTGCTCCGCCGTTTGTGGCGCCATGTCTACCGCGAGGGCGGCCCAGGGCTCATGAGCAAGGAGGACGGCTGGGTGAGCCCTTGGTATTTCGTCGTCACCAACCGGGTCGTTCGAACGCTCTGCCGGCCTTCGGAGTACGTACTCCGAAGGCTTCGTCGCCGTTGACCGCCCTCACCGAACGCGTGCTGGAGCGCATCCCCGCTGTCGCGCCCGAAAGCCGCGGACCGGACGGGTGGACCTCCGCGACGGGACTCATCCACCTCGACACCACCATGCGCCTCTTTCGGAACCTGATCACCGTGCGCTGCGTCGTATGAGGCACGTCGTGCTCATGGCCCGCCGGCTCGAGGACGGTCCGAGGCAGATGGACAGGACATGGTGAATCGAGAGAAGAGCGGAGAGGCGTCGGAGCCGACGACTCCAGCGCCCCAGCGGTGGCTGCATCGCATCAGCCACTCGCCGTGGCAATGGGGCGACGATGCGAAGGGTCGGTCGTCCTGGGCACGTGGGCGTGTTCTCGCCGCGCTTGCCGTGCTGACCGCCGGTCTCATGGCCTTCCACAGTGCCGTGCCCAACGCCGTCGGCCACTTGGGCAGTCTGCTGGAGGCATTCCTGCCCTGGATCGGGCTGGCTGTCCCGGTGCTGCTCGTCCTGGCCCTCCTGCGTCGCTCGGCCACCGCCCTGGTGTCCCTGCTGCTGCCCGCAGTCGTCTGGGCAAGCCTCTTCGGCGGGTCGCTCTTCCCGCAGGACGGCGGTGCGCACGACATCACGGCGGTCCAGCACAACGTGAGTGACGAGAACACCGATCCTGTCGGCACGGCAGAAGCACTGATCAAGGCCGCGCCGGAACTCATCGCTCTGGAGGAACTGACGCCGTCCGTGCTGCCGCTCTATGAGACAGCCCTGGCGGCCGACTACCCTCACCACGCCGTCGAAGGCACCGTCGGCCTCTGGTCGGCGTACCCGCTCTCGGACGTGCGGTTGTTGGACATCAAACCCAAGGGGATCGCGGAGGGCTGGAGCCGTGGGCTGCGCGCCGAGGCACGTACGCCGCGGGGCGAGATCGCCGTGTACGTCGCCCACCTGCCCTCGGTCCGTGTCCGGCCGAGCGGCTTCGACACCGACTGGCGGGACGAGAGCGCCGCTCTGCTGGGCACGGCCATCGCCGCCGAGGAACGGGACCGGGTGATCCTGCTCGGCGACCTCAACAGCACGGCGGACGATCGCGGGCTGGCGCCGGTCACGTCACACATGACCTCACAGGCACGGGACTTGGCCTTCAGCTGGCCCGTGTCCTTCCCCGTCTCCCGGATCGACCACGTCCTGACCCGCTCAGCGGTCGTGACGGACATGCGTACCTTGCCCGCCACCGGCAGCGACCACCTCCCGGTCGCCGCCGGCATACGGCTGGCTCGCTGACCGCCCCGCCCGCGTGCGCTATCGAAGCGGTCCGCGCTCGTCGACGAACACAGTGGGTTCCGACAAGAAGACGTCCGCGTCCACCGGGCCGTACGCGACATTGAACGTGTCCTGCCAATACGTCCAGCCCCGGATCCCCAGTGCACTGCTGAAGCGGTAGTTGAGCTGCCAGCGGACGCATTGCCCGGGCACGAGACGCACACCTGGAGGCCGCCTCTTCCGCGGCGGCAGACCGAACATGGGCTCCACTCCGGGGTACACCCGAAGCCGCCCGTCCGCTTCACGGAGCTGCACATCGACCTTGCTTCGGACTTCCCGGCCGTCATGCGGCTCGAAGCCGTCGCACTCGTGCATCCGGATCACATGGGCGAGGCGGGCTTCCAGGGGCGGGAGAGCGAAACCGTCCGGGACCGCGTTCCTCCGCGCCGCAGCCTCCCCTCCCCGTGACGCCTTCGTCCAGGTCGTCCGGACCCACTGGACGGTGATCTCCACAGCCTCTGCCCCCACGGTTTGTCGAGAAGTCGATGCTATGGCCCCGGACTCCGGCGGGCGCCGGACGTCACACGAGCGAGACCTCCAGGCGCACCACAGTCCATGAGGCCGGCCGCACGGCGGAGGTTGATCTCCCGTTCAGGCCCGGTGCGAGGGCTCGTTGACGATCGGCGCATGATGCCCGTTATGGAGAACGCGGTCGAGAAGATCAAGGTGTGGTTCCGGTTCGTCCCTCGCGAGGGGTGGTTCCCGCAGGACACCGAGGGCCTGTGGGCGACGAAGCTCGGCGACGACACGGCCCGTGTGCAGAACGCCCCCTTCCTTCAGGACGGCGTGGCCGAGGGCGACGTGGTGCGGTATCGGACCGACTCCGACGGGCTCCACTGGGCTGTCGGACGGGTCAGTTCATTCGGGAACTGCACGATCCGTGTCGTCCCCGTGCCCACCGGCCCCCTGGGACGCAGCCCGCAGGCGGTGCATCAGCGCCTTTCGGCGTTCGGACTCGGCGGTGAGGTCTTCAGTGAGGACTTTCCCATGGTGGCCTTCACCGCGCCGGCAGGCGCGGACTTCGCTGGGATCAAGGCCCTTCTGGCCCGAGGGCAGGACGAAGGATGGTGGCACTACGAGGTGGGCTGCGGCACCGACGCATGGTGGAACGCCTGACCTCTGCCGGACGCCATCGCGGTCACCCTGGTGGCCGTGCAACCGAGGGCGGCCGGGTGTTCTTGCCACGCCGGGCCGGTCTCGTCTTCTCCGTGAGCCCCCACGTACGACACGTGCAGGCGCCACATGGCCGGCAGCCGCAGCGGACTGCCGCCGACGGCCGACGGCGATCCGCACCGGTCAGCCGACACCGACGAGCGAGCGACGCCTCCCCTGACGTACGCGGACCACAACGGCCGCTTGCTCGCATGTCCAGCGGGGCGCTCGTAGGTGTGTGCCCGCACATGCGCGAAGAACTCGGCGGGCAGCGGAGGCGGCAGCCCGGGCGAGGCAGCGCACGCCGAACGCCGGTTCGCCCTGGGTACGAGGAGTGTGCATCCACTCCCCCCGGCAGTGTCCGCACGGCCCGCGGTCGGCTCGGCCGGGCGTCTACGGGCCCCAAGGGCGATATCTGGATCGGAGCAGTCCCCCGCGCGCGGATCACGCCCATCGCCGCGCGGGATGCCGGGCGGTCCCGTAGGGTCACGTTGCCGCTACGAAACGGGTTCCTTCCCGCGTGCGCGGAGCAGCGCGAGAGCACCTCGCACGCGGCCTCGCGGTCCGGCGTACGTCTGCGGGAGGGCGCGCGCGGATGTCTTCCGGCTCCCACCGACCAGGAGTGCTCATGTCAGGTCAGTTCGAAGCGACGGTTGAGGTCGACAGGCCCGCCGAAGAGGTGTTCGCCTATCTCGCCGACGGGCGCAACGACCCCCAGTTCAGCCCCCGGGTGCTCAAGATCGACCGTATCCCCGACACCCCTACCGCCGTGGGCACCATCTTCCGGAGCACCGTCAAGGACGCAGGGATGAAGAGCGCCCGAGAGTTCCGCATCACCGCTCTCGAAGCGCCGGTGAAGATCCGGTGGGCCGAGGTGTCGAAGACCAGCGTGATGGCACGCGAAGGCGGATACGACCTGGAACCGCTGCCCGGCGGCGGTACCCGCGTCCGCATCTTCAACGTTCTGGAAGGCCACGGGGTGGGGAAGCTCCTCGTCGGCCTGGCGGTCGCGGCTGCCCGCAAGGACGCCCCCGGCTTCGGTGCCCGGATCAAGGCGGCGGCCGAGACGGCGATCGACCGACCCTGACGCCGTTCGGAACAGGCCGGCCCGCGCCCCTGGTGACGCGGGCCGACTGCTTCGCACGCGCGGCTAGGACAAGTGCGAGCGCACGGAGGCATCCATCCCCACTGCGGGCGTGGGACGGGGCGAGGTGCGCGCGGGGTGCGCGCGCCACTGCGGGGCCCACGCTGCGGGAGAGAGGACCAGCCGGGCGGAAAGTCTGGCGACCTGCGGGGACTGCTCGGCTACGGTCACTGCTGAGGTGAACCCGTGTCCTGGCCGTCTGTGATCATTCTTGTCCCCTCGGGGCGACGTTCGTCGCTTGAGGGGCGAATCCGTTCCTTTGAGCTCGTGCCAGATTCCGTGACGGGCCACGAGAAGCTGCACTGGAGCGGGTACTCCTACTACATCGACCTCTCGGGCGGGATCCTGGCGGAGTACGAGCCCGAAGAGCTCGAGCAGGTGAGGACCCAGATCGGCGAACCGTACGCGGTCTACGTGTCCTGCCAGTCCATGGACGCCGCCCGAGCCTTCCTCCGCCGTGTCCTGCCGGATTGCACTGGTCTTGTCGACACCAACCATTTCGAGATCCTGCAGGCGGACGAGTTTCTCGTGCTGGTCGACCGATACCCGCAATGGGACTGGCGTCGCCTACCCAGCACAGACCTTCAGTAGTAGCCCTGTTCTCGACAGGTTGAAGTAGATCCGGTGGGTCGGCCGGTCAGTTGGGGGGCCACAGTTCGGGCAACAGAACTGGGAGCCACCCGATCTGACGATGCGTCATGTTCCGCGCACGCCGCATCGCAACCCCGGACACTCCCGGCCATCCCGACACCGCCGCATGTCACCCGATCGAGGCTAGGGCCTGTCCGGCGGATCTTGTGACCGTCGCGGCCTTGGGTCGTTGGCATGAGCATGGGGCGGGGAGATTCAACGCATGAGGAGTGGGCCCGGCTGAGCCCCATCTGCCGAAGTCCAGGCAGCGCGGCGGCCGGTGGGCCGGCCACCGCAGGGTCATCAACGGGGCCCTGGCCACGAGGTTCGACAAGCGCGGCTACACCTTCCACGGCACCGTCGCCTCGATCCGACTCCGGCTCCGGCTCCGGCTCCGGCTCCGCCCATGATCTCCGCCGGATCCAGGGTCTTTCGTTTGGGATCAGGCCGGATCAGCGAGCGGGGTCCGGTGCATGCAGCTGCAAGACGGAAAATTGAGGCAACGCGGAGCGTTGGTGATGGGCGACAACGCCGGAAGGGGCCCCGCCCTGCTCGAGCGAAGCCGAGAGCTCGGGGGAGCGCGCACCGGACCCCGCGAGCCCGGCATGATCCAAACGAGAGGCCCTAGTCGCCGGTCTGGCCGTCGAGCATCTCGCGCAGGATGTCCAGGTGGCCGTTGTGGCGGGCCGTCTCCTCGGTGAGGTGAAGGAGGATCCAGCGCAGGTCGACATGGAGACCGTCGCGGACGGCTCCCTTGGCCTGGGTGTCCAGGCTGTTCCCGGCGACCAGTTCGCGGTAGCCGGCGCTCTGTTCGGCGTATTCGTCGAGCAACTGCGTGAGCGGGAAGTCAACGGCGATACGCATCTCGCGGTCGGGGTCCTCATCGGTCCAGGGACCCCGGTCTTCCTCGCCGAGGAAGACCACCTGGAACCAGTAGTACTCGACCCAGCGGAGGTGGTTGATCAATCCGCTCATGGTCATCAGCGGTGAGCCCGGCAGGAGCGCCTTGCGGGCGTTCTCCGCGGAGACGCCATCGCACTTGGCGCGGGCGGTGTCACGTGTGTAGTCGAGAAACGTGGTGAGCTGGGTGCGCTCGTCCCACGCGGGCGGTGTGTCGTCGATTCTGGTCATCGCGCGAAGCGTCCCCGATCACACGACCGATGTCGAAGTATTTTTCGACGGGCCCAACCTGTTCCACCTAGAGCGTGTCTCCTTGACCTGCTCGCCGGTTGATCGGATGTGTCTGTCCGGTGGGTGATCACTGATGCGATGTGGCACCGGATCAAGCCGTTGATGCCGGCCGATCCGGTCCGTGGTCGGCGATGGGCTGACCATCGTCGAACCCTGGAAGCCATCGCGTGGAAGTACCGCACCGGCTCGCCCTGGCGGGACCTGCCGGACGAGCTGGGGCCATACCAGACCGCTCATAAACGGCTGTTCAGGTGGGCCATGGACGGCACCTGGGAACGGATCCTTGCCGCGCTCCTGGCAGCGGCCGATGGTGCTGACGACATCGGCTGGACCGTGTCGGTGGACTCCACCGTCTACCGGGCCCACCAGCACGCCGCTGGGGCCAGAAAAAAGGGGCGCCATAGCGGGCTGAGCCCGACGACCATGCGCTCGGACGTTCCCGCGGCGGCCTGAGCACGAAGGCCCCTCTCGTCAGCGACTGCCATGCACGGCCCTTGGCCCTCCGCGTCTTCGCGGGCCAGGCGGGTGACGCGCCGGCCCTTCAAGGTGGTCATGGCAGGCATCCGTGTTCCGCGAAGCGGACCAGGAAGACCGCGAACCCGGCCGGACGCTGTCCTGGCGGACCGCGCGTATTCATCCCGCGCGATCCGTGAGCATCTTCGGCGGAGAGCTATCCGTGCCGTGATCCCGCAGCCCGCCGACCAGGTGGGTCACCAACTGCGACGAGGTCGCGCCGGTGGTCGCCCGCCCGCCTTCGACGCCGAGGCGCACGAGCAGCGCAATGCCGTCAAACGGTGCATCAATCGGCTCAAGCAGTGGCGTGGTCTGGCCATGCGAACCGACGAACTCGCCGTCGCCTACCAGGCCGCACTGCACCTGGCTGCGATTCTCATGTGGACACGGCGCTGACCGAGGGCCAGCCTAAAGCGTGTTGCAGAAGGCTGTGGTCTGGGCATTTCCTGTGTATGCGTGGGGTGTTGAGGGTCGAGGCGTTGTGGGTTGAGTCGTTCACGGGTTTGCGGATGGGCCAGTTCGAGCGGCTGTTGCGGGTGGTGCGTGAGCGTGGTGGTGCCGGTCCGCGGATCGGGCGGCCGGTGTGCCTGCCGTTGGCGGACCGGGTGCCGCTGGTGGCTGTGTACTACCCGGACGAACCTCACGATGAGACAGCTCGCGCCGCTGTTCGGCGTTTCGCCGGCCACCGTGTGCCGGGTCATCCAGCGGATGGGACCGCAGCTGGCTCTGGAGCCGGTGGCCCGTCGGGACGAGGCGGTCGACCGGCTGTGGATTCTGGTCATCGCAACGGCTCCTCCGGTGCCGGGCAACCGGGCCGATGCCCGGGTCTGGCGGGAGTCCGGGCTGGCCGAGCACTGTCACGGTGTGACGGTGCTCGGTGACGGCGCCTACATCAACACCGGCCTCGTCGTCCCGCACCGAAAGCGCCCCGGCCGGCCCTTGTTGCCCGGTGAGGAGGAGGACAACGCCGCCCATCGCAAAGTCCGCGCCCGCGTCGAGCACGCCTTCGCCCGCATGAAGAACTACAAGATCCTCCGCGACTGCCGACAGCACGGCAACGGACTCCATCACGCAGTCCAGGCCGTCGCCCACATGCACAACCGCGCCCTCACCGCATGATCAGACACGACCGCAGCCCGGCGTCACGCCACCACACGGCCTTCTGCAACACGCATTAGGTAGTGGATCCAGGAGCGGGCTCGGAAAGCGGCAGGCTACGGCATTGCCAATCCGCCCGTGAAGATCATGGCGATTTGACCGGCCGACTGCGATCACCATGACGGCGTCGACACCGACCCGTAAACTCTTCAGTGTGCGGATAGAAAACAAGGGCGCAAATGGAGGTGGCTGTTGAGTATCGAATCCCTGGAGGTTGCACTGCCGGGGCTGGTGGCGCAGCGTCTCGAGGTTCCAAGGCGCATCGACTGGCAGTTGGTTTTCGACGGGTTGGGGACTCGACTGCCGGACGACTATGTCACTTTGGCGGAGTCGTACCCTCGACTGCAGATCGGGCAATTCCTCTTTGTGACGTCGCCGCTCCCAGGAAACGAAGCGCGATTCGTTGAGGGGAAGACAGAGGATCTCGCTGGTGCCGAGGGCATGGCGCACAAGGGAATGCTCGGCGGCTACCCTGTGTTCCCGGAATCGGGAGGGTTGCTGCAGTGGGGCAGCTCGATAGATGGGGACGAGTTTCACTGGCGAACAGAAGGGCAGCCCAACGAATGGACAGTCGTTGTGGCTGGGCGGAATGACGACTGGTTCCACTACAAGGGCAGCCTCTCGAGCTATCTCGCCTGGCTGTGCTCCGGAACGGCCACACCTCATAGGATCCCTCCGAACTTTCCGGGGCCTGAACCCATAGTTTCCGTCGACTAAGGGGGCTCAAGAGTCGCCCCGTAGCGGATGATGGCGTCGGGGCCTGCTTCCATCAGGAGGCGGGCCCCGACTGCGTCAGGCTGGTCCAGTCCGCCTCCGGTGACACGGACAAAAGGAAGAACTTCGCCTACGCCTACGAAGTTCAACCCCTCCGGCTTTCTCGGCATGAACGAGAATAGTCCGGGAACGGGCCTCGTACAGTGAGGCTTTTCCGTGATCGAGGAAGAGTACTACTGGCTGGCTGACACAGCATGAGACCCGGCCACTTGGCCGGTGATCGCTCGCGTTGACCCTGGACCCATTTCAGCGCTTTGGCGTGCCAGCCTCGGAATTCATCTACCGCGCTCCCGTGGAGACGGAATGCGAACCCTTCGGTGTCGCAAATTCGATCCCATCGCCCTATTTTCGGGCATTCTGATCCAAGCCGCAGGTCATCACCGTCCATCCGTTTCCTCCCGGGCGGGCGGTGACGCACGCGATGCCCGGTCGACGTGCCGCCAGAAAGGAACAGTCGACTAAGGCTTGTCCCGCAAATGATCTTGCGTTGGTTGCGGACGCGGTCGGTAACCGGCCCAACCGTTTACCTATCCGACAAGGTTGAGGTTGTGCAGTCGCGCGATGCCGAGCATGGCGTGGTGGACGCCGTCGCTTTTGAGGCGGCAGTCTCGGAGGAGAATCAGGCGAGGCAGAACTCGTTGCCCTCGATGTCCTGCATCGTGATGCACGACTCGTTGACGCCATCGGCACGCTGCGTCAGCACGTGCTTCGCGCCGAGCGCCATCAGCCGTGCGCATTCGCCCTCGAGTGTGGCCAGGCGCTCGTCACCCACGAGCCCTGTGCCGACCCGCACATCAAGATGCACCCGGTTCTTGACGACCTTGCCTTCGGGAACTCGCTGGAAGAGCACACGCGGGCCCACACCCGAGGGATCAGCGCACGCGAAGTAGACCTCGTCCTCAGGCGGCAGCGAGTGGTGGTACTCCTCCCACGTGGCAAAGCCCTCCGGGACTGCCGGTACGACGTACCCCAGCACCTCGCACCAGAAGGCGGCGAGGCGCGCAGGTTCCGCGCAGTCGAAGGTCACTTGGAACTGCTTGATCGTTGACATCGGCGCACGATAACAGGGGCCCTGCTCATCTCCCCGGGCGGGTGGATCCACACGTTGCCGCGAGGACGTCCCCTGCCATCCGCTGCTGTGACGTGCGGTCACAGGGGTGAACCGAGGTCGGCACCTCTCCCAAAGGGTGGGACCCAGGATCCGAACTCAGCCGACCACTCTCGTGCCAAAGATCAGTTACGGACAGCCCTTAGGACAGCGGCCGACCGCCAAGGCCAGTCCGTCTGACACCGCGAGGTGAGAACGTCATCGGCCCTATCCAACCCTGACGGACGAGGGCGATCTGGGAGGGCAGCGGTGACACCGGATCGAGTGCCCTCCCGCGGGCCCAGTTCTCGAAAAGGCCCTCGGTCGTCTCGACCGTGGAAACCACCATGGTCACCTTCAGGTCTCCATCGCTCCAGGTGTTCCACAGGGCCCAGCCCTCGGGCCTGGGGCCGACGCCGATCCGTGCACACACCTCCTCGTACGACTCCTCCACTCCGGCCGGCATGGTCCCGGGCTTCAACACCGAGGCTCCGACGAGGCGGATCAGAGGCCGGTCCTCGTCGAGGCAACCGTCGCCTTCGAAGTGGTAGTGGCGAAGAGCCCGAGCAAGCACGTTCACGCTGCGCTGGAGTGGTGTTGCGTCTTCCGGCTCTGCCTGAAACGAGAGCCATCCTTCGTTGGATGCCTCCACGCTGACGCGGCCGGCGAGACGCTCGATCTCCCGGAGATAGTCCAGGTCACTGAGCTCGGGTGAGGTCATGGACCGAAGTTTCGCACCATGCTGCCGACGCCGACACAGGTTATCGATCAGGCATGCGGCACCATCGAACCGCACTTCCAAGAGACAGGCCCTAGTTGTTGCGGGTCAGGAGGTTGTTGACGGTAGGGCGGCCGCGAAGTGGTCGTCGGCTTGGGCCAATCGCAGCGTGATTCTCGTGACCTTCTGATTGGCTGTGCTGATCTCGATCGTGGCGAGGGGATGTCCTCCCGGGGCGATGAGGTACACCGGTTTGTTGTTGACAGTGAGTCTGCAAGCCGCCTGAATGCGATCACGGAAGTGCACGGTCTCGGTGGCAATGTCGACAGCACCGATGACGGCGGTGCGGGCTCCGCGAGGCAGGAGTGCCGCGTCGGCGTCGCGGACGCTGTCGGGCGCGAGCAGCTGGATCATTCTGCGCGTATCCCCGGTTTGGGCTGCTGTCAGAAAGGCTTCGACGATCTGCTGGTCTGGCCGACTGTTCCGCTCCGAGGCATGCTGGGCGCTGTCGAGGCGTTGTCGAGCCCTGCTGGCGTGTTTCTTGGCACTGGGCACTGTCCCGCCCAGCACGTGCGCAATCTGGTCGAACGGCACAGAGAACAGGTCATGCAGGACGTACGCGACCCGTTGGGACGAGGTCAACTGGTTCAACAAGACCATGAGCGCCCGGGAGACGTCCTCTGTACGGAGGATTGCTTCGTCCGCGGCCAGTTCTGCGGCCGGGATGGCGTCCGCGAGCAGCGGCGCTTCGTTGCGACGGCGTCGGGCACGCAGCTCGTCCAGGCAGACCCTGGCGGTGACAGTCGTGAGCCAGGCTGACGGGTTCTCAATCGATGGTGAGGGTCGGGCAATCATGACCCGCAACCATGCCGTTTGGACGGCGTCTTGGGCGTCATGAGCCGAGCCGAGCATGCGGTGGGCAGCCGACAGCAGATGCGGTCGTGCGGTCTCGAATTCCTCGACCGTGATCGTCATGGGTGTCACCTTTCCGGGCTTGCGGACGTCAGGACGGTCGGTTCAACCCATTCCTGTTCGCATCCCGAGGAGATGACAACGTCATGAGCCTACAGATGGTGCGGTTCCGCACCGACAGCGGCACAGCTGCCGACGTCCGGTCGCGACTTGCGAGGGTGTTCGTCGCCCTCCGCGCGGCATCACCCCAGGACGTGGTCTACACGGCGTACTCCAGTCAGCCGGGGCAGGACTTCATCCTGGCCCTCGAGATGGAGGAGGCAGCACAGAATCCGTTGGTGGGAGTACCGCAAGCCTCTCAGCTGCGAGACCTGATCAGCCGCGCCGCGGGAGCGCCGGTTCTACCAGAACCGTTTTCCGTCGTGGGGTCGTACAACTCGTGAGCTCCGTACTGATCATCGCCACGGTTGGGTGCGTCGTCGCGAACGCCTTCATTGCGATCGCGGACTACGCGCGGGCACCGTTCGTGCTGGCGAACTCCGCAGAGGTTCGACTCCCGCCAGCTGCAATGCCGTACCTGGCAACCCTCAAACTCACGGGCGCTGTCGGCCTTCTCATGGGGCTGCTCGGGGTCCACTGGCTGGGCCTGGCAGCAGGAATCGGCTTGACCGCGTTCTTCATCGGCGCGGTCCTAGCTCACGTCCGCGCACGCGTCTTCTACAACATCGCCTTCCCGAGCGGCTACCTGCTACTCGCAGTCGCCAGCACCAGCTTCTTCGTGGGCAAACTATGACCCACGCCAACGCACCCCTCTTCGCGGAAGGCCGCTGCCGGTTGATCGAACGCTGTAAAACGCGTCCGATTGCGCACGTCGCCGCGGAGACGGGCATCTCCCGCGCATGCGCATCCAAGTGGGTGAACCGCTGGCGTAAGCACGGCGACCTCGGGCTGCTCGACCGGTCCTCAACGCCGCACCATCAGCCGAGCGCGACCAGCGCTCGGTGTCACCAGCCTGGCCGCGCTGGTCCCGCACGCACGGGCGCACCGGGTCCGCTGGCGGACCGGTCTGCTCTTCGGCGCGTTCAGTATGGTCGGCGAATACGGCGGCGGACGTCTCGCCGAACACATCCCCGGAAGGGTCCTCCTCATCGCCTTCGCGCTGATGATGCTGGCCACCGCTGTCGCGATGCTCCGAAAGCCCCGAAAAGCCGGAAATGGGCGCGACCCGCCCACAGTGAACTGCCCCTCAAGCACATCGCCGTCGAGGGTCTCGTGGTCGGCGCGGTGACGGGCCTGGTGGGCTCCGGCGGCGGATTCCTCGTCGTACCGGCTCTCGCCCCACGTGGGCTGGCCTCGGGGCCATCCTGACCGCCGCGGTCGCAGCCAGGATCCGGCGGTCGACACGGCACCGCCCGGTGCTGCGGGATCAGCAGCACTCGCTCCGGTAACTGGCCTACGTACAGGCGACCGCACGACCGCATCTGCTGTCGGCTGCCCACCGCATGCTCGGCTCGGCTCAAGCGAATCGACGGGGTCAAGAAGTCAACGTCCCCACTGCCGAGCCGCACAGGCTAGGGACCCGTGGCTAGGGGCCCGCGTGCACCTGGCAGGCCCACAGGCTCGGGGTCCGGGGGTAGGTGTCGCGCAGCTTGCGCACGGTGGCGTGCAGGGCCTCGGCCGTCCTTTCGACGTCCAGCGCGCCGCCGCCCGTGCTCAGGGCCTCGTACACCCCCTGCGCGACAACCGCTCCGATCGTGTCGTCGACGTGCCACAGCGAGCCGACGACATGGGGGAAGCCCGCGATCTGGAGGGCGCTGACGATGTGGACGGCCTCGTCGGCGAGTTCGGGGCTGGTCCGCAGGGTGTCGCAGGCGGAGAGGTACGCGAGCCGGGCCGACGGGAGGCGGAGTCGGGCGAGGTCGCGGACGGTCAGCGGGCGTTCGGTGTGGTCGTGCAGGACGAGGCGGCTGGCGGACGGGCGTTCGAGGTCGCCGAAGGCGTGGCAGGCGAAGTGCGCGTAGGCACAGCGGGGCAACGCGGAGACGACCGCGGCGTGCGTGGCCGCGGTGTCCGCCAGTAGCGCGGCGTCGGGCAGCAGCTGGGCAAGGTGGTCCGCCTCGCGGCGGGCGCCGGGCAGAGGGGCCTGTCCGTCGGCCTGCGCGACGCTGACGAGGAGCGTTCCGGCACCCGCCGGGCGGGCGACGCGTTGCCGAGCGTGGTGGAGGGCGCGCAGCGTCGGCGTGTACGAGGCGACCACCCGGTCCAGTGCGCCGGGCACGCCTTCGGCGGGGGCCGCCGCGTGGAGCGGCAGCGTGCCCAGGGCGCCGCCGGGCGACAGCCATATGCGGGGCAAGGGGCCGTTGGGTGCGGCCGGGAGGCGGAGATGGTCGAGGACCGGGCCGGTGACCGCCTGCCACAGCCAGGCAAGCGTTTCACGTACGACCTGCTGGGCGCGATGGGACTGCTTGCGGGAGGTTCCGGGCGCCTCGATGCGGACCAGCGCGTCCTCGAAGGTCCGTCGGCGCGTTGCCGTCGTCCGTGGATCGAGCCCCGGGAGCGGCACGGCCTCGATGGAGCGCCCGGTGACGACCAGTGCGTCGCTGCCGTACGGGGAGACGTTGACCAGGACCACGGGTCCTGCCTCGGCCGTCGCGCGCAGCTCGCGCTCGTCCCACTCCCGTACCGGACGCAGCAGCCCGAGCCCGGGGTGCTCGGCGCGGATGCGGGCGGTGAGGTCCCGCCATTCGGTGGCCAGTCGCTGGCGCCGGTCGGCGTGCGCGGTGAAGGCGCGCGAGGGTCCTTCGCCGGGGAACTCCTCGCTCAGCCCGGCCCGGCTGTCGGTCGCCGTGTCGAGGGCGTCCCGGAGCTCCACGAAGCGGTCGGCGAGGTGCGGGTCGGTCTCCCGGAGCCGGGTCAGATCGCTGTCGGCGTCGAAGGCGTGGGAGAGCAGCACTCCCCTGGCCTGTTCGAGGAGTCCCACGGCCAGCTCCGGCCGGCCGCAGCGCACCGCGCAGGCCGCCGCCGCGGCGCCCAGTCCGACGGTGCGGCTCAGCAGGAACTCCTGGTCGTCGCGCACGATATGGCGGGGCGCAACCAGGTGCAGCAGGTCGACGGCCGTCACGTAGCCGTCCAAGGCGCGATCCCAGAGGCCGAGTTCCGCCCATACGTCTCCCCAGGCGCGTGCGGCGTCAAGGCGTTCGAAGGGCGCGCACTGCTGCTCCAGGGCTGCTTCCCTGAACACGTCGGCCGCTTCGGCCGCCTCGGCTGCGCTGCCGCGACGGCGCCCGATGGCCCGGGCCCGCAGGACGTTGCCGAGGTTCATCAGGCGCGGCGTGCGCCTCGCGTGGCCGGGAGGCGTGGCGTCGACGGCCCGGCGGATCAGCGCCACCGCCTCGTCCTTGACCGCCGACGAGAGCAGGGCGCGCACGCTCGACATGCGGGCACCGGCGGCCACTTCGAGAGCGGCGGGCAGCTCGGGCGAGTCCGCGGGCAGAGCCGCGATCACCGCATCGGCCAGATCACGTGCCTCACGGGCGTCGCTGAGCCGGTTGGCGACCCGGCAGCGGGTGATGAGGGCCATCGACAGGTTGTGGCGGCGGCGCTGGACCAAGGGGTCGGCCGCCGGGGTGAGAGCGAGTGCGTCCCGGAAGTACCGTACTGCTTCGTCGAGTTGGGCGGACGGGTCCGCGGCACGCTCGAAGCCGGTCATCAGGGAGATCGCTGTCGAGCCGAGGAGCGCCGCCTGGTGCGCCCGGCCGAGGCCGGGCAGCCTCGCGGCCCGGTCCCGGCATTCCTGCGCCTGCCGCAGATCCTCGCCGTCCGCGATCAGCTCGTGGCGCAAGCCCAGGGCCATGCCGAGGTTGAGCAGCCGGACGCCGAGAATCTCGTGCTCCTCGGGGGTCAGCGTCACGGCGTCCCTACACGCCTGGATCGCCTCGTTCAGATCCTCCGGCCTTCCGATGGCCTGGTAGCGCTTGGTCAGCACCATGCCGAGATCGCTGAGTGCGACGGGCCGCTCAGGATGGCTCCGCGGCAGGAGTGTCACGGCCTGCCGCAGGAGGCGCAGGGCGTCGGCCAGGTCCGCGCTGTGGCGCCGGGGATCCAGGCCGTACCTGGCATACAGGGCCATCGCGGGGGCGAGCAGCCGCGTCGCCGTCCGGGATGACACCTCCCCGGTCGCGGCGACCACGGCGGTCAGATGCGTGATCGCGGCATCCAGATCGGCGCCGTCGCCGATCACCGTAAAGCGGGCGCGGAGCGCGTTGCCCAAGGCGGCGCGTACGAGGACGAGTTGCTCCGGATCCCCGGAGGCGCTCAGTGCCTGGGTCAGCACGTCGACCGCCTCGTGCAGATCTTGCGTCCGGCCGCCGCGCTGGCACCGCAGGACGAGCGCGAGGGCCAGATTGCGTCCTGCCGCCGCCGCACCCTTCGGATCGCCGGGAGCGGCCCGACGGAACAGGTCCACGACCTCGTCGAACTCCTCGCGGGTGCCGCCCTCCCGCTGCCGGAGCGCCATCAGCGAGCTGCCCAGGGTACTGAGACCGTGGGCGAGATGCGGGCTGTGCGAAGGCAGTTGGGCCACCACGTCTCGCGAAATGCCGACCGCTTCGTACAGGTCATCCGGGTCGAACGACTCCCAGTAGCGGTCCAGGAACCGGATGCCCAGGTTGCTGAGGGCGAGCAGCCGGTCGGGCGAGGCAGCGGGCGTGCTCTTGAGGGTGCGGTACATGAGAAGGATCGCCGCTTCGGTGCCCTTGTCGGCGTCGTCTGCCGGGCGGCCGGGGAGGGACAGCGCGTGGTTCAGGTCGGCGATCCGCGTCGTGTACGTGGGGTCGTGTTCGGGCGTCGCAAGGACCGCCAGACTGCCCATCCCTATCGCGATGCCGAGCAACGCCTCACGCGCGGGGACCTCGGCGCCTACCCGTGCAGCCAACTCGTAGAGAAGCAGCTCGTCCTCACCGGCGTCCCGAGGCGGACTGTGTTGCTGGCCCTCGGCCGCGATGAGGGCCGCGGCACACTCGGCCGACCACTCGTCCGCACTGTCGGCGTTCGCGGGATCGGGGTGCCTCGACGGGTCGGCCGCCGCATACCCGGCCGCCAACTGCGGTGGTACGAGACCGGGCTCGGCCACCCACACCGGGTAGAGCAGCGTCCCGGCCATGGATCCGTGGATGGCACCCTGCAAGCCGGAGGACCCCGCCGCACGAGCGATGCAGAGCCAGCCCGCGACGTGCCTGGCCTCCATATCGGTCCTGGTGTCGACGGCCCTGAGCAGCGCCCGGAGTTCGGAATCCGTCTCGGGCCCGAACACCACGTCTCCGAGCACTGCGCCGTCCGCCGCCATGGCCCGCGCGAGGCGTGCACGGATCGCCTGCACGAGCCGGTCCCGTACGTCCCTCACCTCGTCGCTCCCCTCCTGCTGTCCATCCCGCCGTCGATGACGGTCGCGCACCGACTCGCCCTCGGCCACGCCGGCCGTCCGGCACAATTGGAGCATGACCGCATCGCCCGGGATCCCCGAACTCAGCGACAAGGCAGCCGCGTTGTGCAAGCTGTTCAGTACGTCCACGGAGCTGCGCCGACCCGGGGTCCAGGAGTCGGCCGAGCGCGCACGGGACCTCCTTCGGTCGGGTGCGGGCGCCGACGAACTCGCGGCCTGCTACGACGACCTCGACCACGCCCTGCGCGTGGCCGGAGACGCGCAGGGGCTGGCCGGCCATGCCCGGGGGGCCACGGCACCCGGTCTCGCGCCCCACACCAAGGTGGCCGTGTGCCCGGGACCGGCGCGGTGCAGCCGACTCCACGTGGTCCGCTACCGGCTTCCCGCCGCGCACTGCGCCGTCAACGACGCGCGCATGCACAAGGCCCGGCTGGAGCCCGAGCAGTGACCGTCGCACGCTCCTCGATCTCATGAACCCGCTCCTCGCCACTCTGGGCGGCAAACTCACCGAGCGCTGGCTGAACATGCTGGTGCTGCCCGGCGCCCTCTTCCTCGGCGTCGCCGTGGTCGGCACCACGCTGGGGCACCGCCACTGGCACGACGTCGAGCGACTACGAACCACCCTGGACGATCTGGCCGTTCGTCCCGCCCTGGACCGGACCGGCACCGCCGCGCTCCTGGTCGCGCTCGTGCTGCTCACGGCGGCGGCCACCTCCCTCGCCGCCCAGTTCCTCGGCGGTGCGATCGAGCAGTGCCGACTGCGGTTCGGCCGGGACCCGCTCTCGCGTGCCCTCACCGAACGGCGCCTTCGCCGATGGAAGGAACGGGACGCGAAGGTGGAGGACACCGTCGCCGGCGCCACCGGCACGGTGGTGAACGGCACGGTGTCGATCCCGCGCGGCCGGTGGGACCGGATCCAAGCCCTCACCGAGGCCCGCGACCGCATCGCGCTGCGCGAACCGACCCGCCCCACCTGGTACGGCGACCGCATGCAGGCGACCGCGGACCGCGTCGAGGCCGCCTACGGCGTGGACCTCGCGGCCCTGTGGCCGCGCCTGTGGCTCATCCTCCCCGAACCCGCCGTACAACAGATCCAGTCCGCCCGCGACTCCTTCGGCGCCGCATCCCGCCTGGCCGCCTGGGCCGTGGGCTACGCCCTGCTCGCCCTCTGGTGGTGGCCGGCGGCGCTGGTCGCCGTCGGCTGCGCGACGGTGTCCCGTTCGCGTGGCCGCAGCGCGTTGGAGGCGCTGGCGGGCCTGATCGAGGCGGCCGTCGACGTACACGGCCGGGAACTGGCCACGCGCGTCGGCCTGATCGCGCCGGACTCGGTGGGACTGCTGGACCGAGAGACGGGGGACGGGATGTCGGAGGTGTTCAGGAAGGCCGACTGACGCTCACGTACGGCATGGTTGCGTGGCCTCGGCCCGTGCAGCACGAGTACGAGCGATGACACAGTCGCGTATGCACGGGCGAGGTCATGCACCCGGTGCATGGACGTCATGTCCACCGGCAACAGAGGTCGCGCTCCAGATGCACAGAGGGCGTGGCACTGCTGCAGAGCGGCTCCGTGCGCTCAGCGTGCCCCTGGCCTTTCGGCCGTCGCATGGCCGTGAGTGTCTTCTCGCAACGGGCAGTTCACCCACGTCGCATACGAAGATCTGCGGCCTCCCGGACAGACCACTCTTCCCCGCCCGCGCCGCGCCCCGACCGATCCACTCATATTCCTTGACACGAATATTCTCCATCGAGAATACTTGTGGTCATGGATGCACTCCTCACCGCACTGGCCGACCCGGCACGCTGGCGGCTGGTGAGTCTGCTCGCCGAACGACCCCGCTCCGTCGGCGTTCTCGCCCAGCTCGCCGAGGCGCGGCAGCCGCAGACGACCAAGCACCTGCAGACCCTTGAGCGCGCCGGCGTGGTCACCTCCCAGCGCACCGGGCAGCGGCGCATCTACGCGCTCCGGTCCACTCCCCTGCGGGACCTGGCAGACGCCCTCGGTGGGCTCGCCGATGCCGCGGACCGGGCCGGCGGCCCGCACACGACCTACGACCGCTACGGGCTCAGCCTCCAGGCGGAGCGGCTCGCCGCGCAGGAGTCGGGGTGGGCCGACGGCCGCTCGTTCGGATTCCTCCGGTCGCTGACGGGGACTCCGGAGCTGGTGTGGCGCCACCTGACCGACACCGCCCTGCTCGCACGCTGGTGGACACCGGACGACCTGCGCGTTTCCGAGCTCGTCTTCGAGGCGCGACGGGGCGGGCGGATCGTCCACGAGTACCGGGACGCCGAGGACACCGACGGCTCCGAACCGGTCGCCGGGCGAGCGGAGGGCGTCGTCGACGACGTACGCCCCCGCGAGCGTCTCGCGTACCGGCTCTCCCCTCTGTTTCCCGACGGCGGGCTCGCCTTCACCGCCCACGTCGACCTCGACCTCAGGCCGACCGAGACCGGCACGGACCTCGACGTGCACTGGAGGATTACGGACAGCACAGTCGACTCCGCGGACTTCGTGGCGGGCATCGAGATCGGATTCGGCCAGAGCCTCGACAAGCTCGCGGCGGCCCTCTCCTCGGACTCGCGCGACACCCCGCCCACCGACTTCACCGACATCGCCGACCTCGCCGGAAGCCACGCGACCGACTCAACCAACTCCACCGACACAGGGAGCACGAAGTGACCGAGCAGACCGCAGCCCGCCGAGTCGTCACCAACATGAGCCTCTCCCTCGACGGCCGCTACGCGGCGCCGGAGAACCCGCTGGACATGAGCTGGGTGATGCCTTACGCCCATACCGACGTCGCCCGCGATCACCTGACCAGCCTCTGCGAGCCGGCGACGACCGCCCTGCTCGGGCGGGTCAACGCCGAGGGATTTCTCGGGTTCTGGCCCACCGTCATCGGCATGGAGGGTGCCGACCCACGCGACGAGGGCTTCGCGAAGTGGCTCGTCGACACCGACAAGGTCGTCCTCTCCTCCACCCTCGACGTGGCGCCGTGGGAGCGGACGACGATCGTCGACAAGCCGGCCGCCGAGGCGGTCACGGAGCTGAGGGCCACCGAAGGCGGCGACATTCTCGTACTCAGCAGCGCGAGCGTCATCAAGGCCCTGCTCGCAGCCGACCAGGTCGACCGGCTGGCACTCACGGTCTTCCCGGTCTTCCTCGGCGGCGGCCCGCGCCTCTTCGACGACGGGCTGCCCGCCGGCCGATGGACACTCGCCGACCAGACCGCGGGCGAGCACGGCACGTTGGCGCTCGTCTACGACCGAGTCCGCTGAGTTCGGTGGCCAGGACGACAGTTCCCCTGCACACGGAATGAGGAAATCCCTGTTGCCGCCTCAGATCCGGTAGGCGCCTGCCGGTACACCACGGGCGACGCCGTACGGAGTCAGAGCGAGGATGCCGGTTCCCGCGACAGTGAGTCCGGGCCGATGTCGAGGGGGCTGGCACCGAGGGAGCGGGCGAAGCCGATGGAGTATTAGTCAAGACCTGCGGCCCGGTGCTGCGCTCGCTGGAGATCCCCCAGTTGGTACGCAAGCAAAGGCCAACAGCCGCTCCCTTTGATCTCTCGCCCTGACGCGCGATGCCCCGGCATTCGAGCCGTAGGGTGTGCGGGTGCCTGCCCCCAGAGCGATCTCCCGAGCCGCTGTTCTGCAGAACCTCTTGACTGATCACTACTCCTCTCCGATCGCTGTCGACCGTTGGGAGCGGCTGGAACCCTGGGCCGTAGCCCGGGTGGGGCTGCGGGGCGCTGCCGCTCCACGCTCCGTCGTCGTCAAGTGGGTAGAGGCTGACCCGACTGAGACGAGGGCCGCCGCCTGGCGGCTGCGCACCGAGCATGCTGCGCTCCAATTCCTCGGCGACGTTGTCGGGGGCGGCCTTGCCCCTCGCGTCATTGCCGCCGACATCACCGCCGGGCTCCTGGTGCTCGAAGACCTCGCACCCCGCGTTGCCCTGGACCAGCTGCTTCGGCGCGACGGAGCGACGACTCACAGCGAGCGGCTGGCCGCCTTCTCTCACGCCCTCGGTGAGCTGGGCGCAGCCACGGCCGGGCAGGCTGCGGCCTACTACGCGCGCCGAGCCGCGCTGGGGCCGGTTGATCCGGCTGCCGACCGGGCGGGACGACTCGCGCGGTTCCGGGAGGGAGCGATCGAACACGCCATGGCGCTCGGGGCTCCACTTGCCGGCCGGGCTGCGACCGAACTAACTGCCTTACTTGATGAGTTGCACGAACCAGGCCCGTTCCTCGCCCTCAGCAACGGCGACGCAGAAGCCAACAACATCCTCCTTCACGCTTCCGGGCCGACCGACGCCCGCCTCATCGACTTCGAGTTCGCCGACTACGCACACGCGCTGACCGACGCCGTGTGTCTGCATGTCCCTGGCCCGGCATGGATCACGGTGGGCGACCCAACCGCCACAGGTTTGGCTGACCACTACCGCCGCACGCTGGTCCGCGGCATCCCGGAGGCGGAGGACGATCGCCGGTACGGATTCGGCCTCGCCGCGGCCTGCATGTCCTGGGCGCTGGTCCGTCTGCAGCGGTTCCCCCTGCTCGACACCCGGTCAGCTGGTGACGACAGTCGTCTCCAACTCATCGAAACACTCGAAGCCGCAGCCCGCACCGCCCAGTCCCACAGCACCCTGCCCCACCTCACCGCGTGGATCCGCCGCATCGCCAGTGTGCTGCGTTGTCGCTGGCCAGACTCTGATCAGGACTTCCTCGACCCGATGAGCTTCCCGCCCTATCGAGCTCGGCGCTGACGAGTAAGCGCACCCAGGTCGGCCTGCGCGAACCAGGTGACTGGAATGAAGCAACCAGGCGCAGCTCCGCAGTCGCAGCACGCGAAAAGAAGACGCTTCTTGCTCAACCGCCCCAGGGGACTGGGCGACCGGACGACAGAACCCGAGGACCACAGGACGGGTCTGCAAAGATCACTCCGTGGAAAACACGGGTGAGAAGCCGACATGCATAGCGTTCGACGCCCTGGAGGGATCGGGTACCACCCGGACCGAAGCCCTGCGGGTACTCGGTGCCGACACGGCCCTGCACGCGGAATGGATCATGGGGCTCGCGGTGAACCCCGCTGCACCGTCTTCGGTTCTCCGGCGCGTCTTCACGGTCGACCCGCTGCCCTGTCCCACGTCGTGGTTGGCCTATCGGAAGCTGTCGTCCCAGGTGGCCATGGCCGCCGTCACGCACACCGATCCCCAGGTCCGTCGGATTCTCGCCGAGAACCCGTACCTGCCGCCGGAAGCGCTCGCCGTACTGGTCGACGATCCGGACCCGAAAGTGCGCCGCTACGCGGTCTTCATGGCGACCGAGTTCGGCGTCGAGCTGCCGGCAGATGTCGTCCTCCGGGTCGCGACCGACCCCGAGGCGCGGCTGCGCTACAGGGCCACGGCTCTGATTGGCCTGCCGGACGAGACACTGCTCTCCCTGGCCGAGGACCCCGACCCGCGCGTCCGGTCCGCCGCCATCGACTCATGGAGCTGGCCCCGGCTACGCCCGGAAGTCCGGGCCGCGGCCGAGGCCGACGCCGATCCCCACGTACGCAAGGCGGTCGAACGCGTAACCCGCGTCGACGTGCCGCTCGCGGTCACGGTCGAGGACTTCCTCGCCGAGGAGGACGACAAACGGCGCCGGGACGCCGCGTTCAAGGCACCCGTCGAACCAGCGCTGGCGCGGCTCCTCGTGGCGCACGAGGACGACCGGATTCGCCATGCAGCCGCCTGCAACCGGCACATCCCGACGGCTCTCGCCCTGTCGTTGGCCACCGACGGGGTCGCCTCGGTCCGGCTCGCGGTCTCACTGCGTGGGGATCTCACGGAGGAGCAGCGGACGGCGATCGACTACACCGTGTCCGAGGGCCGCCATCCGGTGCCCGCCTGGGTCGAGGAACGCCTCGGCGATCCGGACGCGCTACGGGAGATCGCCGCCTCGTCCCACGTCCTGCTGCGCCGGGCAGCGACATGCGCGCCGGAACTGCCGGGCGACGTGGTCGAGAGGCTGGCAGGCGACGAGGACTACTACGTCCGGTTGATGCTGTGCGAGAACAACCACGCCCCGCACGAACTGCTCGTGGAGATGTTCGCCGACTGGCAGGGGTTGAGCTGGGGCATGCTGGCCTTCCGCCGGAACTTCGCCCGCCCGGGTCTCGCCCGGTTCGCGGAGGACCCGAACCACCGCCTGCGGTACGCGGCACTCTTCGACCCCGAGGCGCCGCCGGAACTGGTCGAGCGGCTCTCCTATGACGAGGACGCCATGGTGCGCCGCCAGGCCGTAGGCGATCCGCGCCTGCCCCACGCGCGACTGATCGAGATGCTGGGCGCGGGCGCCATGCCCACGACAGCGGCCCGCAACCCCGCCCTGTCCCCGGAGCTGATGCACCGACTTCTCGATCTCGCCGGCGTCGGCAGCTAGAGCCCGTCGTCCGGATCTCGAGGCGAGTGCCTTCGACACGTGGAGAGAACGATCAGCAGTCCGAAGGCAGCGAACGCGGTTCCTGTGCGGGCGTAGTTGAACGCCTCCCAGCGAGCCAGAGTCTCGGCGTGATCGGCGGGTGCCGAGGTGGTCGCCCACTGCTTGATACGGCCGTTGTTGGGGACGTTGCCCGAGACGGGTGATCAAGAACGACGCGATGACGTGAATCCCAGCCCCTCCAGCCAGGCGCCGTGAAGTCCCACGCGTCATGGCGGCGAGGGCGCTGAGTGCCGGTGCCGCCCTGGCAGGTACCGCAGCGCCGTCAGAACGCGGGTTCTGGCACCAACCCTGTGGTCACGCAGCAGCAGTTGCCGGGGTCCTATAAGGACTCGTCCGCGGAGGGCGATGTCTCTACCCTGAGTCGGAGCGGGGCTGCGCGCAGACCCGCAGGTTGCGGTGCCGTGGCAGAGCGGCCCATTGCGATCGCCGTGGGCGAGGTCCCTCTCACGGCGACTGACGGAGACGGGGCGGGCCTGCTCCTACCTGTCCGCGGGTTCGAATCCCGTCGGCACCGCAGCCGACCTGGGCTTGATTCAGCGCACGGAATTGCCATGTCGGCAAGGTGCACAAATGGTGAGCCGAAGCCCATTCCCGGGTTCTGGCTCACATTCCGTGGAGTGATTCTGCGGGCCCCGGCTCGACCGGCGAGCGCTGAGAGATGTTCCTTGATCCCACAAGGCTGAGGGTCATGCTGTGTCCACTTCGGCGCCGATGGCACCGGCCGAACGAAGCGAACGCCCGAGGTCTCCAGTGAGGATGCGAGGGTGTCGCCGCCACCACCACAGGTCGAGGCCAGGCAGCCTGTGAAACTGGTCGAGTGCTTGGCCATCGTCGTCGAAGGTCGCGGCCTTGTACCGGTCGTCCAGTGCCTTGATCTGCAGGGTCCAGAGCTGGACGATGTGTTCGTCCAGGAGAAGCCAAGCCTCGTGGAGCCAGTTTCGGCAGTAGAGGTCGTTGGTGTACTCGTAGATGTCGTCGCCGTAGCCGCGCTCGATGGCGGTCACCAGGGCGGCCCACGCGTTCACCCTTTCAGCGACCGTGAATGCCGTCCGCCAGCCGCGCTGGTGCAACCGCTCTCCTACCTCGGTTTCAGTAGCCACGGGCGTGAGGCTCTCATGCCGAAACCGTCCTGGCGACCGAGATATATCCCGCCAGAGGTTGGCGGGACCCACAGCGCGATCAAGGCGAGACGATCTCGCCGTGGCTGGTGTGATCACGGCGTCGGAGCCGTCCTGGAGAGCCCCGTTCACCGGGCTCAGCCCGCTGCAGTTCGGGAAGCCTGTGACGGTGCTTCGGCGCGAGGGGCCACTCCATGCCGCACTCGGGCTGTCATAGGCGGGTGAGAGCCTGGGCCGATGGTGATAGAGGGATTTGAGAAGGCACCTGTTGTCGCGGGCGAGGAACTGCTGGCACTTCCGGGGTTCTGGGATGCCTACCTGATGTGGCTGAGCGAGACGGAGGAGTACGACGCCACGCAGGGATGGTTCGGTGTCGACGGGGCCGATGCCGACGCGGCCTGCGATGCGCTGAGCGACGAGGACCGCTGGCCCGCATTCCGGATCCCGTTCGCAGGCGGCCACACCGCAGTGGTCCTCGGGTGCAACATCCCCGAGGATCCGGCGACGGAGTACTTCATCACCCACCCCGAGTGGAGACGGTACGGCCACCTGGCCACCGTCAGCGGGCACCAGGCCGGGCCGGGGCTCTCCTGGCGGGAGCTCCACCACATCGCCCGCACGCCCGACCTCACAGCCCCGGGAGTCCACGCCGCTTACGCACGGCTGCTCCTCTTGCTGCCGGCTCTCGGCGACCAGGACCTGCCCGAGGAAGCCGCAGGGGTCGTCGGCGACGCGCTCCTGCGTGCCGGCGTCAGCTCGGCGCTGGCGCCGCACCTCGCGGAAGCGCTCCTCGCCGACCACCCCCTGTGGGAACCGGCTGCATGGACGCTCCCTGCCGTCTCTCCGCTCTCGGACGACCCGGAGGTGTTCCAGGGAATCCTGCACTGCGACGGTGTCATGAGTCCGCGGTGCGAGACACACCTCGCCCAGGGCATCACCCGGGAGCAAAGTGCCCGATTGGCACAGGCACTCGGGACGCGGCCCGCCGCATGACCGGCACACTCACCCCGCCCGTAGCCCACGACCGGACGTGCGTGCGGGCGGACGAACGGACGGACAGCTGAGCAGGCCGCCGGAACCGGGCACCCGGAGGGTCAGTTGCCGAGTGCCAGTCTGATGCCGAAGACGCCGATGACCGTGCCGGTGATCCGGTCGAGCAAGCGGCGCGCCTGGGGTTTGCGGAGCCAGCCATGCAGGACGCGGGCGAAGCCGATGAGGACGGCCGACCAGAGCAGACCGGTGAGGATGTGCACCGTGGTGAGCAGGAGACCCATCGTGAAGTGGGGTACGCCCGGAGGGATGAACTGGGGCAGGACCGCGACGTAGAAGGCGCCCATCTTCGGGTTCAGGAGGTTGGTGAGCGTTCCCTGCCGCCAGCCGCTGCTGACCGAGTCCGCGTCGGCCGTCAGGACAGAATCGTCCAGGTCCGACGCGGGCAGGCCCCGGAAGGTGTCCCGGAGCATGCGGGCCCCCATCCAGATCAGGTAGCCGGCCCCGATCCAGCGCAACGCCGTGTAGGCCAGGTGGGAAGCGGTGAGAAGTGCGGTCACTCCGAGTGAGGTGAACGCTCCCCACAGCAGGGTGCCGGTCTGGATTCCCAGGACGACGCCCCAGGCTCTCCTGCGCCGGCCGAGGGCCGACGTGCGCAGGATCAGCGCGGTGTCGAGACCGGGAGTCAGAGTAAGAAGCCCTACAACGAGGGCGAAGGACCACAGGGCTGTGCTCATTGCCATGGGATGCCAGAATACCCCGCCGGACCTGCAGCGTTGTTGGCGGGGGTAGCCGGAAATCATGCACGACCAGCACCAGGATCTGCCGTCGGCTCTGTGTGCCCACTCCGACGTCCGCGCGACCCCGGTCCGGGCGCCCAGGAAGGAGTGTCGCTGGGCGATGACCTTGTTCGAGGGCGAGAGTCTCTTCATCGAATGCTCTGCCGGCCACCCCTGTGCTCCGGGGCGGTGCAGGGCACAACTCGCAGGAGGAGGATCGTCCACATGACTGGTTCGAAGCCGGCAGCCGATCGCAGCCCGGAGGCCCCGGTATGGCCGCTCATCCATGCTGAGCGAGCGGCGTTGGTAGCCGATCTTGCGGATACGTCGGACGTTCAATGGGCGACGCCGTCACTGTGCAGTGGATTGACGGTGCGTGAGGTGCTGGCACATCTCACTGCGGCGGCGAGCCTCAACCCGGTGCGCTGGATGGCGGGTGTGATCCGCTGCCGATTCGACTTCGACAAGCAGGTAGCAATGCGGCTGGCCGAACAGCTCGGGGCGAATCCGGCCGAGACACTTGAACGGTTCCGGCGCGTTGTCCCCAGCAGAACCAAGCCTCCCCTCCCGGCCGTCGCCATGCTCGGCGAGACGATCGTGCATGCAGAAGACATCCGGCGCCCGCTGGGCATCCACCGCGACTACCCGATCGAGACGGTCACACGGGTGGCTGAGTACTACCAGGGATCGGATCTCGTGGTCCTTGCCAAGGGACGCATCGGCGATCTACGACTCGTCGCGGATGACGGCCCTTTCGAGACCGGATCCGGGGCGCTGGTGTCCGGTAGCACCGTGGCCCTGACGATGGCCATGACCGGGCGCGAGGTATATGTCGACGACCTGGAAGGCGACGGTGTCGAGCTCCTCCGCGAGCGCTGCGGAACGGCTCGGTAGCAGTTCGGCAAGGAAGTCGCAGTACCTCGTCCGGTCCTTCGTGGCCGGATCGGCGATCGCCCGCCGAGGCACACCCGCACGCGGTTGACCTGCACATGGTGATCCAGCAGCCATTGACAGCGGCACCGAGTTCTACGCAGGGTGATTGTTCGGACAACTGGGGTGGGGACGTGTCACAGCAGCAGTACGTGGAGCGATGCTCCGAGCTTTTCGAGGTGGGTGGCTACGCCGCTGTCAGAACGACGGCGGAGGCGGGACTTGCGGAGGTCGGGCCGGATCCCGTTCTCTTCCGCTGGCTCGGACAGGCCCATGCCGCGGAGGACGAGGACGACCACGACGCCGGGGCCGAGACCGCGTACCGCAAGGGCCTCGCGCTGGCGCAGGACGATCTCGGGCTCTTGGTGTCGTATCTGGAGTTGTGCCTTCGCGCCGACTCCTTTACGTACCCCGGTCGTTCGAACCGTGCGGCGGGCCTCCAGGCGAGGATCGACGAGTTGGCGCCGGCCGGGTCGGAGGAACGCCGGCGCGTCGAAGACGCGACGGGCTGGGCGGGTCGCGGTTACTGGGACGAGCTCAAGACGGGCGCCCTCCAAGGACAGGCTCAGCAGGCCGCCGTTGCGGAACAGAGCGTGCTGGTCTCCGACGCGCTCCGTCGTGCCGCCCTCGGCGAGCCCGCCGGGGCGGCCGAAGAGGACCTCCAGGCCGCCGAACTGGCGGCGGCGGTCGAGCTTCTGCAGGGGCCGCTGAACGCACCACTGCGCCTGCTTCTGGCCCATCGGGTCGCAGCGTACGTACTGACATTCGCTCTGTCGTTCGGCGTGAACAAGGCCCTGGTGTGGGGCGGGGTGGTGGACTTCAGTCTGTGGGGCTGGTTGTTCTGGATTCCGGTGCTGCTCGCGGAAGCGAAACTCCGTCAGGCCAAGCAGCTGGGCCGGGAGCGCGTCATTGCCCGGATGCAGGAGCGCCATCAGCAGATGGACACCGCCTGACCTTCAGCCTCCTCGCCGACACCGGTGCGTGGAGGGCACCACCCCCGGACGCCGGCCGGCAGTCCGGATCCCGCCCGCACCCCGCACGATGATGCCCTCCGGAGCAACAGCGACAGCCTGCCTCCGTGACAGGGCGGGGCAAAGGCACGCACACATCTCATACGCACCGGGCCGGTAGGCGGGGCCGGGCGCGGAACCTCGCCGAGGAGGACCTCACATGACCGGTCGGCATCCGGCCCCGCGCAGGACGACTCCAGCACGGAGACGCTCGGATCTCACCCAGGTGAAAGCCTGGTGGCGGAGGCTGGGCGGCGACGGTTTCGTCGCCCTCCCCCCTCCGACCCGGAACCGCTACACCCAGACCGACGGTCATGGGGATGCGGCCGAGCTGTTCGCCGCACAGGGGCTCGGAGCGGACACCTCGTTCGCGTACTGGCACTGGCAGGCGCACAGCGCCTTCGACGGATCCGGCGCCCTCACCCGCGAACTGATGCTCCACTGGGGCGGTGACCACGCCACCGTAGCCGCCGGCCTCGGATGCGGCCCGGAGGGCTACCAGGTCGTCGACGGCGGCCCGCAGGGCGCCTTCCGGCTGGACCGGATCACCCACCGGGACGACACCGGGCTGCCCGGCCCCGGGGACCCGGCCGGCGTCCGCCAGTTCCTCCAGCAGCTCGACACCCCGATCGATCGCAGCAGGCAGCCTCACCGGTACCGGGCGCTGACCGACATCGAGGCCGCCTGGCTCCACGACCGGCTGCGCGAACCGGTGACCATGTCCGCCGTCGCGGGATTCGCCACCTCGCTGGAGCACCGGGACGCGCTCACACACGACGAGGTGGCACGGCTGCTGCCCCGGTGGCGGGAGGAGTACGCGGGGCGGCTCGCCGAGTGGGTGGGATGGCAGCCGCTGCTGCACGCGATGCTCCGTCACGACCACGCCCTCGTCGGGGACGTCGCCGCCGCCGTCGGATCCCGTGCCGCACGGGTCATCGGCCAGGTTCCCTCCGAGCGGGGCCTCACCGCCGTACGCCCCCTGGCGCTCACCGGCGACGGTGCCGCGATCAGCGCGTGGCTGACGGTGCATACGTCGACCCGCGAGCCCGACCGGGTACGGGCCGCGAACACGCTCGCCGCGGAACTGGTCGGACAACGTGCCCCGCAGCGATCGATTCGAGCCCTCTTCGCCGCACTCAGCGCGGCAACCACAAACGAGTGGAGGGAGTACTCGGGGGCGGATCGCAGCGCCCGCCAGAGCTTCGCAGCGCTCACGGCCGTCCGCTTCACCAGCGACGAGCGCCTGTCGCACCCGCTGCGTGTGGCGGCTGCGGACGCGGCCCGCGACCTGGTCGCGCATGTGCGGGAGGAAGCCGTACGTCTCGGCCCGGCCTACGGCGATCTCACCGGCACCGCCGCGACGGACGCGCTGGCCGCCGCCGACCGGTACGAGAGCGTCCGCGACGGCCTGTTGGCCGGCAGAGGCCCCGACCTGACCGTCCGCGAGGGCGCGTTGTGCGACGTCTGGAGCCGCTACCGCGCGCTCACCGACGCCGACATCGGCTGGCTGCGGACCCAGGTGGCCGACGAGGAGACCGGCATGCAGGGAGTCGCCTTCTGTCTCGAACTCCTCTACGCCCACGGCGCGGCGACCGAGGCCGAGGTGGAGGCGCTTCTGGCGCGCTGGAAGAAGGACCTGACCAAGCAGTACCGGACCACGTACACCGAGTGGCGCCACCCGCTGGTGACCCTCACCTGCCTGGCGCTCGACCTCGGCCACCCCGTCGCCACGGAGCTGGTGGCCTGGTGGGCGAAGCCGCGGCCCGTCTGGAAGAACAAGCTGCGGCTTCTGACCCACCTCGGCGCCCCGGACGAGGCCAAGGCCGGCGAGCTGTGGGAGTTCATCGCTTCCGGAGCCCACGACGAGGGCCATCTGATGACCTGGGTCCTGATGCGTGCCAGGCTCGACAAGACGCCTCCGCTGCTGGTGGCCGACCGCCTGCTGAGCGAGTCGGCGGTCCGCGGGTACGTCCTGAACCGGGTGCTGATCGGAGTGGCGGACCCGGCCCAGCCGTTGTGGCACTACTCCATCGACCAGCGCAACTGGGGCTGGTGGCAGCGCGCGCAGGTCGTCGCGGATCACCCCGAACTGTCGCCCGAGGCGCGGGCCGTCGGGCTCCTGGCAGCCCGCGAGCACTGCCTGATCCGCTATCCGGACCAGGTTCGCCCTGCCCCGACACCGTCCGGCATCACGGCGGCGCGGGCCTGGATCGATCAGCGCGCGGGCGTACGGGACCTGCCCGGCGAAACAGGTTGACCCGCTCACGCGCCGCGCCCCGACGACAGCGCGGGGTACGGGTCACAAGTCACGGGTCACGCCCGAGGCTTCGGCCGCGCCGCACCACGCCGACCGGGGTCGGAAACCGGATGCGGGCGGTGCGTGCCGTGGTGTGTGATCGAGGGCATGGCGATGGTGTTGAGCAAGCCGGGAGTCGACGGGCTGAGCAAGGCTGTGAGCGTGCTGCGGGAGTGGCAGGACGACGGGGCGCCGATGCAACTGCATCCGGGGGACCTCGGCTGGTTCTGGCGGGCAGGTGCGGACGCGACCGCCGCGGCGGTCAGGACGTGGAGTCGGGACGGAGAGATGCTCGCCGTCGGGCTGCTGGACGGTCCCGGGTTGTTGAGGCTGACGATCGCGCCACACGCTCTGCGGGAGGAGGAACTGGCTCAGCAGCTGGTCGAGGACGTGACCGACCCGGAGCGCGGCGTGCTGCCCGAGGGGAGGGCGAACATCGAGGCGCCGACGGGTGCACTGGTCCAGGAGCTGCTGGTCGAGGACGGCTGGAACACCGACGAACCGTGGACGCCGCTGCGCCGCGACCTCACCGAGCCGGTGAATGACCCAGGTGTACGGATCGAGGTGGTCGGCCCGGAACAGGCCCACGTGTTCGTCTCCGTACATCGGGCAGCGTTCGACGGGTCGCGCTTCACGGACGAGGGCTGGCACGCGATGGCGACCGGATTGCCGTACACCGACGCCCGGTGTCTGGTCGCGTACGACGACCAGGGCAGCGCCGTGGCGGCGGTGACGGTGTGGTCGGCCGGTCCGGGCAGGCCCGGGTTGCTCGAACCGATGGGCGTGCACCCCGAACACCGCCTTCACGGCTACGGCAAAGCGATCAGCGTCGCTGCGGCGTCCGCACTCCAGGAGCTGGGCTCCTCGAGCGCGATCGTCTGCACCCCGAGCGCCAATGTCGGCGCCGTCGCCGCCTACACGTCGGCCGGCTTCCAGCAGTGCCCCGAGGTCCGGGACCTGTACCGGGACTCCTCCGGAGAGTCCCGTTGAGCAGGCCGTGCATGTCGCCGGACACGGGTCGGCGTTGTCATGCTCCGTCTGTCCGCTCGCCCTGAGGGTCGCCTGTTCGGTGAGCCGGGATGGCACGGGCAGGAGCGATGATTTCCGCAAGGATTCGATGAAGGGCAGGTGATCATGGTCGACCGACGGCCAAGGTTGGTTCTCGTGTGCGGTCTTCCCGGTGCGGGGAAGACCACGGTGGCAAGGACTCTGGAGTACGAGCTGTCCGCGGTCCGCCTCTGCCCGGACGAGTGGCTCACGGAGCTGGGCTTCGACCTCTTCGACGGTGCGGCTCGGGACCGGGTCGAACAAAGCCTGTGGCGACACGCCCAGGCTCTGCTTGCTGCCGGAGTCGTCGTGATCCTGGAGAACGGCTTCTGGGAAAGGTCTGAACGTGACGAGAAGCGGCTCCGCGCCCGAGGGCTCGGAGCCGATGTCGAACTGCGCTACCTCGACGTGCCGATGGAAGAGCTGGAGCGGCGTATCGCTCTGCGGAACCAGGAACCGGGTTCGGTCGTGCTGACGAACGAACTGCTCAGAAGTTCGCAGAGTCAGTTCGAGGCCCCGACGCAGGCCGAGCTGGACCTTTTCGACCCGCCCCTGGCTTAGGCGCTCTCCTCTGGATCATGCCGGGCTCGCGGGGGCCGGCATGATCCGGGCGAAAGACCGAAGGCGCCACGTTCGCGGTCACAGTCGAGGCAGAACTCGTTGCCCTCGATGTCCTGCATGACGAGGCACGACTCGTTCTCGACATGGGATCAATGCTCGCGAACGCTGAACCCATCAGCGAGCGAGAGCCGGACCTCTCAGCAGCCAAGCCTCACTACCGAATTGAAGAAGCGTCAAAAGGAGCACGTACAGCGCGCCCAATCAAGCGCAAATCAGGACGTTTCCTTTCAAGTGATTGTCGCGTACATGCAGTACAATGCGCCTCTGGAATCCACTCGGAAGAGAGCATTGTGAAGAAAGCGCGCATATTTCTCGTCATGGCATGCACTCTCATGGTCGCTTCATGCGGGGGAAGCAGCACGTCCGTCAACACGTCGAAGCTGACCGACCGGGAGAAAGAATGGGTCGAGTTCTCCTACGCCCATGAAAAGAACAAGGAAATCAAGCAGACGTGGGAACAACTGCCCGCTGAAGGCGTGAAGTCCTATGTGAACGAGCAGCGCCCCCGCCTGTGCGGCGACACGGCGGCACTCATGCAGAGCCTGAAGGAAGCGGGTTACGAGGCAGGTGAAATGCAGGAGTACAAGGAAAAGACCGCAAAGTTCCTCTGCTGACCCCTGTACAGCGGATGGCCCGTCAAGGCGCTCCAGGGGCAGACCATCGCTCGCAGAGCGAAGGTCCCTGCCGTAGCCGGCAGGGACCTTCGCGACCGGAAGCCGGCTACGGCTCTACGCCACCGCGCCTCCGAGAATTCTCAGCGAGTACGTGTCGTACGCCCGGTGCAGAACCATCACGACCGGCCCCGAGACGAACACCCCGCTGACGACGTACTCCTTCTTGTTGCCGGTTTCGGCGACCTTCTTCTCGTACAGGGCATCGGTCTCCTTCTTCGCCTGCTCGAGCCACGAAGACGCCTTGCCGTGATCGACTCCCGCCACGTCCAGTCCAGTACAGGCGGCAAGGAAGCCCGGACCATCGGATTGGTTCGCGCCGGTCTTGCACAGAAGAGACGACATGTCCTCGTGATCGGCGTACCCAGCCGAAATCGTGACGCCGCTTCCGCCGCGCCCGTGGACGTACGTCCTCTTTTCCCCGTCGGGCATCTCCTGCTCGACGGGCTCGTCCAGCTTCAGCTTCCAGTCCTTCGCGAGCCCGGCGAGGAATTCCTTCCCTGTGTATCCGGTGGCCATCGTGTCCACCTCACCGAAAGCGGGCCGCTTGTCGCCGGATACCGCGTGCTTCGGCAGATCGGCTGCACGCGGCGCCGTCCGTGTCTTGGACGCCGACGCCGACGGATCAGGCACTGCTGCCTTCGGACTCTCCGACGCTGCCGTTCCGGGGCTGTTCTGGCTGCAGGAGGCGGCTCCCGCCATGCCGATGACGACGGTCATCAGCACGGCGGGAACGCGGATGGCGGCGCGTATCACAGGCCACCGTCGACGAGGGCGCACGCGCCCGGATCGGCGGAGTTGAACGGAACGAAGGCGATCGCGTCGAACACCACGTTGTCGTCTCCGGTGCCGCCCTTGTGGATGTTGTCCGCCTCGATCCGGCCACCCTTCCAGAAGCTGAAGGTGCCCATCTCGAACCAGGTGTCCTTGCCCGCGCTGCGGGTTCCCTGGTTGACATTGCAGTAGTCGGGTTTGGCGCCGCTCGTGTTGTCGCCCGGGATGAAGTCGTACCGGACGACCGCTTCCGCGCCGTGGCTGGGCAGGTGGAGATAGACCTTGTAGCGCTGGCCGGGCTGGTCTCCGGAGGGGAGCTTCTTCTGGTTGACCTGCCACCGGCCGGTGACCCGGTGGAAGGGCTCGGTGTATTCGTAGCTGTGCGTGAAGTAGACGTGGTGGTCGTACCCGGCGCCGAGCTGGTGAAGGTCGATGGGCGCGATGTAGGGGGTGGCGCGGAAGGTGCCGTCGTCCCTCAGCGTGGTGATGCTGTCACCGGCCTGGAGGGTGAACTTGCCGTCGTCGGCCGCCTCGAAGTCCCCGCAGTCGTAGGTGTCCTCGTGCTCTCCGAGGTCATCGACGATGATGGCGTTGGTGTAGACGCTCGGGTGGTCGATGCACGGGCCGTGACCGTACTTGCTCTGGAGTTCGGGTTCTCCCGAGCCGAGCGAGTAGCTGAGATTCTCGGTGCTGGAGTTGCCGGTGCTCTGCGGGCCCATCCAGTCCACGCTGCCGCTCCAGTAGCAGGCCGCGTCCCAGCTCGGGCACGGGTCGGCCGCGGCCGCGTCGCACGCGTTGATGGACGGGTTGCAGAACAGGGTGCGCGGCGGGGCCTTGACGATGCCGAGCGGCATGGTCGGCTCGGAGTAGGACTCTTCGGCGTCCCAGGTCATCTGTGGGACTTCCGCCCAGCCGAAGATCTTTTCCGAGTAGTTCCAGTCGCCGGGGTGGGAGGCGTCGTTGTAGCTGTAGCGCAGGAACGGCTGCCGGTCGGCGGGGTAGCGCGGGTTGATCGGGTTGTTGAAGAAGCCCAGGCCGACGGAGCCGGAGGTGTAGACGCCGGAGTTGTAGCCCCAGAGCGCCATGTACCAGTTCTCGATGTAGGCCGGGCTGCCGTTGTTGGTGTTCATGCCCAGCGCCTTGAGCTGGTTCCACTTCTCGGCCAGGATGCCGAGCCCTGCGGCGATGTTCGCGGCGTAGTCGGTGGTGACGGCGCCGGCGCGCAAGGTGTCGAACTGCTCGGCGTGCTCCTCGGACATGCCGGTGGTCACCTGGGCGATGCCGTAACCGCAGTCCGCCTTGGCCCGGTTGGGGTAGCCGTGGATGCCGTTCTCGTTGCCGTACCAGTCGGACTTGGTGACGTTGCCCGAGTCGCCGTTCATGGAGTGCCAGGACGCCTGCTTGAAGTTGGACTCCTGGGCCATGATGCCCAGCATGACCTGTGCGGGAATCTCACCTCCGCCGCTCAGCAACGGCTTGGGGAACAGGCCCTGCGGCGTGTAGGCGGCAAGGCCGGTGTCGTGCCAGTCCTTCGGCCGGGACACCGTCAGCTCGCCGTGGACGGCCTGGTCGACCGCCCACTCGACCATGTTCGCGCTGGCCTGGAGCGCCTGGCGCTTGGGGTCGTTGCGCTTGACGATGCAGGGGCTCTCCATCTCCCCGACCTTGCCGTACACGGGCGCACCGGACCCGGACAGGCACTGCGTTTCCGGCATGCCCTCACCGCAGGTGGCAGGATCGTCGTCGTCGTCACCGGCCACGGTGTACGCGGCCGGGTCGACGGGCAGCGAGGAGTCGGGCTTCGGCCGCTTGAGGTCGGCGTCCACGAGCTTGGTGGCCTTCGCACCGGTCTTGAGCGCGGTCGCCTCGATGGTCAGCGATCCGACGCCCTTCTCCGAGGGCGAGCCGATGCTCGTGGTGATGCCCTTCATCTGCTCCGAGAACACCGAGTTGGTCACCAGGTGACCGTGACGGGAGATCCCGGCCACGCGGCCGTCCACCGCGTGCTTGGAAAGGCCCGGGGCGGTGCTGGTGTCGATTCCCTTCACGTCTCCGACAACCGCGTCGCCGCCGGCCACGGGGAGGAGCTTGACCTCCCCCTTCGGGGCGCGGCCCAGTTCGGTGAACTTCTTGCCGTCGAAGCGGGAGATGACGCTGCTCTTGCCGTCGACGGTGCCGACGTCCACCGTGCCGTTCTTCGACGCGGTCAGCGCGAACATCGGGCCGGGCACCGCTGCGAGCTTGCGGGCGGACAGCTTCTTGCCGTTGCCCTTCAGGTCGACGAGGTTGCCGGCGAGCACGCCGACGGTCCCGTTCTGCGTGGGCGTGACGTGCGTGAGGTAGCCGTCGACCGTGCGGCGGGAGGACACCGATCCCGTGGCCGCGTCGACGGATGTCACCGTCGTCGAACCGGCGGACGTGTCGGTGGCCGAACTGGAGGTGAACGCCACCTCGTCGCCCGCTCCGCAGCCCGGCGTGAAGTACGCCAGTTGCACCCGGTCGGGAACCTCGGTGACCTTGCCGTCGGAGAGACGGATCACCGCGGCGAACGCGCCGTTCTCGTACGCGCCGGGCTCGTTGGACCAGGCCGACGGGGCGTAGACCGCCGCCGCGTAGTTCCCTGACCCCGTGGTGCAGACGTAGCCCGTCCACGGGCCGACCTCGGACAGCTGCTTGCGGTTGAGGCGGGCGATCTCGTAGAAGGAGAACCCGTCGCTCTCCCTCGCCGCGAGGATGTGCAGTCCCTCGGCGTCGCCGGTGGCCTGCACGATCGCGTCAGCCGAAGAGGCGTATCCCGATCCCAGGTCCTTGCTGGGTGTGGCGAACAGGCGCGGCGTCGTGCCGTCCGCGGCGGTCGAGGCCACCGTGGTGTCCGCGGAAGTCAGCGGGACCAGAGCGGCGGATGCCGCCACGACACTCATGGCTATGAGCGGGTTGATGGAGAAGTATCTTCTGAGGCGTCTTGTGCGCATGATCTTCCTTACAGCCAGTCCGTACAAAAGCCGTGAATGATCGGGAGGCTCGCGTCGACCGGTTTGTCCGTCGTGACGTTGGGGTCGTTGATGATGTATTTCATCGGTTCGGGGTCGTACTGGGCATTGACGTCGTTCCAGCACGCCTTCGCCGTCGTGGCCTTCCAGTTCTGCATCTTGGTGTAGGCGCCTGCCACGCCGTCGCCGAGAAGGCCCGCCGTGTCGTAGCGCTGGATACCGCCGTCGGGATCACGTGTCGTCCACAACGTCAGGTACACGTAGTCGGGCGACGTGTCGAGATCGCGTGAAACCTTCGCCCATACCCCCTGACATTGCGGGGACCACATCAGCCGTACTTGGACCGACTCATCCGAATTGGTCACCTGCTGAAGAAGCTCGGCGTCGTCGTCGCATCCCATCTGAATGGGGTCCTTGTCCGAACAAGTCGCTCGCCAGCAGTCTGCTGCGGCTGCCGGCGACGCCTCAATTCCCTGAAAGGCTCCCGCCAGCAGCGTCAGAGCAGCCGCCGCCGGCCCCCATCTACGTATGCCGTGCACGCACATCACCTCGGATATTTCTTCTCCGCGCCGCATCAAGCGCAGCACGAATTGCCGTGTCTATTCCTGGTTGCCCCGGTGCCACTTCGGGCACCGCGGGGACAGGCGCACGCTAACGCGAACACACGCACGGAGAGGCCGAGTTGATCTTCCCTTTACCTGCATGGATGCCGAAGGTGGACGTGTTGTGGCAGCGCACCCCATAGGTGGTGCGCTGCCACAGAGTGGGGCGTGTCAGGCGGTGATTCTCAGCGAACAGCAGCGTACGTAAGTGGCACTTCGGCATCTCATGCTGATGAACAGGAGCTCCACGCCGGGCTATTCAGTTCACCAAGGGCAGCAAGTGACAATTCGGCGATATGAGTGGCCGAGACTGTCGGCGCCCTCAGGTGGGCGCGCCGCTCGTACGCTGCCGAGGAAACGCGCGCTCAGCAAGTGGAGTTGGCCGCTCTGACGGTCCGACGGGACGGGGGCGGAGGAGCCACTCCCCCACCACCCCCGGAACTCAGCCCCGCAGGAATTCGACGAGATCGGGTGCGATCTTCTTGGGTGCCATGACAACCGCTCCGTGGTTGAGGCCGCGCAGCGTGCGGTGGTCGGCTTCGGGGAGTACCTCGGCCAGCGCCTGCGCGGCCCTCTGGAAACCGGCCGGGCTCTTGGAACCGGTGAGGACCAGCGTCGGTGCCTTCGCCGCGGACCAGGGGTCCGGGCTGAGCGGCTTGCCCTGCTGCGTGTCGCCCATCACGGCGATGTCGTACGCCAGTGTGTGGGCCAGGCCCTTGAGGTTCGACCAGACGCCGGGCATCAGCCTCATCATCGCGACCAGGGGCGCGGGCATGCCCTGTGCCTCGACCATGAACGCCTTCACCGCCTCGCTGCGCTTGCCCTCGGCGAGGAGGCGGTCGATGCGGTCCGCGAAGCCTGCCGGAGGACCGAAGTCGGCGTCGGCGACGGCGAACGGCGGCTCGTAGAGCGCGAGTCGGTCGACCTTCAGGCCCGCCGCGGCGGCGCGCAGCGCGAGAACGGCGCCGGAGGAACTGCCGAAGAGCGACGCGGAGCCGCCTGCGTGCTCGATCAGTGCCGCGATGTCCTCGATCTCGCGTTCCACCGCGTACGCGGCACCGTCGGAGCTGGCCCCACGACCGCGCCGGTCGTAGTTGATGACCGTGAAACGCTCGGCGAGGAGACCCGCGAGTTTCCTGGCGTCGGAGCGGTCGGCGAGTGCCGAGGACACCAGGATCACCTGGGGCCCGCTTCCCGACTCTTCGAACGCGATCTCCGTGCCGTCGCGCGATATGGCGGTCGATTCCCCTGCAGCCGTCTTCTTACGCGTCATGGACACGCGCCCTCACCTTCGGATGATGAACCATCGGTCGATGTGGAGACCGGAGCGCGGACGTGAAGTAATCGGCCCTTCGTGACGAGAAGCCCTCGGCCGCTGAGGAGCAGCCCCCGCGACCCGGACGTCGTCGACCTCCTCGCCGGAACCCCAGGTTCGCTCCGTGCGAAGCGGCGTTACGGGAGGATCGAGTCCACATATCCGCCGTCCACCCTGACCGCGCCCCCGGTGGTGGCGGACGCGAAGGGCGAGCTGAGATAGACGACCATGTTGGCGATCTCCTCGGGCTCGATCAGCCGCTGAATGAGTGACTGGGGGCGGTGCTCGCGCATGAACGTGCGCTGCGCCTCGTCCCAGGGCAGCTCGCGGTCCACCAGCTCATAGACGAAGTCCTCGATTCCGCCGGTGTGCGTGGGACCCGCGATGACCGAATTGACCGTGACTCCGGTTCCCGCCACTTCCTTCGCGAATCCGCGCGACACCGCGAGCAGCGCCGTTTTCGACATCCCGTAATGGATCATTTCGGCCGGGGTGACGATGGCGGAGTCGCTGGCGATGTTCTGGACACGCCCCCAGCCGCGTTCCGTCATGCCCGGCAGATATCTGCGGATCATGCGGACCGCGGACAGCACGTTCACCTCGAAGTACCGTCGCCATTCGTCATCACTGATGTCGAGGGCTCCCTTGGCGCCGAAGATGCCCAGGTTGTTGATGAGAATGTCCGCTTGTGGCACGGCGCCGACCACCTGCTCGACGCCCTCGTCCAGGGAAATGTCGCCCGGCGCCGCCAGGAAATCGGCCCCGGGGAGCTCCTTGCTCAGCCGCTCCACGGCCTGGCCGACCGAGCCGGCCGTACGGCCATTGACGGCCACGCGCGCCCCGGCCCGGGCGAGCCCCTTGGCAATGGCCGCTCCGATGCCCTGGGTCGATCCGGTGACCAGGGCGGTCTTCCCGGCGAGGTCGATCAGCACCGTGAGGGTCCTTCCTGAAGAAGCACGCCTGCGGGAAATGCACGGCTGCCCGGTGCTGAACACCGGATGCGGCAAGGCAGGCTGGAGCGGCCATCCTCGCAATGTCCGCGCCACCGCCGGCGGAGGCCGGGGTGTTGACGCGATGCCGGCCGGCTTTCCTCCCCCGGACGGGTGAAGGATCCGCAGCGGAACCGGTGAGGCTCCCCGCCAGGAGGAACGCCTCGCCGTCGGAGCGAGGTCCCGCGACGCAGATCGGACCCCCGCAGGCGCGGGGGTCCGACGTCGTGCTCGCTCTGCTGTTGCTACCGCATGGGCTTCTGCGTAGTCGGCTTCTGCCTACTCAGCCCGCGAACCGGGCCATCCACGCCTCGACCTCGTCCGACGACCGCGGCAGGCCCGCCGACAGGTTCTCGTGACCGTCCTCGGTGACGACCAGGTCGTCCTCGATACGGACACCGATGCCGCGCCACTCCTCGGGCACGGTGAGGTCGTCCGGCTGGAAGTACAGGCCGGGCTCGACGGTGAGCACCATGCCCGGCTCCAGCACGCCGTCGACGTACTCCTCGTTCCGGGCCTGCGCGCAGTCGTGGACGTCCAGACCGAGCATGTGGCCGGTGCCCGCCATGGTGAAGCGGCGCTGGAGACCGAGTTCGTACGCGCGGTCGGCCGGGCCCTCGATGAAGCCCCACTCGACCAGCCGGGCGGCCAGGTGGCGCTGGGACGCCTCGTGGAAGTCGCGGTACGCGGCGCCAGGCTTGACTGCGGCCATGCCGGCCTCCTGGGCCTCGTACACCGCGTCGTACACCTTGCGCTGCAGGGGCGTGAAGGTCCCGCTGATCGGCAGCGTGCGGGTGACGTCCGCGGTGTAGAGGGTGTGCGTCTCCACGCCGGCGTCGAGCAGGAGCAGGTCTCCGGGCTGTACGGGACCGTCGTTGTCGGTCCAGTGCATGATCGTGGCGTGGTCGCCCGCGGCGCAGATCGAGCCGTAGCCGACGGAGTTGCCCTCAAGACGGGCGCGACGGAAGAACGTGCCCTCGATCCATCGCTCGGAGGACGCGATCGCCCGGGAGAGCTCACCGATCACATCGGTGAAGCCGCGCACGGTGGAGTCCACGGCCTTGCGGAGCTCGACGATCTCCCACTCGTCCTTGACGAGGCGGAGGTCGCTGAGCGCCCCTTCCAGCTCGGCGTCGCGCTCCTCGTCGGTGGTGACGGCCGCGTCCAGGGACGGGTCGATACCGCGGACGATGCGGGTCGGGGCACCGGAGGTGGCTGCCAGGTCCTCGGCGATGGTGCGGACGTCGCGGCAGGGCAGGCCGAGCACGAGCTCCGCCTCGGCGAGGGAGCGGCGGCGGCCCATCCACAGCTCTGCCGTGGTGCCGGTCCAGAACTCGTCGTTGTCCCTGCTGTCCCGGGGCAGCTGGTAGCAGTAGGCGTCATGGCCGCCGTCGGCTCGGGGTTCGAGGACGAGAGCGCCGTCCCGGGCCCGGTCTCCGGTCATGTGCACATAACCGGAGTAGGGGCGGAACGAGTAGGTGTCGTCGTTCGAGCGGACCTTGAGATTTCCGGAGGGGATCACGAGGCGCTCGCCGGGGAAGCACGCGGAGAGCGCGGCGCGGCGGTGGGCCGCGTACGGAGCCTGTGCGTCGAGCCGCAGGTCGTGCTGCTCGGTGTCCGCCCAGCCCGTCCGCATCAGTGCGGACAGTTCCTCGGAGATCCCTGAGTAGAGACCGTTCTTTCGGCCTTTCGCCACGTCGTACACCTTCCTCTGGTGAGTTCCTCAGCGGCGAGGGGCAGGGGGAAGCGCCCGGACAGGCCGAGCTCCCTCCCGGTACGGCCCGGGCGTCCTCGCCGCCGCCGGTCGCCGGCGGCTCCTGGACGGTATCCCCCGCCGGGCGCCCTTGGTGCCCAGTAGTGCCACTGGCACAGATCGGCCATCACCGCCGACGGGAGCGGTCGATAATGGGCGGTATGACGAACGCGAAACTCGGCGATGCCCTTCGGCTTCTGGGCATCGATCCCGCGGCGGCCCAGGTCTATCTGGCGCTGCTGGAGCTGGCCCCTGCTCCGCTGAGGGCGATCGGAACCGCGGCCGGTCTGGGCGATACGGACCTCGCCGCGGCGTACGACGCACTGGTCGACGCAGGTCTGGCCAGTGCCGCCGAGGGTGGGGACGTGGTGGCCCCGGTTCCGCCCACCGCGGGTCTGGAGGTCCTCGCCCGGCACCGGGCCGCCGAGGTCGAGGAGTCGCGCATCGCGGTCGGGGGCGCCTTCGATTCGTTCCGGCGCCAGCGGCTCGCCGCGTACAACGACCATCTGGTCGAGGTCGTCACCGGCGACGCCGTCGGTCCCAGGGTTCGTCAGGCGTGGGCGAGCGCCCGCGACCAGATCCGGCAGTTCGAGTCACCGCCGTACTTCCCCCTCCCGGGGGCCACGGAGGACGCGCTGGCCACGCTCGCCCGCGGTGTGACGCAGCGTGTCGTGTACTCGCGGGAGTCGCTCGAGTATCCGGGCCATCTGAAGAACGTCATCGAACCGTGCGTGAAGGCAGGCGAACAGGCGCGGGTGCTGCCCTCGGTGCCGGTCAAACTCGTGATCATCGACGAGGCGTTCGCACTCGTGTCGTTGTCGATCAGGGAGGCGGACGTCCACAACACGATGCTGGTCGTGCAGCCGTGCGGCCTGCTCTCCGCACTCATGGCACTGTTCGAGCAGTCCTGGCAGAACGCGTTGCCGTTCCACGGCCGCACCACCGGCCCGGGCGGCCTGGCCCCCGCCGACCGCCGCCTCCTGTGGCTCCTCGCGGGCGGTGCGAGCGATGACGTCATCGCCCGCGAGATGGGAATCAGCCGCCGTACCCTGTTCCGCCGGCTGCAGATCCTGATGGCCCGGCTGGGCGCCGCGAACCGCTTCCAGATGGCCTTGCAGGCGCAGCGCTCCGGATGGCTGTGACGACGGGCCCCGGCTCCCGGTCGGCGTCGGGTTCCGGCACGCTGCAGGGCGGCGGCATGGCCACCGCCCTGCAGCCGTCTCCTCAATAGTCTATTTGGACTGATAGAGTTCGACCATGCCACGTCGCGCTCTCGACAACCCGATCGTCCTGGCGGTGCTGGGCCTCCTGCTGGAGCAGTCCTCGCACCCGCATCAGATGCTCACCGAGCTGCGGAAGCGCAGCGACAACCACGCGGCCGCGATCACACGAGGCACGCTCTACAACACGGTCGGCGCCCTGGCCACCGCAGGATGGGTCGCCTCCCAAGGCCGGCAACGCTCGGGAAACCGCCCGGAGAAGACCGTCTACGCCCTCACGCAAGAGGGCCACGAGGAACTCGTACGACGTCTGGACTCCCAGATCCGTAACCCGGAACGAGAGTTCTCGCAGTTCCTCGGCGCAGTGACCTACCTCGGCGCGCTCGGGCCCAACGGCGCGGTGGAGGCCCTGACCGAGCGAGCCGGTCGCCTCCAGCAGCGCACGGACGCCGATCAGGAGCGCCTCTCCGACGCCCTGGCGGCGGACGTACCTCGCCTTCATGTCATCGAGGCCGAATACGCGTTGTGCCTCGCGCGCGCGGAACTGACCTGGATCGCCTCGGTCGTCGACGACATCCGCAGTGGCTCCCTGACCTGGCCGGCCGCGGCGGCGACGCCTCCGACTCCCCCGGCACCACACGACCGAGAGGAATCGAACCGTGCCACCGACCGCGCCTGACGGCATACTCTTCGGGATCTACCCCGGCGGCGTCACCGGAGATGACGCCGGGAGCCTGGCCGACGGACCGCCCGACGACCCGGCGCGCGTGTCGCGCGCACTGGACCACCTGCAGGGCCGACCGGGCCGCCCGTTCCTGGTGCGCGCCTACACCGCCTTCACCGACGACACCCGGCCCGGCGGTCCCCACGCGACCGCGACACCGGCCGCGGCAGCCCGGTACGCCGTCCGCGGGCGCCGACTGGACCTGGTGGCGCAGTACCGCTCCGCGGCCGGAGACGTCGACGGCTACTGCGTCTTCCTGCGCGAGCTGGTCGAGCAGTACGGCGGGGTCACCAGCACCTTGCAGGTGACGGAAGAGCCGAACATCACGTCGAACCCGACGCTGGACGGCTACTACCCGGCCGTGCACGAGGCGATCGTCCGCGGGGTGTCCGCCGTCAAGGCGCGAGCACTCGAACTCGGGCACACGCACCTGCGGGTCGGATTCAACACCACGCCCCTCTTCGGCCCGGCCGCCTCCTTCGTCACCGACCTGACCCACCGCGGCGGGGAACGCTTCGTGGCCGATCTGGACTACGTGGGACTGGACTTCTTCCCCGACGTCTTCCGGCCGGTGGCCGCGTCCGACCTCGCGGACGCCGTCGAGGGGCTCCTGCGCCACCACCGCGACGCGGTGCTGACACCCGCCGGTCTCGGGCACCTGCCGCTCCACATCACCGAGCACGGCTGGCCCACCGGTCCCGACCGGTCCCCGCAACGGCAGGCCGACGTCGTCGAGACCGTCGTACGGGTCGTGGCCGCCCGCTCGCAGCAGCTCGGCCTGAGCGGCTACACGCACTTCGCGCTGCGCGACGCCGACAGTGCGAAGCCGGGACTGTTCCATCAATTCGGGCTCACCACCGACGACTACGCACCCAAGCCGGCCTTCACCACCATGAGGACGCTCGTCGACCGCTTCAGCGTGTGACGTGGGGACAGGCAGCTCCTCGCCGGCGGCCCCGAGATGCCCCTACGACTCCAGGTACCTCAGCACCGCCAGGATCCGCCGGCTGTAACCGGTGGTGTGTGACAGTTCCAGCTTGTCGAAGATGCTGTTGAGGTTCTTCTCCACCGCACTCAGCGAGATATGCAGTTTCTGGGCGATGGCCGTGTTGGTGTGCCCCTGCGCCAAGGTCTCCAGGACACTGCGTTCGCGAGGGGTGAGGCGGGCCAGCGGGTCTCCGTGCGTGGTGCGGACGACCAATTGCCGCACCACCTCGGGGTCGAGGGCGGCACCACCCGCCTGAACGCGCTCCAACGCGTCCAGGAACTCCTCGACCTGGCCGACGCGGTCCTTGAGGAGATATCCGACCCGTTCCGCGCCGGAGGCCAGCAGTCGGGCCGCGTAGTTGCGCTCGATGTGCTGGGACAACACCAGCACGCCGACCTCCGGCCGGCGCTCCCGGATCTCCAGCGCCGCACGCAGTCCCTCGTCGGTGTGCGTGGGAGGCATCCGGATGTCCAGGACGACGACGTCGGGTCGCCGCGACTCCATCTCCTTGAGCAGAGAATCCGCGTCACCGAACGCGGCCAGGACCTCATGCCCCTCCTCGACGAGGAGGCGGACCAGGCCCTCCCGCAACAGGGTCGAGTCCTCGGCAATCATCACGTGCATGGAAGCTCCGCGGTTATGGTGGTCGGTCCCCCCGGGGGGCTGTCGATGTGCAGAGCGCCGTCGAGCGCGTCCACCCGGCTGCGCAAGCCGCGCAGCCCACTGCCCGTGGGATGTGCGCCACCTCGGCCGTTGTCCTCGATCCGCACTCCCAGCACCCTGCCGCGGAGCTCGACCCGTACGGAGATGGCCGTGGCACCGGAGTGCTTGGCGGCGTTGGTCACGGACTCCGACACGACGAAGTACGCGGCGGTCTCCACCGGCTGCGGCAGTTCCCCGCCCACATCGAATTCCGTACGAATGGGAATGCTGCACCGCTCGGACACGCCGCCCAGCGCCTCCTCCAGTCCCAGACTGTCCAACGCGGACGGATAGACCTGCCAGGCCACTTCGCGCAGCTCCGTGATGACATCCTGGGATTCCTGGTGCGCCTGGCGCAGCAGGGCGTCCGCCTGCTCGGGGTCGCGCTGCCTGCGTGCACGGCCGAGCAGCATCGCGAGAGCCACCAGACGCTGCTGAACTCCGTCGTGGAGATCTCGCTCCACGCGCCTGCGTTCGGCGTCCACGGCCTGCACCACCGCCGCCCGGCTGGTGGCCAGTTGGTCGATGCGCCGCTGCAACAGCTCTCGTTCGGAGGGGCCGAAGCACTCGCGGGCGATCCGCGCGTCCAGGGCGGAAAGCGAGTGGAGTCCCTGCAGGTCGAGGAAGAGCAGCACGCTGCCGAGGAGCAGCTGCATCACCAACTCGTCCCAGCGGAGTGTCCCTTGGGCCATCCCTCTCAGCAGCAGTCCCGCCAGGACAATGCCGAAGACCAGCAGTCCGATCACGACGCCGCTCAGCAGGCCCGTGTAGCTCCGGACCGCGAGATAGCGCAGGATCGTGGGACCGGACGACGCGTAGGGCTCGGGAAAGCGGTCGCCGAAGAAGACGGACCGGCGGATCCGTTCCAGGGCCGCCAGCCGGCGCGCTCCCGCCAGGAGGACGCCGAGGGCGTCGGGCCGGGTGAGCGGCCACAGCAGGAAGGAGCCGAGGGCGGTGCCGACCAGGAGGAAGTACAGGAAGCCGAGCAGGCCCGTGGCACAGCCGAGGAGCGCACCGAGGCTTCTGCGCGGCCAGGAAGGTGTCCGTACCACGGGCGCACGGTCCGCATCGAGGCCGTCCCGGCCCCTGCTCGCGAGCCGATGCGTGGTGCTGCCTGCGGAGTCCTCCTGCACAGGGACCGACCCTAGTGCCGCCCGCACAGCCGGAGCAAGATCACCCAGGCTGTGCGGGCGGCGGGTCCGTCGTGCGTGAGGGCGCGGGTGGGTCATGAAGTGCGGCGGTGCTGGGCCCGGTTCCGGCCGCGAAGCCGTACGGTCACATACGCCGCGAGGGCGAGGACGACCAGGGCCAGAACGGCTTTGGACAGGATCCCGACGTAGGTTTCCACCTCCGTCCACCGGCCGCCCAACCAGTAACCGGCGAGCACCAGGACAGAGTTCCAGATCAGGCTGCCGAGCGTGGTCAGCATGAGGAATACGGGCAGGGGCATGCGCTCCACCCCGGCGGGGACGGAGATGAGGCTACGGAAGATCGGCACCATGCGGCCGAGGAAGACCGCCTTGGTGCCGTGCTTCGCGAACCACTTCTCCGTACGCTCCAGGTCGGAGGTCTTCACCAGCGGCAGCTTCGCCCAGATCGCGTGCATGCGTTCACGGCCGAAGAGCATGCCGATCCAGTAGAGGGCCACGGCTCCCACGACCGAGCCGAGGGTGGTCCAGAACAGCGCCGAGGCCAGCGTGAGCACTCCCTGCCCGGCGGCGAATCCGGTCAGCGGCAGGATCACCTCGCTGGGCAACGGCGGGAAGAGGTTCTCCAGCGCGATGGCCAGGCCGGCACCCGGGCCGCCCAGGGTGTCGACGAGATCGGCGGCCCAGCCCGCGATGCCGTCCGCGGGTTCCTGAGGCAGAGCCACGGGTGTGAGGTGCATATGAGTCTCCAGGACGGCGTGAAGGGGCACCGGGGCAGGCGCCCTGGTGCCCCTTCACGCTAGAAACCGCAGACCACCGTGGGTATGGGGAAGGCCGTTCGCCCTGGTGGGGCTTTCCGCAGTTCTCACCCTGCGGAATACCGCACACTGCGCCTGCGGGAACGCCACTGCGCGAGCCGACCGGGCGGGTTGCGCAGGAGGCCGTCTACGGCCCGGTGGACCCCGGGACCATGGAGGGCGACGAGGCGTCCCTCAGGAGGAGGGCGGGTGCGGCGCGTGAGCCGTCGGCGCCGACGGTCCAGACGTCCGACACGCCCTTGGAGCGGCCGGGGAGGGCGTACGCGACGGTCGAGTCGTCGAGCCACGCCGCCTGGTCGTCGACGCTGCGCGTTTCGGCCAGCGGGGTCTCCCGCATGGTTCGCAGGTCCAGGACGTGGAGCCGCCACGGGTCCCGAGTGCCCTTGCGGACACGCTTCTTGAAGACGATGCGGGTGCCGTCGGGCGACAGGGAGGGGCATTCGACGTTCTCCCGGAGCGTGCGGGCCTTCCACGTCTTCATGTCGCCCTCGACGAGGTACGTCTTCCCCTTCGTGGACACCGTCGCGTAGAAGCGGTTGTCGTCGTCGGCGAAGGTGATGCCCCAGAAGTTCACGTCCGGCGCGTGGTAACGGCGGCCTTCGAGGTACAGCTGGAGGGTCTCCACATTCTTGATCAGATAGCCGGTCCGCGTGTCGAGGATGCCGCTCCGCGTCGAGAACGACGAGGAGGCGTACGAGTCGCCGCTGACGAACAGCGTCCACGCGACCATCCGGCCCGAGGGAGATACCCGCGCCCGGTTGGGGATGCCGCCGACCACGACCGTACGACGGCTGTCCAGGTCGCGGTCGAGGACGGTCACCTTCGTCTTCTGCGGGATGCCCGGCGCCGTCGCGAGACAGACGGCCGTCCGCCCGCTCGCGTGGAAACGGTGGCAGGACAGACCGGTGCTCCTGCTCTTCGTCCGGTCGGCGGTCCGTGTGCCGGAGGGGCTGTACGGCGTCGAGAACACGTCGCCCTTCTGCGAACGGTGGTAGAGACCGGGCGCGTCGTCGAGGGTGATGCCCGGGGCGCCCGAAGGCGAGGACGCCCGGTCTTCGCCGTCGGCCGCCTCGACCGTGTAGCCGACGGCGACGGCGGCCAGTACGGCCGTGGCCGCCGTGAGCGCGGTGATCCGCGCGCGCAGGGAGAGCGGGAACATCGTCATCAGGGCTCCGGGACAGTGGTGGGGGTGGGTTCGGCGGGCGAGGGCGCGCTGGGCAGCAGGACGCGGGCGACGAGCAGGACGGCGGCGAGTGCCGTGGCGGCCACGACGAGGGCGGTGTCCATGCCCCCCACCGTCCAGACGGCGCCGAACAGCACGGACGCCACCAGCCGGCCCAGCCCCTGTCCGGTCTGCAGGAGTGCCAACCCGCCCGCGCGCCGGTCGGCGGGCACGACGGGCCCGCCGAGGGCCATCAGGACTCCGTCCGTCGCCGCGTAGAACGCGCCGTGCAGAACGAGCACCAGCACGGTGAGCGGCCATCCCGCCACCGGTGAGAACAGCGCCACGTACACCGCGAGCAGCGCGACATGCCCCAGCAGGTACGGGACGCGGCGGCCGGTCCGGTCGGCAAACCGGCCGAACGGCACGGCGAGCAGGAGGTAGACGGCGGCGCTGCCGAGCGGCAGCAGGGGGAAGTACTCCACGTCGAGTCCCAGCCGCTTCTGCAGCACCAGATAGAGGAATCCGTCGCCCACGCCGGCCATGCCGAGCAGCGTGGCCGCGGCGAGGATCCGGCGGAACGCGGCGACCCGGAACAGCCGCAGGGTCTCCCCGAGCGTCGCCGGGACCGTGCCGGAGGCCCGGACCGGCGCGGCCGTGCGGCCGGGGACGAACGCGACCATGATCAGCACACCGAGCAGCCCGAAGCAGAAGCTGACGACGAAGACGGCGTCGTAGGCGTCGACGGTCACCCACAGGACGGCGAAGGCGACGAGCGGTCCGAGCAGGGCACCCGTGGTGTCCATCGCCCGGTGCACACCGAAGGCGCGGCCGAGGTCCCGCTCGTCGCAGCTCAACGAGATCAGGGCGTCGCGCGGCGCCGTGCGCACCCCCTTGCCGACCCGGTCGGCCGCCAGGGCCGTGGACAGGGCGGGGGTGGAACTGCCCGCCAGCAGCAGGCCGAGCTTGCAGACGGTGGAGAGGGCGTAGCCGGACCCGGCGACGAGCCGGTGCCGCTGCCAGCGGTCGGCCACGTGCCCGCCGGCCAGCCGCACGAACGCCGTGACGCCGTTGTACAGACCGTCGAGGAAACCGAACTGGAGAGGGCTGAGTCCCAGTCCCAGGACGAGGTACAGCGGGAGCACGGCGGTGACCATCTCGGACGAGATGTCGGTGACGAGGCTGACCGCGCCGAGCGCGACGACCGTACCGGCGAGGCGCCTCCGGCCGGCGGGCCGAGCGGGTGAGGAGGTCCGGGCGGGGCGCGGGCCGTCCGATGGGTTCCTGGCGGGCGCGGGGTCGTCCGGTGGACGGCTTCGGCCGGCGGCGAGGTACATACACGCTCCTGGTGCGCGGTACCCGGAGCTCCGGCTGCACGACCGGCGCTCGGGGCGGCTTCGTTCGCCCGGCGCGGCCGGCCGCCGGAGCACGGCAGCCGACCACGACGGACGAACACGGGGTCAGTGACAGCTGTACGTCGGACCGGTGTCCAGGACCGTGCCGTCGGTACCGACGAACTTGGAGGTGAAGCTCGTGTCGGTGAAGTCGAGCCGCATCACACCGAACTTGTCCCAGATCCGCTTCTGGCTGTTGGCCTGCACGGTGTCGCCCTGGCCGTAGAGGTCCTTGCCGCCCATGCCGCCGAGGACCTCGACGATGCCGTTGGGATCCGCGGCCCCGTCCGGGTTCTGGGGGGCGAACCGCTCGTAGTGGTGGTCGTGTCCGCTCAGCACCAGCTCGGTGCCTGCCTCACGCAGCATCGACCAGACCGGCTTGCCCACGGGGTCGTTGCCATGGCTTCCGGAGCTGAACAGCGGGTGGTGGAAGTAGGCGGCGACGCACTTCTTGCCGTTGGCCGCGAGGTCGGCCTTCAGCCAGTCGAGCTGTTCCCGCTCGTCGAACCGGTTGGAGTTGAGAGCGATGAAGTGCCAGTTGCCGTAGTCGTAGCTGTACCACATCTTGCCCTGGGGAGTCGCCCGGTCACCGAAGTACTCCCGGTAGGCAACCTCGTCCTGGTTGTCCCAGTCGTCGTACGCCTCGTGGTTGCCGGGCACGGGGTGGGTCTTGTCCTTGAACTGCCCCCACGACTTGTCGTAGTAGGCGCGGAAGTCCTCGATGTGGGCGTCGTCGTACTGGTTGTCGCCCATGGTGATGTAGAACGCCGGGTCGATCGCCATCGCACGCGCGGCGGTCTTGAAGTGCTGGCACCCGGAGTCGCTCTGATTGCACTGGTCGGCGATGTCACCGGCCCCGACCACGCTGAACGCGCCGCTCGCGGGCGGGTCGGTCGGATTCGGGGGCGTGGTGCCGCCGGTGCTGCCGTAGACCTCGATCTCCCACAGCGAGTAGCCCCACGCGGTGCCGCGCGCGGTGCCGTACATCCGCAGGTACCGGCCCTCCCCCGTGAGTCCCGTCCAGGTGTCGGTGCCGCCGTTGCCCGCGGTCTCCGCGGCCAGGCGGGTCCAGTCGGTACCGTTCGCCGAGACCTCCAGCCGGTACTGCTTCGCGTAGGCGGCCTCCCATGTCAGCTCGACCCGGGAGATCTCCGCCCCCGCGCCGAGGTCGACCCGAAGCCACTGGGGATCCACACCCTCGGCGCTGGCCCAACGCGTGGACGCGACGCCGTCGACGGCCTTGGCGGGGGCGAGGGTCGAGTCCTCGGAGGACGAGGCGGTGACCGGCTTGCCCCGCGATATCAGCGTCTCGCCGGCGGGCGGGTCCGTCGGCCCCGGGCCGGGCACCGGGTCCTTGTCGATGCGGAAGTTCTCCCCGTACACGGACCAGGCGAGGGGGGTGTTGAGGTCGAGGTTGCCGTTCCTCAGGAAGACCCGCTGAGCGGTGTCGACACGGCTGGTGTCCTCGTGGGCCGCCTCCTTCTTCATCTCCACGACGCGGGCGTCGAGGAAGGCGTCGAGGTACTCGGTCTCGTCACCGCCGTCGGCAGGCGGGGCTGCCTCGTTCATGGCCTCCTCGCGGATGCTGTCGAAGCCTTCCTGACCATGCATCACGATGGCGTCGTAGTAGGCGAATTGGCCGAGGGTCCGCAGTCCGTCGCTCTTGGCCCGTGTCACCGACGGGCCGAAGTAGACGCGGTCGCGCTCGTGTTCCTGGGCCGCCCGGAACTCCTCGGTGGCCGCGGCTTCCTCCCAGGCGGCCGTGAAGCCGGGGTCGAGGCCCTCGTGGGAGTCGCTCCCGTCGACCTCGCGGAGCGCGGGGAGGTACTCGGCCAGCGGGTTGTCCGGCACCTGATCCGTGTAGTACTCGACGAGTTCGAGCATGTCGTGCGTGCCGGAGCAGAAGCCGATGATGCCGGCCGTGTAGCCGCGCCCGTCGTCGATGTCCTCGATGTAGTCGAACTGTTCGCGCCACTCCAGGGACGAGTTCTCGGCGGTGGAGACGATCTGCATGGCGATTTCCTTCTTCACCGGATCGTCGAGGCCCGATGCCTCGGCCGCCTGCCCGGTGCCGAGGACCACGACGGCGGGAATCGCGGCCAGCGCCGTCGCCAGGGCGATCCGCGCACCGACGCGCCGACGGCGGTGCGTGGGCCTGGGTGGCCGTTCCTGACGGGGGATGCGGTGGGGAATGCGCAGACGCATGTGGTTCTCCGATCTCTTGCGACGTGCCGGACGCCGAGCGCGCAGAGGGCCGTGGAGGGGCGCGCGGGCACAGCTCAGCCAGGGAGTGGAGCTCTGTTAGGAAAGTTTCCTTTCCATTGAACGCGTCCATTGGAGCGTGCCGCTCCGCCGCCCGCAAGGGCCCTGACGCAGCAATCCGGAGCAAAGCAAGGGGTGTTGGCCCGATCCCCTCGGGTGAGGAGTGGCCGGAATCGGTGGTGCCGCACGGCACGGTGGCGCACGTACGCGACCGATGGCGAGGAGGTAGCGAACCGCTCACCCGATCGCGGGTGCCGCCGGTTCCCGGCGCCCGTCAGCCTTGTATGACCGACTGGCGTCGGCCCTCCAGGACGGACAGGCCGCCGCGTCCGTCAGACGGACAGGCGAGCGCAGCGGCGGCAGGCGCGGGCCGAGGCGGCAACCGCGGCGTGCGATACGGCTGCGAGGGCACCGGCGAAGGCGAGCAGGGGCCAGTTCGTGGCCAGGGCGGAGGCGGTGGCGAGCGCGAGGGTCGTGACCGCCATGGAGGTGCTGGCGGTGGTGCCGGCCCAGGCGACCAGGAGGGGCAGCCGGTGCGGTGTCGGCAGCCGGCGGGCGAGGGGGCCGGTCGCGGCCAGCGTCGCCGCGGCGAGCAGCGCGGCGACGGCCGCGATCCCGGCCAGGTGAGCGGCCAGCAGCTGGGCCGCGTGCGAGAACTGCCACGCCTGTTCGCGATCCGCGGTCCGGGCCAGGTGCCAGCAGACGATCAGGAACGGCGCCGTGAGCGCGACGGCCCGGGCGGTGTGCCTGGCCTGGGCGGTGGTCAGTTCTTGCTGGCAGCTCGGGACGAGTACGTCGACCGTCCCGAACTCCCGCACCGCTCGGTCGGCGGCGCGTTCGTAGGGCATGCCCTCGGCCGTGTACGCCTCGGCCGTGTCCGTGAGCCCGCCGCGCATCTCTTCGATCAACCGGGCCTTGGCCCTGGCAGGTCCGTACAGGGCAGCCGTCAAGGCCGCCACGTGGTCCCGGATGGGGTCGGCGTGCCGGCCGGTGGCGTTCATGTGGCGAGGCCGGGCGGGGTGACGGGGTTGAGGACCGAGCCGATCGCGGCGGTGAACTCGCTCCATGCCGTCCGCTCGCCGGCCAGCGAGCTCCGTCCGGCTTCGGTGAGTTCGTAGCAGCGCCGACGGCGCTCACCGGCGGACTGCCAACTGCTGCTCAGCAGCCCGATCCGCTCCAGCCGGTTCAGCGCCGGGTAGATCGTGCCCGTGCGCAGTTCGAGTACGCCACCACTGCGTTGCTGCACCGCCGCGATGATCGCGTACCCGTGCAGCGGGCCCTGTTCGAGCACGGCCAGCAACAGTCCATCGAGGTGCCCTCGCACCGCGTCCGCCTTCATGAGTAGGCAGCCTACCCATTTTCACCGTAGGCAGTGTATGTATTGGCAGCCAACATATACGCGCTCCGGCTTGGAGGCCCCGCAGTGACCGAGCTGCTGTTGTCCGTACACGTCCTGGCGGCGATCCTGGCGGTCGGATCGATCACCGTGGCCGCCTCGATGTTCCCCCGCTATGCGCTGCAGGCGTGTGGTGACGGGGGTGAGGACGGCCGATCCACCGGGATCGCCGCACTCCTCCACCGCGTCTGCCGCGCCTACGCGTTCGCCGGTCTTGCCGTGCCGGTCTTCGGGATTGCCACCGGAGCCCAGCTCGGTGTCCTCACCGACGCCTGGCTGATCGCCTCGCTCGCCCTGACCACGATCGCCGCGGCCCTCCTCGCGTTGACGATCCTTCCCGGCCAGCAGCGGCTCCTCGACCTGGCCCAGGCGCCCGCGCAGGGAGCGTCCGAGCAGGGTGCGCCAGAGCAGGAAGCGCCTGAGCAGAAGAAGCCGACGGCGGAGGCGGCACGTCCCGCGGCGACCCGTCTGACCATGCTCACCGGCATCTTCAACGTCCTCTGGGCGGTCGTCGTCGTCCTGATGATCGTCCGCCCCGGGTCCACCACGACCGTGTGATCCCGGTACGGGATGGACGGCACGCAGGACGTGTCCCGCGTGCCGTCCGCCGAACCAGCCCGGTCAGGGGCGTTCGAGGCCGCCGCGTGCGATGACCTCGGCGTACCAACGGGCACTGTCCTTCGCCGTCCGGCGCTGCGTCGCGAAGTCCACGTGGACGATGCCGAAACGCTTGCTGTAGCCGTACGCCCACTCGAAGTTGTCCAGCAACGACCACAGGAAGTAGCCGCGCACGTCCACGCCGTCCGCGATCGCCCGGTGCACCGCCGACAGATGGGCGTCCAGATAGGCCACCCGTTCCGGGTCGTGCACCTGACCGGACGGGTCGGCGTAGTCGTCGTACGCGGCCCCGTTCTCGGTGACCATCAGCGGCAGGCCGGGCAGTTCGTCGCGGAGCCGGGTGAGGAGTTCGTGCAGTCCGTCCGCGTCCACCGGCCAGTCCATCGCGGTGCGCGGCCCGGCCGCGGGGGTGAACGCGACGTGCTCCTCGGCGCCGGCCCACGGGGACGGGGACTCCGAGGAGCCGGCCGAAACGACGCTGGGCGAGTAGTAGTTGATGCCGAGGGAGTCGATGGGCGCGGAGATGATCTCCAGGTCCCCGTCCTGCACGAAGGACCAGTCGGTCACCGATGCCGTGTCCTCGACCAGGTCCTGCGGCAGCCTGCCGTGGAAGACCGGGTCCAGGAAGATCCGGTTGCCGACGGCGTCGATCCGCCGGACGGCGTCGAGGTCCGCCGGGCTGTCGGTCAGCGGGCGCAGGGCGTGCAGGTTCAGGGTCAGCGAGATCTCGGAGGAGGCCGCCAACCGGTCCCGCAGCACCCGGGCCGCGGTGCCGTGCGCCAGGTTGAGGTGGTGGGCCGCGCGCAGGGCGGCGAGATCGCTCGTACGGCCGGGGGCGTGGACCCCGTTCCCGTACCCGAGGAACGCCGCGCACCAGGGCTCGTTCAGCGTCGTCCAGGTGTCCACCCGGTCGCCCAGCGCGTCGGCCACGATCCCGGCGTACGCGGCGAACCGGTGTGCCGTGTCACGCTCCGGCCAGCCGCCCGCGTCCTCCAGCTCCTGGGGCAGGTCCCAGTGGTAGAGCGTGGCGACCGGGCGGATGCCGGCGGTCAGCAGCTCGTCGACCAGCCGCCGGTAGAAGTCGAGGCCGCGTTCGACGGCGGGACCCCGGCCGGTGGGCTGGACCCGCGGCCAGGACACCGAGAAGCGGTAGTCGGTGACGCCGAGGTCCTTCATCAGGGCCACGTCGTCGGGCATCCGGCGCAGGTGGTCGGCGGCGATGTCACCGGTGTCGCCGTTGCGGACCTTGCCGGGGATCCTGCTGAAGGTGTCCCAGATGGAGGCGGTGCGGCCGTCCTGCGTGGCCGCTCCCTCGATCTGGTACGCGGCGGTGGCCGTCCCCCAACGGAATCCGGTGGGGAACCGCGGCGCCGTCACGGTCTCCGGGCGGGCATCGAGAGCAGTCATGGGGCAGGCACTCCAGGAGGTGAGTCGGGGTGTGACGATGCGGTGCGGGAGAGCTCAGCCCTTGACGGCTCCCTGCATGATGCCGCCGACGATCTGACGGCCCAGCAGGCCGAAGACCAGCAGCACCGGAAGCGTGCCGAGCAGCGTGCCGGCCATGATCACCGACTGGTCGTGCACATAGCCGCCGCCGAGCTGCCGCAGCGCGACCTGCACGGTCGGCTCCTGCGAGGACAACGCGATGATCGGCCAGAAGAAGTCGTTCCACGCAGTCATGAACGTGAGCATGCCGAGCACGGCCATGCCCGGCCGGGCGATCGGGATGACGATGGACCAGAAGATCCGCGCCGTCGACGCGCCGTCGACACGGGCGGCCTCGATCAGTTCGTCGGGCAGTGACTGCGCCAGGTACTGGCGCATGAAGAACACTCCGAAGGCCGACACCAGACCGGGCAGGATCACGGCCTGGAGCTGGTTCACCCACTGGAGCTCCGCGATCAGCATGAACAGCGGGATCACACCGAGCTGCGGCGGGATCATCATCGTCCCGACGGTCAGGGTGAGCAGCGCGCCCCGGCCCCGGAAGCGCAGTTTGGCGAAGGCGAAGCCGGCCAGGGTGGAACACAGCACCGTGCCCACGGTGATGGAACCCGACACGATGAACGAGTTCAGCAGCGCCTTGCCGATCGCCGCCTCCTCCAGCACCGCCTCGAAGTTCTTGATGAGGTTGGGGCCGGGCAGCAGCGTCGGCGGCACCTTCGCGAGGTCGGCGTTCGAGCGGCTGGCCGCGACGATCGTCCAGTAGAAGGGGAACGCCGAGATCAGCAGCGCGAAGCCGAGGATCAGGTAGGACAGCCGGCCGCCCTGCAGCGTGCCCGCGGTCTGCGGTCTCCTGCGCCGGCGCCGCGGGGGTGGGGCCGGTACGGTCTCCGACGCGGTCGGCGGTGCTTCGAGCACGGTCATCGGCCGGCCTCCCTGCGGACACGGCGGCGTACGACGAGGGCGTTGACCCCGACGAGCACCACGATCAGGACGAACATCACCCAGGCGATGGCGGCGGCACGGCCGAGGTGGAAGAAGCCCCAGCCCTGCTCGTACATGTACAGCCCGAGCGTCTGGTACTGGTGGGCGATTCCCCCGGAGATGGACCCCTCGAAGAGCAGCGGCTCCCCGAAGAGCTGGGTGGCACCGATCGTCGAGACGATCACGGTGAACACGATGGTGGGCCGCAGACCCGGCAGCGTGACATGGACGAACTGCCGCCAACGGGACGCCCCGTCCATCTCCGCGGCCTCGTACAGCTCACCCGGGATGGACTGCATGCCCGCCAGATAGATCAGCGCGTTGTAGCCGGTCCAGCGCCAGACCACGATGGTGGAGACGGCGATCTGCGAGGCGACCGTACCGGTCTGCCAGTCCACCGGGCTGACTCCGACCAGCCCCAGCACGTAGTTGATCAGCCCGAAGTCGCGGCCGAAGAGCTGCGCGAACACCAGGGTCGCGGCGGCCACCGAGGTGGCGTAGGGAAGCAGGATCGCCGTCCGGATGAAGGTGCGCCCGCGCAGCTTGTAGTTGAGCAGGTGCGCAAGCCCCAGGGCCATCGCGAGCTGCGGCACGGTGGACAGCACACCGATGGTGAACGTGTTGCGCAGCGCGGTCCAGAAGTACTCGTCGGTGAACAGCGCCGTGTAGTTGGCGGTGCCCCGCCACTCCATGTCGCCGCTCGTCTGGAGTTCGACCCGGTAGAGCGAGACGAACGCCGTGTAGAGCAGCGGGAAGAGACCGAAGGCGGCGAACAGGGTGAAGAAGGGGGCGATGTAGGCGTACGGCGAGAGTCTGCGCCAGGTGCGCCGGACGGAGGCGGCCCGAGTGTCGTCGGGCCCGGATCCGGGCGCCCGGGGTGCGGCCTTCGCGGTGGCGGTGAGGGTCACGGTCGGCCCTTCGAGAGAGCGGGCGGGCGGGTGTCACAAGGTGTGGGTGGCGTGGGTGTGTTCCGAGGGGGCCGGTTGTTCGAGGTTCCGACGGGGGCAGTTGACGGGGGCCGCGTCCACTCCCGGTGGCCCGGAAGGTGGACGCGTGCCACGCCCCGCGCCGGTGTCCGGCCCCGGGTCAGCCGACGACGTTCGCCACGCCCTTCTTGGCCGTCTCCCACGCCTTGGCCGACGACGTGCCCTTGCGCTCCACCTCGCTCAGCGCGTTGGTCAGCTGCTGGGCCACGTTCTGGTCGTGCACACCCAGTACCTGCACCGGGGACGCCTTCGCCGCGTCACCGAAGATCTGGCCGATCGGCGCGTCGGTGAAGTACGGGTCCTTGGCGGCGGCGACCTTCTCGATCGCGCCCGTCGAGGACGGGAAGTTGCCCTGCTTCTGGAAGAGCTTGGCCTGCTGCGCAGGAGCGGTGAGCCACTTGATCAGCTCGTACGCCTCCTTCTTGTGCTCGGCCGCACGCGGGACCGAGAGGTAGGAGCCGCCCCAGTTGCCCGCGCCGCCGGGCAGCTTGGCGATGTCCCACTTGCCCTTGCCCGCGTCACCGGCCTGGCCCTTGATGTAGCCGAGCATCCAGGCGGGGCACGGGATGGTGGCGAAGGATCCGGCGGCGAACGCCTGGTTCCACTGCGGCGACCACTGGTCGAGCTTGGCGCTCAGCCCGGCGTCGGATGCCTTGACCGAGGTGTCCCAGGCATGCTTGACCGCCGGGTTCTTCTCGTAGATCAGCTCACCGGAGGCGTCGTAGTACCGCTCCTTCTCCTGGCCGATCATGATCCCGTAGAGGCTGCCGATGCTGTCCAGCCAGGCGCTCTTGGCGGGGGCCTTCTTCTTGTACTGCTTGCCGAGCTCCAGGTAGCCGTCCCAGGTGGACCACTTCTGAGCGAGTTCCTCGCGGTCCGTGGGAAGCCCGGCCTGCTTGAACAGGTCGGTGCGATAGCACATCGCCTCCGGCCCGACGTCGGTACCGAGTCCGAGGATCTTGCCGTCCTCGGTCGTCGCCGCCGACCACTTGGCCTCGGCGAACTGGCTCTTGAGCTTGTCGGCACCGAACTCGCTCAGGTCCTGGAACTTGTCGGACTGCTGCTGGGTGACCGAGGCGATCCTGCCCACCTCGATGCCCTGCACATCGGCGAGCCCGCCACCGCCGGCGAGCCGTGTCTGGAGCGACTTCCAGTAGTCGGCCTCGTCCTCGGTGTCGGTCTGCTTGATGGTGACGCCGGGGTTGAGCTTCTCGTACTCCTTGTACAGCCCGGCCTCCTTGTAGCCGAACGATCCGAAGAGGTCGACGGTCAGCGTGACCTTGCCGTTCGCGCTGTCGGACGAGTCCGAAGCGTCGGATCCACAGGCGGCGAGGAGTGCCCCGGCGAGGACGACCGCGCCTATGCGAACGGTGGCTCTCCTGGCGGCTCGGGCGATGGGCATGGGAGTCTCCCTTGTTTTCGGGATGAACCGAGGCTTGAGAGCGCTCTCAAGCGGTGCGTCTGGAGCGTCCCCCAGGACGACTTCACCGTCAAGACTCGAACGCATAACGACGTTTGGTAGCCACCAACTGCCCCTGGTGCTCGATCTATTGACACTACGTTTCAGGAGTTTTACGTTCCTTGGCATCTGAGAGCGCTCTCATCCGCGCCCTCCGTCCTCCCACGACTTCGAGGTGCTGCTCATGCAAGCCTCCTTCTCCAGACCTGCCGCGGCGACGGTGCTGGCCCTCGCCCTGGCCGCCCTGGGTCTGGGTCCTGCCGCGACCCCGGCGGCAGCCGCCACCGTCCCCGCCGGCTCCGGCAGTTACTCCGACGCCCGCCCCGCCGGCACGTCCGGCCCCACCACCAACACCGGCGCCCCCGTCACGCCCAAACTCACCGCGGCGGCCCGGGACAAGCCGGTCCCCACCAACGACTGGTGGACCTCGCTCGCCTACCAGCGTTACGGCGACAATCCGTACTCCACCCCCATGTACGGCCACCCGCTCACCTACCAGGCCACCTCCGGCGGGCTGGAGGTCGGCTACCCGACCACGCCCGCGGTCGTCGGGGACGGCCGCCAGTACGAGTACGCCCACAAGGCGGACCTCACCGTCGGGCTCAACGGCCTCAACTCCCCCGACACCAAGGCCGACGACTGGTCGGACTGGACCGTCACCCCCTACTGGTCGGACGGCACCCGCACGCTGCGCACGACCATCGGGCACGGCATGCCCTTCGTGTACGCCAAGGGCTCCGGCGGTGACGCGCGGATCACCACCGCCGGCACCCCGACCGTCTTCGCCGACAACGGCAACGTCCTCGGTATCACGGTCGCCGGCCACCACTACGCGCTGTTCGCCCCGACCGGCAGCGACTGGAACGTCTCCGGCACGGCGATCACCGCCGGGCTCGGCGGGAAGGACTACTTCTCGCTCGCCGTACTGCCCTCCACCGACGCGCTCGCCACGTACCGCAAGTACGCCTTCAGCTTCGTCACCGGCTCCAAGGTGACCTGGGAGTCCACCGGCGGCACCGTCAAGGCGACCTACAGCCTGACCACCGAGGCGAAGGAGGGGACCGAACGGGGCACGCTCCAGGCCCTCTACCGCCACCAGTGGCTGCACACGTCCGACGCGCTCACCCCGTACACGTACGTCTCCCCGCGCGGGACCATGAAGGTGCGGGAGTCCGCCTCCTTCACCACCAGCCAGAAGAACTCCGGTGTGCTGCCCGCCCTCCCCGCGGCGAGCGGAGTCGACAAGGCCAGGCTGACCGGATATCTCAACGAGGTGGCGAACGCCTCCGACCCGTTCTCCGGCGCCAGTGACACCTACTGGACCGGTAAGGCGCTCGGCCGTCTTGCCCAACTGGTGCCCGTCGCCGACCAGATCGGCCAGCCGGGCATCCGGGACAAGCTGCTCGGCCTCATGAAGGGCCGGCTCCAGGAGTGGTTCACGGCGGGCGGTGCCAGCGAGTTCAGTTACGACAAGGACTGGAAGACGCTGACCGGCTACCCGGCTTCGTACGGCAGCGACACCGAGCTCAACGACCACCACTTCCACTACAGCTACTACGTGTACGCGGCGGCGATCGTCGCCCAGTACGACCAGGCGTGGGCCGCCGACTCCGCCTGGGGCACCATGGTCAAGACCCTGGTGCGCGACGCGGCCAACCCCAGCCGCACGGACACCGCGTTCCCGTTCCTGCGCGGCTTCGACGTGTACGCCGGCCACAGCTGGGCCTCCGGTCACCAGGGATTCGCGGCGGGCAACAACCAGGAGTCCTCCTCGGAGTCCATCAACCTCAGCGCCGGGCTCGTCCTGTGGGGCGCGGCGACGGGTGACACCGCGCTGCGCGACCTCGGCAGCTATCTGCTGACCACGGAGTCGGAGGCGATCACCCAGTACTGGTTCGACGCCGACCAGCAGGTCTTCCCCGGCTCCTTCGGCCACGACACGGTCGGTATGGTCTGGGGCAGCGGCGCCGCGTACTCCACCTGGTGGACCGCGAACCCGGAGGAGATCCACGGCATCAACGTCCTTCCCGTCACCGGTGGTTCGCTGCACCTGGCGCGCGAGAAGGCCGCCATCAAGCGCAACATCGCCGAGATGGAGCGCGAGAACGGCGGACCGGCGGTCGAGTGGCGCGATCTGCTCTGGGAGTTCGAGTCGCTGGCCGATCCGGCGGCGGCGAAGGCCAAGTGGGACGCGGGCAACGCGGGCTACTCCCCCGAGCAGGGCGAGTCGAAGGCCCACACGTACCACTGGGTCACCACGCTCGACAGCCTGGGCGCCCCCGACCTCACGATCAGCGGGAACATCCCGACCTCCGCCGTCTTCGTGAAGAACGGTGTCCGGACCTACGCGGCCCACAACCACGGCTCCACCGCCCGCACCGTGACGTTCTCCGACGGCGCGACGCTCTCCGTCCCGGCCCGCTCCACGGCGACCGGTACGGGCACGGGCGGCACCGACCCCGACCCGGAGGAGCCGGGTCCGTCCACCGGCAACACCTTCCGGCTGAAGTCCGGCGGAACCCTCACCACGGCCACGGACGGCGCGGCGGGAGCGGACACGCTGGCCTCAGCGGACGGCGTCAACCGGGACGGAACGCCGTACAAGCCGACGGTCTACGAGGTCAGGAACGTCAGCGGGTCACTCGCACCGGGCGTATCCACCACGTTCCGCCTGCGGGTCGACGCGGGTACGACGGTCGGGCTCGCCCCGCAGGTCAGGGTCAGTTACGACCTGACAGGCGACGGCACCTTCGACCGGGCCGAGACGTTCCGCTACTTCGCGACCGACCCGGTCGCGGGGTGGGAGGAGTACACCCAGGCCGTGGGCACCAGGTCGGTGACCGGCAGCCTGGGCAACCTCCAGGGCGGCACGGTCCGCCTGGAGATCTGGAACGCTCTGAACACCGGTACGTCCACGGTGCAGACCGGGACGGACGGGGCCGTCCTGAAGATCCCGTACGTCTGATCTTCTCCACGCACCCCGTAGGTCCGGTCTTCTCTCCGCCCCGTACGCCCGGTCCGTTCCGCGGACCGGACGTACGTCGCCACATCCGCGTGCGCCCCTGTGTACGCGCGCCCATGTGCGGCGGGTCTCGTGCCCCTCAGGCCGAGGCCCGCCGCACCAGTGTGGTCGGGGTGATCACGGAGTCGGGGGCGTCGAAGGCGTCGGCGCCCGCACGGTCACGGCTCAGGCCGCGCAGCAGCAGCCGGGCCATCAGCCTGCCCTGGCCCTCGATGTCCTGCCGCACGGTGGTCAGCGGCGGATCGGTGGTCTCCGCCACCGGTTCCATGTCGTCGAAGCCGACCAGCGCGACCTGCTCGGGAACCCGGATCCCGCGCTCCCGCAGCACTCGCAGGGCGCCCGAGGCCATCAGATCGTTGGCGGCGAACACCGCGTCGAGGTCGGGCCGCCGCTCCAGCAGCTCCACCATCGCCCGCTCCCCGCTCTCCACGGTGAACGCTCCCTCGGCCACGAGAGTCGGGTCGACGTCGAGCAGGATGTCGCGGTAGCCGTGCAGCCGGTCCATGGCAGAGGTCTGGTCGGGCGGCCCGGCGATGTGGGCGATCCGTTCCCGCCCGAGATCGCGGAGATACTGCACGGCCGCCCGCGCGCCGCCCCGGTTGTCGGCGTCCACGTAGGGCACCGCCCGATCGCCCGGAGCCACGCTCCAGCTCGGCCGGCCGCCGTACACCGTCGGCACTCCGGCCCGCCTGGTGATCGCGGGGAGCGGGTCGTCGGTGTGCAGGGAGAACGCCAGCGCACCGTCGACGTGGCCACCGGCCAGATAGCGTGCGACCCGGTCGAAATCCTCGGCCCCCTCCACGATCAGCAGGACCAACTGCGTGTCGTGGGCGGCCAGTTCCTTACTGATGCCCCGGAGCTGCTGGGAGAAGAACGGGTCGGAGAAGATCCGGATCTCCGGCTCCGCGATGACTACGGCCACGGCCCCGGTCCGCCGGGTGACCAAGGTCCGGGCGGCGTGATTCGGGATGTACCCGAGCTCCTCGACCGCCTGGAGGACCTTGTCGACCAGCGGCTTGCGTACCCCGTCGCCCCCGTTCACGACCCGTGACGCGGTGGCCCGGGAGACACCGGCACGCTCCGCGACGCCTTCCAGGGTGGGCCGGGACCCGGGGGAATGCTGGGGCACAGCAGGAACTCCTCGTCGCTGGGCGGCGGCGGTACGGGCCGACCAGTGGCGACCGCCGGATCCGCTACAGCGTAACGCCACCGGCCGGCTCGATGAGAGCGCTCCCATCGACGAGCGGGGAGTCCGGGGCTCGTCCCGCCGAAGGGCGCTTCGGCCGCCCCGGCCTTTCCCGGCCGAGCACGCCCCGCATCCCGCGCATCGTGTCGCGCGCGCCCGCGCGGGCAAGGCAGGAGCCGCACCCGCGGGCCGAGGGGCGGGACCGGGTCAGGTCGGCGTCAACCACCGCCGACCGTCGATGAGTTCGCGCGCGGAATCACGGTGGCCCGCGTGGCAGGCGGTCCCTTCACCCGGCTGCTCACCTGGCGATCTCCCAGATGTGCCCGCCGGGGTCGCGGAAGCTGGCTGTCCGGATCCCCCAAGGGCGGTCGACCGGGCCGTTCAGCATTTTCACGCCTCGCGCGACCAGCTCCGCGCACATGGCGTCCACATCGTCCACGGGGAGCGTGAGCTGCACACGGGACCCGGCACTCGGCTCGGCGACCCGCGCCGGGTCGATCAAATCGTGGGCCGAGGTCGTGCTCAGGAGGTTTATGAGGCTGTTTCCGAAGTCGAATACGGCGGAACTGTCGTCCTCGAAGGCGAGGGGCAGACCGAACACCTCACGGTAGAACCGTTTCGCCTCTTCCAGGTTCTCGACGAACAGGGTGATGGCGCTGATGCCTGTGGGCCATGCCGGATTCTCGGTGTGATTCACAACAACAAAGGATCTACGAACCGGCCTGTCTCTGTACAGGGGGCAGCCGACGTCGGGTGGAACGTCCGGCCGTTCCACCCAGGGGCAGGAGCACCGGCTACGGCCCCGAAGGGGGGCCTGGAAGCTAATGCTGGACGCGGATCCCGCGTCGCGGCGGGTGCTCGGCTGAAAGTCAGCTCAGTCGGTGCTCTTCTGCCACATCTTGACAGCAGTCTTCGGATTGGAAGCGGAGTTCGACTTGTGTGTCACCGAGCAGCGGTACTGCTTACCCATATAGGTGACCCGGTCATTGGCCGAATACTGCCGGTTGACTTTCCACTCCGAGAATCCAGCTGCCATGAGGACATCCTTTCCACCGACCGACACACTGTCGGCCTGCGGGGATCTTCCCACGTCCTCGACCGCTTCCTTGACGGCACCGGGGCGGGCGAACCGCCCGCGGCCGAGGAGGGTCGCCCCAGGCGGTCGAGGTGCACGTCGTGCCACTCGATCACCTCGGGACGCGACCGGCGCCCTGCACCGCGGTGGAAGGATGACCGGGACGCGGGGCGCATCCGCGAGAGACGGGCGGGGGAACATGCTGGAGGGGCTGGACGCGGTGGACTGGCGCGGGCTGGATCCGGATCTGCCGGCCACCGACCTAGCGAAGGTGCTGCGCCGGATCGCGCGGGCGGATGCCGCCACCCCGCGGGATGCCGTGGAGAGGGCATACGGCCAACTGCAGGAACTCCTCCTGTCCCGCGGTCGGTTCACCGATGCGGGCACCGCTTCGCTGCCGTTCCTCGTCGACCTCGCTCTTGACGCGGATACGGTCGGACGGCCGGACGCGGTCGACGTACTGGCGAGCCTCGCCCACAACAGGGCCGCCGGGGACGACGCGTCGACGGATGCCGGGTGGGATGCCGCCTGGAGGCGTCAGTGGCCCCGGCTGCGGAGGCTGCTCGGCGACAGGGATCCAGAGGTGCGCCGGGCCGCGCTGCAGCTGATCGCCGACCGGACCGGACCGCTGCTGGAGCGGTGGCGCGTGGAGACGGACCTTTCGGTGCGGGTGACGCTGTTGCTGGCGCTGGGCGAGGCGGCGGCCTCCGAGGACCGGGCGGGTGCGACGGCCGACGAGGTGTGTGCGGTGCTGGACGCCGCCTTCCATGGCGAGGACCGGGTGCTGCGGGTGGCGGCTGTGATCGCCACCTGCTTCCTGGACCCGCAAGCAGCCCTGCGCGCCTGCCCGATGCTGCTGGACATCCTCTGCGACCCTGCCCTCGCCCCGGAGTTCGGGAGGGTCTGGTACACCCTGAACTGCGAGTATCCGTACGACCGCGGCAGCGTCGCCGGCTGGGTCGTGGGCCTCCTGGAACGCGACACGGGGGTGGCGATCTCCTTCGTGGCGGGGCTCGCCGAGGCGGGAAACCGCACGGGGGACGCGGACCTGCGTCGGTGCGCGTTGGACGAGGCGTGGCGGCTGCTGGAGCGTCGGCCGTCCGCGGCCGACACGTTCCTGCCCATGGCGGCCGGCCTGCTGACCGACCCCGACGACGACGTGCGCTACAAGGCGACGCATCTCCTGGCGGTGATCGGTCGCCGGGCCGCCCCGTACGCCGACCGGCTCGCCGCCCTCCTGGACGACACCGGAGAGTCGCAGTTCTTCGACGGCACTGTCGGCGAGCACGCGCGGTGGGCACTGACCCGGATCGGAGACCCGCGCGCACTGCCGGATCTGGTCGAGCGGCTCGTCGAGCCGTACCGCGACATGCCGGGCCGGGGCTACGGCATCAGTGACCCACGGCAGCCGGACGTCGTCGACGTGCTCACACCGCTGCACGCTCACGCCGAGGTGCTGCTGCCCGCCGTACGGGAGGCACTGCGCGACGAGGTCGCCCGCTCGGGCTGGCTGGTCGGACAGCTCCGCGACGTACTCCAGGCATGGGGAGAGGACCCGGTACTCCCGGGCGAGACGACGACGCACGCTCAGCCGTGGTCGCCGCCGCTGATGACGCCGGCCGAGGCGGAGTCGGTCGTGCTGGCGTCGGCACCCGACGGGGAGCCGATCGGGCCGTTCGTCACCGCCCTGTCCTCGCTCATCCACCACGGACGTACCACCACTCCGGTCAGAGAGGCGCTGGCCGCCCTCCGGGATGCGGACATCCGGCTGTCCCAGTACGGCGACTACCGCACGTTCCTCCAGGACGAGGAGATCCGCGAACAGATGGACGCGGTGCTCGCGCTGCCGTGACGCGCCGCCCAGCAGGCGCCTGCCGACGGGTGGCAGCGGCGCACCAATTGCCGAACCGGCCGAATGGCCGCGCTGAAGCCGATGCCACTCGGCCCGATCAACTTTGCAGGGCGCAGGCCGAATCCTTTCGGCGGGACCGCGCCTCCTATACATGTGCCGACAAACGTCGGGACGGGATCAGGAGGTCCTCATGATGATCGGTATCGCCATCGCCGCCGGAGCCGTGCTGCTCTGCACGTGCAGCTACGTCGTCCTGCGCAAGCGAAAGCAGTCCCGTGGCTGACGCGTCCTGGCCCGGTGAACAGCTGATCGTCGCCGCCCAGCACGGCGACATCGACTCGATCACCGCGTTGGTGTCGGGTTCGCACCCGAACGTGCAGCGATTCGCCCGCTCGCTCTGCGCCACTCCTGAGGATGCCGAGGACGCGGCGCAGGAAGCCTTGATCATCCTCTATCGCAAGATCGGGATGCTCCGGGCCTCCGGCGCGCTGGCGTCGTGGATGTTTCGCATCGTCCGCAACGAGTGCCTGCGGCGCGCGCGGACGATGCGGTCCCACGAGCCCATGCCTGATGGCGCCGAGCGCTCCGCCGAGGAGCTGGCTCTGCAGCGCATCGAGGCGGGCGAGGTGGCGGCCGTCATCGCTGCCCTGCCGGCCGAGCAGCGCCGCGTGCTGATCATGCGGGACATCCAGGGCTACAGCGGACGCATGGTCGCCGAGGCACTCGGCCTCAGTACCGCCGCGATGAAATCGCGTCTGCACCGCGCCCGCACCGCGGTTCAGCAGTCTCTTCGTTCCACACCCGAACCCGAGCCTGTTCCTGGAGATGCCCATGACGACGTCCAAAACGGACGGGCCTGACTTCGCGAGTTCGTCCCTCCCCCGCCATCTCGGCCGGGGCGTGATCGGCTTCGGCAGCCTGATCGGTTCGGTCGCGTTCATCCCTCTCGTCGGCCCGGTCAGCCTGCTGCTTCTGCCGATCGGCGCACTGGCGCTGCGTGGCTGCCCGATGTGCTGGACCATCGGCCTGATGCAGACCATCTCGCGAGGGCGCCTGCAACGGAGCTGTGAGGCCGGCCGGTGCACGCTGTCCGTCGCGGACCGGGACCAGGCGCGCCCGACCGAATCGGTCACGCTGTAGCAGGGCGCCCTTTAGGACGGGCTCTGGCCTAGTCCGCCCCTAGTGTCGTCGCATCGGCAGACAGAAGCACCAGACAGAATGGATGCGACAGATGATCCGGAATCCTCCCGAGGGCTACACCAGCGTCGCGCCGTGGGTGGTCACCGACGACACCGGCGGACTGCTCGACTTCATCACTGGCGCGTTCGGCGGCGAAGAGCTTGCGCGGGTGCCGCTCGAGGACGGCACCATCGGCCACGGCGAGATCCGGGTCGGCGACACCGTCGTCCTGGCTTTCGACCGACGGTCCGACTGGCCGGTCATGCCCTCGCTGTTGCGGATCTTCGTCCCGGACGCGGACGCCGCCATGGCCGCTGCCGCGGCCCACGGCGCCGAGGTGATCACCGAGATCCTGGACAGCGCGTGGGGCGATCGCGGCGGCAGGGTACGGGACCCGTTCGGCAACATCTGGTGGGTGACGAGCCGGGTCGAGGACGTCGAACCGGACGTGGCCTGGCAGCGCATGTCCGAGCCGAAGTACGCCGAGGCGATGCGCGTGGCCCAGGAGACACTGGACGCCACGCTCGGCGGCCGGGAGTCGGGGGAAGCCAGTGCTCCGCGGGCTCCGGGCAGCTGAACTCGTCCGTCAACCCTCCGGGCCGGCGTTGCCGCGCACCGAAGCTCCCGCACGGGCGGGGTCGCGAGGGCGTCAGCCGCGGCGTGCCAGCAGGTAGGCCCGGCGCGTGGCGACCTCGTGCTCGTAGTGGGTGCGCTCCATGTGCATCTCCACGGTGAACCCGGCCGCCTTCAGAAGGTCGGCGATGCGCGCGGGATCGAAGAAGCGGAAGTCGATGTCCACCTCGTGCCCCCACCACTCGTCCCGGTGGAGGACCTCCTCGTCGATGTGGAAGGAGAGGAGGAGCAGCCCGGAGGGACGCAGGACCCGCCCTGCCTCCTCGAAGGCGCGGTGCAGGTCACCCGGGTCAAGGTGGATGATCGTGTAGAAGGCAACTGCTGATCCGAACTCGCTGTCCTTTGCGGGAAGTTCAAGCAGGTCCCCCTCGCGGAACTCCACGTCCGCGAACCGGCGCCGACCGGCCTCGATCATGCCCGCCGACAGATCGATCGCGACCGTACGTGCACCCTTGTCGGCCAGCCAGGCCGCGACATGCCCGGGGCCGCAGCCGAGGTCGGCGACGACGGTTCCGGCTTCGGTCTGTTCCAGAAGGGAGGCCAGGAGCGCCCGGTCGAGCGGCTTCCCCGCGAGCTCGTCGTGCAACCGGGCCGCGTACTCCTCGGCCACGGCGTCGTAGCTGCGGCGCACAGAGTTGTGATGGTCATGATCACCCATGCGAGCCAGCATGCCACGTGACTGCTGGACATGACCCTCTCCTGAACGCCATCCACCCCGAGGGAGGCGTCGGCACGAGAACTGCCGTCATGTCAGGCCCAGTTCGGCGGACCGGAAGGTGCGGTGCCTTCACCTCGGCGGCATCCAGGCCGCGCGACGGTGGGAGCCGGAGCGCTCTCCCGAGGGCGGGCGCGATCAGCGGCGTCGACGGGACGCGTAAGTGGACTCGGCCTTCGTGGCATGACCGTCCCGCGGCCACCCGGACAGAGCCCAGCCGGCCGACCCACCGCCCGCCCGTTCGGGCCCAGCCCCCTGCATCCTCCGCGCCCACCCGCGTGTACGTCGAGAAAGGGAACTTCAGTCGTCTTACGGTCGTCCAATGCGATCTGTCCCTTGGTGGGCCCTCCTCTCTTCGGCATCCGCGCCGATCCTGCTGGTCGGCGGCTGGTCGATCTCAGCGGCGCTTCAGGGGCCCAGCTACGACCCCGCCTCGAAAACGATCAGCCTCCTCGCGTCCAACGGCGCCGCCGGGTACTGGGTGATGACCTCGGCCCTGATCGCGCTGGGCGTCTGCCACGTGATTACCGCCTGGGGGCTGCACCCCGCGGCTTCGCCCGGACGCCTGGCACTGGCCGGTGGCGGCCTGTCGGCCTTGCTTCTGCCACTGTTCCCGGCGCCCAGCAGTGGGGGCTCGCTCGAACACGGTGCGGTGGTCTCGGTCGGCTTCTCGCTTCTCGCGCTGTGGCCCGCCCTGGCCATGCGGCGCGGTGCCGTCCCCCAAGTGCACGCCTCGACGCGAGGCGCGACCGCGGAGCGGAACGTGACACCGGTTCGAAGCAACCCCTCCGACCGACGCCGCGCAACCGGGGGCGGCTCGGTGGCCCTGTCCCGAACGCGGACTGCACCGTGGGGGCTCCGCCCCGGACCGTCGCTCATGGCGACCGCATCGATGTGGCTCGGCGGTGCCTGGTTCCTGCTCGCGCTGTTCGTGCACGACACCGCGGGGGCGGCTGAGCGGGTCCTGACCTTCGCACAGTCGTTCTGGCCGCTCGTGGTGGTGGTCTCCTGCGTACGACAGACCAATGACGACGAAGGACTGACGTGAGGCGTGGTCGACCACGCCTCGACCAGGCCCTATCCCTCCGCGAGTGCTCCGTCCACCAGCAGGACGATCTTGCCTGTGGTGCGGTCGGTCTCGCCCAGGGCGTGGGCCTTGGCCGCGTCGGCGAGGGGGAACACCGCCTCGACATGAGCACGCAGGGCACCGGACTCCGCAAGGCCCGCGATGGCGTTCATACCGGCGTGGTCGGCCTCCACGAGGAGCGTCTCCACCCGTACGCCCCGTTCGGCCGCCTTCGCCGCCTCGTCCGGGTCCGTGCCCGGCAGAAGGGACACGAGCACGCCGCCGGGGCGCAGGACCTCGAGGGAGCGGGTGCGGGTGTCCCCGGAGAGCGGGTCCAGGACTACGTCGATGTCCCGGACGACGTCCCGGAAGTCGGTGGTCCGGTAGTCGACGACTTCGTCGGCGCCGAGGGACCGGACGAAGTCGTGCTTCGGAGCACTCGCCGTACCGATGACGTAAGCGCCGCGCGACTTGGCGATCTGGACGGCGAGGTGGCCGACACCACCGGCCGCCGCGTGAACGAGAACCCGCTGTCCCGCGGTCACCTGCGCCGTGTCCACGAGTGCCTGGTACGCGGTGAGCGCCGCGAGCGGCAGGGCGCCGGCCTGGACGTGGTCGATGCCCCGGGGCTTGTGGGCGAAAGCGCGCGTGGGTGCGGTCACGTAATCGGCGTGTGCCCCGACTCCGTACGGGTAGGGCAGCATGCCGAAGACCTCGTCGCCCGGCTTGAACAGTGTGACGCCGTAGCCGACGGCCTCGACGACACCGGAGACGTCCCAGCCGAGAACGAGCGGCAGGTGGTCCAGGAAGAGTCCGCCGCCGCGGTGCTTCCAGTCGGTGGGATTGACCCCGGCCGCCTTGACGGCGACCAGGATCTGGCTCGGGCCCGGCGTCGGCCTGGGGATCCTGGTCTCCGTGAGTACGTCGGTCGTTCCGTAGGTGTCCTGGCTGATGGCGCGCATGGTGGCGTTGTTGGTCATGCACTCAGCTTCGCGGGCGGACGCCCCGGGTACCATGGCACGATTGCCATCTTTCGACAGGATTCTGCCATGCAGCGTCGCCCCCACCGTGTCGTCGTACTCGCCCTCGACGGCGTGTACCCCTTCGAGCTCGGAATTCCGAGCCGTGTCCTCGGTTCCGCCGAGGGCCGGTACGAGGTCCTGACCTGCTCGGTCGACGGCCGGTCCGTACGGACCAACGCCGACTTCTCGGTGACCGTCGAGCACGGCGCGGAGGCCCTGCGCACCGCCGAGACCGTCGTGATCCCGCCCTACGATCCGGCGCTCCTCACCCGCGAGGTGCCGGCGGAGCTTCGGGCGGTACTCGCCTCGATCCCCTCCGAGGCCCGCATCGTGTCCATCTGCACGGGAGCCTTCCTGCTCGCCGGCGCCGGACTTCTGGACGGCCGGCCCGCCACGACCCACTGGGCGCTCGCCGCCACCTTCAGTGCCTGGTACCCGCAGGTGGCGCTCGACCCGGATGTCCTGTTCGTCGACGACGGGAACCTGCTGACGTCGGCGGGGGCGGCCTCGGGGGTGGACGTCTGCCTGCATCTCGTACGCAAGGACCACGGGACCGCCGTCGCCAACCGCGTGGCCCGCTCGTGCGTCGTACCGCCGTGGCGGGACGGCGGACAGGCCCAGTACATCGAACAGCCCGTCCCCGACACCATGGCCAACGGGACCTCGGCCACCAGGCAGTGGGCGCTGGAGAACCTGCACGAGCCGCTCACTCTCAGCGAACTCGCCGACCACGCCCGGATGAGCCTGCGGACCTTCGCGCGCCGGTTCAACGAGGAGGTCGCCATGAGCCCCGGGCGCTGGCTGATCCAGCAGCGGGTGGCCCGGGCCCGGCACCTGCTGGAGTCCACCGACCTGCCCGTGGACGACATCGCCGGCCAGGTCGGCTTCGCCACCGGCACTTCCCTGCGCCAGCACCTGCACGCCTCCATCGGAGTCTCCCCGCTGGCCTACCGGCGCACCTTCCGCGGCGGAGCGGCGAACCCGGGGGCACCGGTCCCGGCCGGTCAGCCCCGGGAAGCAGCACCGCTCTGAGTCCTTCCTCCTCGCCCGTCGCTCCGGCCTCGCGAGCGACCGAGAAGGTCATGAAGGCTTCGGCGCGTATTCCCGGGGAGCCATCCGAATTCCAATACCGGACATGGGATTCCCCATTGGAAAACCCCTGGGGTCGGGGGCTACGTTCGGGGGCATCGCCGCACTGACGATCTGTATCCGAAGGCTCAGCGCCCCGGACCAGGCAGACCCCGCACCCCTCGGAGACACCTCATGTCCAAGATTCTTTTCGTGATGACCGGCGTCGACTTCTGGACGCTGGCCGACGGCACCAAGCACCCGACGGGCTTCTGGGCCGAGGAGGCCGTCGCTCCGTACGAGGCGTTCAAGGCCGCGGGCCACGAGATCGTCGTCGCCACACCCGGCGGGGTCGTACCGACCGTGGACCAGGGCAGTCTGGCGCCCGAGGTCAACGGTGGCCAGGAGGGTGCCGACAGGGTCGCCGCCGCCCTCGGCTCCCTCACCGAGATCAGGACCCCGATCCGGCTGGAGGACGTGGCCCTCGACGCCTACGACGCCGTCTTCTACCCCGGCGGCCACGGCCCCATGGAGGACCTCGCCGTCGACGCCACCTCCGGCCGGCTGCTCATCGACACGCTCGACTCCGGGAAGCCGCTGGCCGTCGTCTGCCACGCCCCGGCCGCGCTCCTCGCGGCAACGCGCGCGGACGGCGCGAACGCCTTCGGCGGCTACCGCGTGGCCGCGTTCAGCAACGTGGAGGAGACCCAGGCCGGGCTCGCCGACAAGGCGAAGTGGCTGCTGGAGACCCGCCTCGTCGAAGCCGGTGTCGACGTCCGGACCGGTGAGCCGTGGGCACCGCACGTCGTCGTCGACCGCAACCTCGTCACCGGGCAGAACCCCGCCTCCTCCGCCCCGCTCGCCGCAGAGGTCCTCAAGAAGCTGGCGTGACGGTGACCACCGACCGGCTCGGCAAGCCCTTGAGGCCGCCCCTTAGTACGTAGCAGCGCCAAGGCCGCGCTCCCCGCAGTCGGCTCGACCGCCCTCCCCACAGTCGGCTCGACCGCCCTCCCCACAGCCGGCTCGACCGCCCTCCCCACAGCCGGCTCGACCGCCTTTTCGACAGCCGGCTCGGGAGGCGGTCGAGTCGACACAGGAATCATTAGGGTCACCTCATGAGGCACGCAGATCCCCATGGCATCGGTTCGCCGCCGCACTCGCACTCCCCCACGCCCCTCGCGCCGGACCTGAACCTGCTGCGCACCTTCCTGGCCGTCTATCGCTCCGGATCGTTCACGGCCGCCGCCAGACTGCTCGGCCTGTCCCAACCCACGGTGACCACCCAGATCCGTACTCTGGAGCGTCAGACGGGACGCGAACTGTTCGAGCGGTTGCCTCGCGGGGTCGCACCGACGGCCGTCGCCCACGATCTCGTGACGCGTGTCGCCGAGCCCCTCGACGCGCTCGCCGCCGTCTCCGGGCACCACACCACGGCGCCCGAAACGGCCGCTCCCGTACACCTCGCGGGACCCGCCGAGCTGTTGTGCACCCTCGCCCTACCCGCACTCGCTCCCCTGGCAGCCGAAGGCGTACGGCTGCGCGTGTCCATGCACCTCACCGAGCCGCTCCTGGAGGAGCTGCGCGCGGGACGCCATGACCTCGTCATCGCCACCGCCCGCCCGCGCGGCAGGACACTGACCGCCGTACCGCTCATGGACGAGGAGTTCGTCCTGGTCGCGGCGCCGTCCTGGGCCGACCACGTCGCACCACGCCTCGCCGCGGTGGGCCCGGCCGCCCTGCACACCGTCCCACTCATCACGTACGCCGAGGACCTGCCCATCGCGCGCCGCTACTGGCGCCACGTCTTCGGCACGCGCCTGTCGTGCCCGGCCGCCGTCACCGTGCCCGACCTGCGCGGCGTACGCGCCGCGGTCGTCGCGGGGGCCGGCTTCACCGTTCTTCCCCGCTACCTCTGCCTCGACGACCTCGCCTCCGGCGCCCTCGTCACGCTGCACGAACCGGAAGACCCGCCGATCAACACCGGCTATCTCGTCCAGCGGCCCGGCACTCCCGAGAACCCCGACGTCATCCGGGTCCGCGACCTGCTGCTGCAAGCGGGCCGCACCTGGTGACCGGCCGACGGCCGGCTGATCCAGCGGGAGGCGTACGCCTCCGTGATACGCAATGTCGGCAACCGAGGGGGTACGTCGTAGGCAAGGGCGGCGGCCGGCCAGGAGCCCTGCCAGGAAACGGCGTTGCGTCCCGTGCGGCCGGCATGGATGCTGGCCGGCTGGAAGGGGTGAGGGCGATCAACATCGAGTTGAAGGTGTCGGCGCGCGATTTCGTGCAGGGGGACCTGGCGTCGTGCGGATGGGCAGGGTCCGAACGCCACTTGGCGGGCGTCGCAGCACAGTTGGAGCGTGCCCGTCTCGGAGAGGTCGACTACCTGGCGGTCTGCGCCGCAACGGACATACCCGTGGCGAAGGGCGGCGTCGACTACCAGGTCAAAGAGGGAGTCGGCACCCTGTGGCAGCTTGCCGTGCATCCCGCATTGCAGTCGTGCGGGATCGGCACGTTCCTCGTGGAGGCAGCGGAGCTGCGCATCAAGAGCCGGGGGCTGTGGCAGGCCGAGCTCGGTGTGGAGGAGAGCAATCCCCGCGCTCGGGCCCTCTACGAACGACTGGGCTACGTCGCATTCGACCGTCAGCCGGACTCGTGGGACGAGCAGGCCCCGGACGGGTCGTTGCGCCGCTACGAAACGATGTGCACCTTGATGCGCAAGAACCTCTCCTAGCTTGTCGTTTATCGTCCGGCTGCTGGCGGTGCCGCAAGTGACGATCGAATTCTGCTCAGCCATCGACGGCAGAGCTCAGTCGTCACCGGCTCGAAGAGCTCGGGCGTGGACGTCTCGAAGTGGAACTGTGTCAGCAGGTCCTCGTGGCCGTCTTCGATGTTCAGTCCGTCGACGAAGTGCACCGTCTGGCCCAGGTCGTGAGCTCGTCGAGTCCCACCTGGCCATCGGCGGCCTTCTTCAGTACGACTGCGATCGCGGCGCGGTCCACGAGGGCGGTGGCTGACGCATCTGCGCCCTGAGCGGTCGGCGGTGAGGCACCGTCCGTCAAACGTGGGTTCAGTCGGCACGGCGGTAGGCTGCCGCCGCTCCGGCAATGCCAGGCCCGTATCGGGTGCGCGCCCGGTCGAGGGCGGCTTCAAGGTCGCGGACTTCGTCGTCCCGGGTGTCGAAGGTGAGCTGGCGGGTTGCGTCCTCGGCCGGGGCGAGCTGCTCGGCTCGGAGGGAGATGGCGCGCACGCGGGCCCGCTCCAGGGCCAGAAGAGCGAGGAGTTCGCGTCCGGTCGCGGCGAGGCCCAAGGTGTGTGCGGTGGGTTCGGCCATTTTGCGGGTGCGGGTGCTCTGGCTCTGGTCCGCGTACGTGACGGTGAGGGTCAGTGCTCGGGTGAGGTCCTTGGTCTGGGCGCCGATCTGCTCGGCGAGCGCGAGGACGGTGCGGTGGTGCTGGTCGGCATCAAGTTCGTGGGCACGGGTGCTCCTTGCATCCGGATGCGACTGTGCACGACGCGGCCAGGTGGCGTGCGGAAGGGGCGAATCCGGTCAGACCTGGTGCAGGGCCTCCATGTCTTCACCGACCCCCGCGAGGCTCAGGCCCCGCGAGCCGATTCGGCCACGCGGTCGAGTAGAGCACGCAGCTGCGCCGCCTCCCGCGTGCTGAGCTCGCCGCTGATCTGGCGCTCGATGCCGGCGATCGCCTCATCGGCCGCACGCAGCGCCGTCCGTCCGGCATCGGTGAGGTGCAGCTCCTGCACGTGCCCATGCCGAGGGTGCGCGCGACGCTCCAGCTGCTCGCGCTTCTCCAGCCTCGCCACCAGCGAGGCCACGGCCTGGGGAGTCACGTTGAGGCGGCGAGCCAGCTCGGCACCGGTCAGCCCCGGCTCGGCGTGCACCGTCATCAGCAGCGTGTAGTGCGCGGCCGCCATGCCCAGGGGCCGCAGCCGCTGCTCCTTCAGTGCCTGTACCGCCAGTTCCGCGCGGCGCAGCGCCCAGACCAGCCGATCCAGCGCGTCAGCCCCGACGGGCTCCTCATCGTCTCCAGTCATGCGAGAAGGATACGGCAGTTCATTGATATCAAGCGCTTGATAGTCGCCAACGTGGTTGATACTCTGAGAGTGCTGCGGAGCCGGGCGAATCGTGAGCTCGCCGGAAATCCCGCAGCTCAGGCCGATGCCACCGGGGCTTCCCGTGGCGCCGTCGGCCCCCAGCGAAGTCCTTCCTTCCGACGCGCATCCGCCACCACCATGCGGCTCATCGCGTCGAGCACCGCGTCCGCCCCCCGCCCCGGCCCTCAGGGGCTGATCGCACCGGCGTGCGCACGAGAGCAGGAGAAACCCGTGACCAACAACACTCCCCTGATCACACGTGACGGAGTCATCGGATACGACGCGGCTGAGATCATCACCGTCGATCAGGCGACCGGGGCCGAGTTCGCCCGCTACGCCGTGGCGGGCAAGGACGAGGCCACCACGGCCGTCACCGCCGCCCGCTCCGCCACCGGCCATTGGTGGGATCTCGGATTCGAGGGCCGCGCGCAGCGGCTGCGCGCCTGGCGGCGCGAGATCGCCGTCAGCGGCGAGGAGGGAGCCGCCCTGATCCACGCGGAGAACGGCAAGCCCCTCGACGACGCGCGGGTAGAAGTGCTCGGGGCCCTGGAGCATCTTCAGTACGTCATCGAAAACGCCGAGCGCGTGCTGGGACGCCGAGAGGTTCCGGCCAACCCCACCACGTCCAACCAGCGAGCCTGGGTGGAATACCAGCCGTACGGCGTCGTCGGCGTCATCGGCCCGTGGAACTTCCCCCTGCTCACCCCCGTGGCGATCGTCGCCGACGCGCTCGCGGCCGGGAACGCCGTCATCCTCAAGCCCAGTCAGATCACGCCCGGCGTCGCCGAGTGGCTCATCCGGACCTGGCAGCGCGCAGTCCCCGACCTGCTGGCCGTCCTGCAGAACCTGAACGGATACGGAGCGACCGGCCAGGCACTCATCGCAGCCGGCCTGGACAAGCTCGCCTTCACCGGCAGCGTCGCCACCGGCAAGACGGTGGCCGCCCAGTGCGCGCAGACCCTCACCCCCGTCCTGCTGGAACTCGGCGGGAAGGACGGCGCCATCGTGGCCGAGGACGCCGACCTGGACGAAGCCGCCAAGCACATCGTCTGGGGCGCGATGCAGAACACCGGGCACGGCTGCATCAGCCTCGAAGTGGCCTACGTCGTCGAGTCCGTGCACGACGAGCTCGTCGAGAAGATCAGCGAGCTCGCCCGGCAGATCCGCGTCGGCAGCGACCCGGACGCGGAGATCGGACCGGTCCCGCTGACCGGCCAGATCCCGATCATCCGGGAACACATCGAAGACGCGCTGCAGCGCGGCGCGAGGGCCACGGTCGGCGGCCTCGACACGCTGGGCGAGCGTTATGCCGCGCCCACCGTCCTCGTCGGCGTGAACCCCGACGCCCTCGCCGCGACGGACGAGACATTCGGGCCAACGCTGGCCGTCGTCAAGGTCACCGACACCGACGAGGCCGCCGCGCACATCAACGCGGGCCGCTACGGCCTGGGCAGCGCCGTCTTCAGCTGCGACCACGGTGAGGACATCGCCCGTCGCCTGCGTGTCGGAATGACCAGCATCAACGACGCCCTGGTGTTCTCCATGAACCCCGCCCTGCCCTTCGGCGGCCGGGGCGACAGCGGATACGGGCGCAAGCAGGGCGAGGAAGGACTCCGGGAATTCGCCTGGCCGCACTCCTTCACCGCCAAGACCGGCCCCGCCCACTTCTCGGCCTCGACCTTCGGCAGGCCCGCAGGCGCCATGGCGGCAGCCCTCGCCACCGTCCGCGACAGGATCCTCGCCGAACAGGACACCGACACCACCCACTGACCAACCCGGCGGGGCTCGGCCGCACTCGCGGCCGGGCCCCGGCCCCTTCGCTCCACGCCTGCCTCGTCAGGTCGCTCCCGTACGTGAATGAGGACCCCCTTCTCATGTCCACCACCCACACCAACGCCTCCACCGCCGTCGAACCGCGCCTGACGCACCGTCCGCCGACGCCCGACACCGCCGCCCCGCAGCACGGCGCCTCGGGAGCACGAGCGATCCTGCTCCCGGTCGTCATCGTGCTGGCCATCGGCTCCATCTTCGTCAGCGTCTTCCTGTCCGCCTTCCACGCACCCCAGCCGCACGACCTTCCGGTGGCAGTCGTCGGCAGCACCGCACAGGCGGACCAGATCACCGACGGCCTGGAGCACGCACTGCCGGACGGCTTCGAAGTGAAGCACTACGCCGACGAGGAATCCGCCCGTCAGGCGGTCCAAGACCGCACGGTCTACGCCGCCTACCTGACCGGTGACGGAACATCCGCCGAGCTGCTGTACGCCGGGGCCAACGGTCCCTCCGTGACCTCCACCGTCACCGGGGCGCTCTCCGGCATCGCGCAGGCGAACGGCGACCGTCTCGACCAGCACGACGTCGCCCCGGCCTCGGCCGGCGACACCCGCGGCATGTCGGTCTTCTACGCCGGCTTCGGCATCGTCCTGGCCGGCTACCTGTTCGGCATGATGACCTATCAGATGGCTCCCCGCCTGCCCTATCGGTGGAGGATGGCCAGCCTGGCCGCGTTCAGCGTCCTCGGCGGCATCGCCGTGGCCCTGATCACCGGCAGCCTCGGCTTCGCCGCGCTGCCCGGCCCCTTCCTGGGAATCGCAGGCGTCACCGCGCTGATGGCCGCGGCCATCAGCAGCGCGACGATGGTGTTCCTGCGCCTGTTCGGCCGCGCCGGCATGCCGCTGGCCTCCGTGGTGCTGCTCATCTTCGGCAACGCCACCAGCGGCGGCACGCTGCCTACCGCCTACCTCCCGGACTGGCTGCACCCGCTGTCCCAGATCCTCCCGGTGGGCGTCGGTGTACGCGCTCTCCAGGGCCTGTCCCACTTCGCCAACGACGGCCTGGCCATTGGTATCACCGTCCTTGCCGCATGGACCCTCGCCGCCGCGGCGGCGCTCTACTGGCGCGATGCCCACGCCCCGCGCCGCCGCGCCGTCGTCGGATGACACCCATCGCCCTCACGCGCCCACCTGTTCCGGCCCTTATGCCAGGCCGAGGGACGGATGGAAGGGTCGGGCACGCGCCGACGACGCCGTGCCGGCGGGCCCTGGCGACGGTGCCGCGGGCGGTGGACGGTCGGCTGGGGCTGGCCTTCTACCTGACGTGCTGGCTGCGGCCCAGTGCCCACACTTCACCGCAGCGGATCCTGCGCCACACCTATGGGCGGGGCAAGGACCAGCACATCCCTGTTCCAGTGGAAGGGCGGCGACTCGGAGATCCTGATCGTGGTGGATGCCGGCTATGACGTGCCCCGTCTGGCCTTCCCTCTGAAAGACCTGCCGGTGCAGGTGCTGGGCCGGATGCGCTCGGGTCGAGTCCTTCGACGTGCGGTCCCATGCCGCGAGCCGGGTGTCCGGGGCCGTCCGCCCCGCCACGGTGGCGAGTTCGTCTTCGGTGACCCCACCACCTGGAACACTCCCGATGCCCAGACGATGACCGAGACCCGCCTCGACGGCACCGCCGTCGCACGGGCCTGGGACCGGCTCCGTCCGAGACTGGCCCATCGCTCGGCCTGGACGGCTCAGCTCGGTGCCCTGCCGGTCATCGAGGGCACCGTGATCCGCTTGCAGGTCGACCACCTGCCCAGCGGGGCAACACCGAAGCCGGTCTGGCTGTGGTGGTCAGGCACCGATGCCACGGAAACCGGCGTGGACACGCTCTGGCAGGCATTCCTGCGGCGCTTCCACATCGAACACACCTTCCGGCTGTTCAAGCAGACCCTGGGCTGGACCTGCCCGAAGATCCGCAGCCCCGAAGCCGCCGACCGCTGGACCTGGCTGGTCCTCGTGGCCTTCACCCAGCTCCGGCTCGCCCGCCCACTGGCGGCCGACCTGCACCGACCGTGGGAGAAGCCAAGTCCCGCGGACAGACTTACCCCTGCCCGAGTGCGCCGCGATTTTCGGCACCTCCGACCGAAGGCCGCGTACCCGGCCAGAGCACATCTCGAAGTCGGCGGCCGACCGCATCATCGACCAGCTCGGCCCGCTCATCGCATTCCAGCCTCGGCGCCGGTTCGCCAAGGACACCGTGCTGGTGGTCGACGGCACCCTGGTGCCTACCCGGAACCACAGCATCGCTGAACAGCCAAAGAACTACCGGTACTCCACCAACCACCAGGTCGTCATTGACGCGGATACCCGCCTGGTCGTTGTGGTCGGTAAGCCTTTGCCCGGCAACCGCAACGACTACCGGGCATGGGAGGAGTCTGGCGCGAAGGCCGCCGTGGGCAGGACCCTCACGATGGCCGACGGCGGCTATCCGGGCACCGGCCTCCTCATGCCCCACCGCCGCACCCCGGGCGAAGAGTTGCCGGGCTGGAAGCGCGAGCACAATCGCTCGCACAAACAGGTCCGGGCCCGCGTCGAACACGTCTTCGCCCGCATGAAGACCTGGAAGATCCTCCGCGACTGCCATCTCAAAGGCGACGGGGTCCGACACGCCATGCTCGGCATCGCCCGACTGCACAACCTCGCTCTCACGGGATAGCTTCTCCCGCATACAAAACCTGAGAGGTCCCCGGGAGACGGCTCCCCCTCGCAGTCTCGGAGGAGAATCAGGCGAGGCAGAACTCGTTGCCCTCGATGTCCTGCATCGTGATGCACGACTCGTTGACGCCATCGGCACGCTGCGTCAGCACGTGCTTCGCGCCGAGCGCCATCAGCCGTGCGCATTCGCCCTCGAGTGTGGCCAGGCGCTCGTCACCCACGAGCCCTGTGCCGACCCGCACATCAAGATGCACCCGGTTCTTGACGACCTTGCCTTCGGGAACTCGCTGGAAGAGCACGCGCGGGCCCACACCCGAGGGATCAGCGCACGCGAAGTAGACCTCGTCCTCAGGCGGCAGCAAGTGGTGGTACTCCTCCCACGTGGCAAAGCCCTCCGGGACTGCCGGTACGACGTACCCCAGCACCTCGCACCAGAAGGCGGCGAGGCGCGCAGGTTCCGCGCAGTCGAAGGTCACTTGGAACTGCTTGATCGTTGACATCGGCGCACGATAACAGGGGCCCTGCTCATCTCCCCGGGCGGGTGGATCCACACGTTGCCGCGAGGACGTCCCCTGCCATCCGCTGCTGTGACGTGCGGTCACAGGGGTGAACCGAGGTCGGCACCTCTCCCAAAGGGTGGGACCCAGGATCCGAACTCAGCCGACCACTCTCGTGCCAAAGATCAGTTACGGGACAGCCCTTAGGGAGTGCTCCGTTGTCGCACGAGTGGGCCGCCGCAGAGCCGACATGCTGTGCGAGGCTGTGCGCCATGGCGCCTTCGGTAGTTCGCGGACTCGCTCTGCCCGCCCCACTGACGTCCCTCATCGATCGCGACGCCTGGCGTCATCCGGGCGACGCCGTGCTGGCGGAGGTCGTCCCGTGGTTCGAGGACCCGCTTGCCTTCGTGAGGAACCCTGAGCAGATGGCGTACGCATCCCAGTCGCTGGACATGTTCGCCGACGATCCGCACTCCGCCTTCTTCGGCGTGGCCCGCGGAAGCACGGCAGCCGCCCCGCTCGAACTGCCATGGCTAGACGCCGAGCAGGCGGTGCTGATCGCCACCACTCGCAACCCCGGTGACGACGGTGCCCTGGCGCTCGACTACCGCACCGATCCCTCGGACCCCCGCGTGGTCGGCAGTGACTTCTGGACGGACTCGCTCGTGTGCCGGTGGCGGGTTGTGGCGCCCACGTTCTCCACCTTCGTCACACGCTTGGGTCTGTAGACGCCGGGGCCGGCAGTGGGGTGCTGTGCCCGTCCGGGACCGGACGGCGCCCGTCACTTCGCCCGCCTCCACCACCTTTTGGGTGCGGACTCCTGGCCATCGGACACCGTGGTCGAGGGCGAACTGCTCAGCTCCCGTACAGCGGACCGAATCCGGTCGAACGTGGCAACCGGATGCCGTGCGTCGACCTCAGGCAGGAGGACACCGAGGCACACCAACTTGTACTGCTGATCGCCGCGGGGAATCCCGATGAAGACAGGCGCCCCCACGCACCCGACGGGAACCGTGTTGTTCCACCAGACCTGCCCGTCGTCCGATCCCCGCACCACGTCCCCGACGACGACGGCCTGCAGCCGTTGGGTCCGGTCCGGTCCGACGTCGTGCCCCAGGGTGTACGCGGGCATCGGCTCGCCCCCGACAGCGGCAACATCCTCCGCCGTCGCCGCAATCCCGTCGGTGATCTCGTCGGTCGCCCATTCCCACCGCTTGCGGCGGGCGAGCGCGTGCAGTCCCGCGGTGGACATCACCGAGACACCGGAGTCGCCGAGAGGGGTCCACTCCTGTTCGAAGTCGCGCATGATGAGGCCGTTGGCACTCATCGCGGACTCGGACAGTTCGGGCCGCAGCCGCACCTCGGCGAGGTCGTACCGCGTCATCGCCCCGGCGGTCACCAGATACTGCCGGACCGTCTCCGTGTCGCCCTGGGTGTCGACGAGGTCGTTGAACCAGAACGCCGTACCGAAGTGCTCCCCGCGGTGGGCCTGTTGGTACGGAAGGGTGGAGCGGCGTGCGCTGCCCAGAATGGAGTCAATGGTCGCGTCGCGAACGGCGGGGGCTTCGGTCATGACCGGAACCCTAATGGAGCACCCTGAGCCGGTCCCCCTGTCCCCCTTTTGTTCTTGGATCGCCGCAGGCCGGACGGTCAGATGCCTGTGGGACGATCACACGCATGACGCCCGATCCACAGCCGATGCCCGGCACTCACATACGCCTTCTCGCTGGTCACGCCGCACCCGGGAGCCCGGTGTTCGAGGTACTGCCCGCCCGGCAGGTGCATTCCGACCTATTCGAGCTGGGAGGCAGTCCGGGCCTGGTCCTAGGATGCGCGGCGGGTGATGTCCTGCGGGTCGCCGACGACGGCCAGTTCGAGGTCGTCGAGCAGGGCAGGAACCTGTGCATCCAGACGGCCGGCCACGGCCACTTCAGCCCCGAGTCCTTTGCGGAACTCAGGCACGCGGTCGAGGAGCTCGGGGGCTTGGCAGAGGCGCCGCCGGATCTGCGCTTCATCGTCGTCACTGTCGTGCGCGAGCGCGGCCTGCCTGCGATCGAGCAGGTGATGGACACCTGGGTCGCAGGTATCGATGGGGTCGAGTGGTGGTTCGGCAATGGAGATCAAGCGGACTCCCCCTGAGCAGCTCAGCCGGCGGACCGGCGGAAGATGCCCGCGATGAGAAGTAGGTCCGGCTCGGCAGATGGTGGCGGTCATTGGCACGCGAGGACCAGGCAGGTTCGGCCAGCCGGAAGCGACCCGCCGAACAAGCCCTCGACCTGGATTCCTATGGGATGGGTGGGCCGCCGACGCCGAAGGCTTCCTCGTGCGGTTCAGCTGCGGTCCCGCACCTGAACCCCTCTTGGCGCTTGTGGACCGCATCGACGCCGCATCCGCCTGGGCGGAGGAACACCGCCCCACTTGGTTCAGCCAGCACGACATCGCGAGGCGTTCACGAGCGCCGATCACGGCCCGCAACGCAGCACCGATCTGATGCTGCTCCACACGTCAGGTTGCCGCCGAGAAGGCGTCGACGCCCGTGAGTTCGGCCGACAGCGCCCACAGGCGCGCGGCCTGCTCGGGGTCGATCGCGTGTGCGTGCACGCCGCCTTCCGAGCCGTCGTCCGCCGGTTCGGCTACGTCGCAGTCCTCGCAGTAGACGCCGCCCATGCCCTCCAGCTGGGGGGACGTCGCCGCCCACACCTGCGTCGCCGCGCCCTGCCCGGGCGTCTTGAAGGTGGGATCGGTCGGGTTGCCGCTCTCGTCGATCCAGCCCGCGTCGACCATCTCCGCCTTCGCGAGATGGCGCTGCAGCGGGGTGAGGATGCTGCCCGGATGCAGCGCGAACGCTCTGACTCCGGAGTCGCGGCCGAGCGCATCGAGCTGCACCGCGAACAGCACGTTCGCCGTCTTCGCCTGCCCGTACGCCTGCCACCTGTCGTAGCCGCGCTCGAACTGCACGTCGTCCCAGCGCACCCCGGTGATGCCGTGGGCGCCGGAGGACACGGCCACCACACGCGCGCCACCACGGGCGATCGCCGGCCAGAGATGGTTGATCAGCGCGAAGTGTCCGAGGTGGTTGGTGGCGAACTGGGCCTCCCACCCCGGGCCGACACGCGTCTCGGGGCAGGCCATGACCCCAGCGTTGTTGATCACGATGTCGACCGAGCGACCCGAGGCCAGGAACCGCTCGGCGAAACCGCGGACGCTGTCGAGGTCGGACAGGTCGAGGTCGTCGGTCTCGACGCCGTCGATGCCCTGAACCGCCTCCTGAGCGATCTCCCGTCGCCGGGCGGGGACGACGACGTGTGCACCGGCTTCCGCCAGAGCGCGCGTTGTCTCCAGACCGAGCCCCGAGTAGCCGCCGGTGACGATCGCGGTGCTGCCGGACAGGTCGATCCCGTTCAGAACGTCGTCCGTGGTGCTCCGGGCACCGAAGCCCGATCCGATCTTGTGCTGAGGTGTCGTCATGGAGGAGACGCTAGATGCTGGACAGCGCTCTAGGTCAAGGGCCGGTGACGGCCAACGTCCGGGGCCGGCCGCCACCTCACCCGACGGGCTCGACGGCGGGGCAACTGGCTCCGCGGGGTGGGACCTTCAGCGAGATCAGATAGGCGTCGATCATCTCCTGCGCACAGGGGCTGCTGCTGTACGTGCCATGACCCCAGCCCTCGTGGGTGTGCAGGACCGCGTTCCTGCCGAGCTGCTCGGCTACATGGGTGGCCCAGTTGTAGCCGGACGCCGGGTCGTGAGCCGAGTTGGTGAGCAGGATGGGACTGCTGTCCCTCACCTTGAGCCGGTGCTGCGGGTTGTCCGGCTCGGGTGCGCCGAGGCAGGCAGATACGGACATCAGAGCGCGGGGGTACTTCATGTCCGGGGCGATCCTGCCGACGTGGCGCAGTTCCCGTGCGTACCCCTGGTAGCCGCGGACGGGCAGACTCCAGTCCTGACAGAAGATCTCGAATGGCTGCGCCCCGAGCGTGGGTTCCGACCTCTCCTCGGCCGTTCCGGCCGTTCGCGTCACTTCCGGCCGGCTCCCCTCCAGCCCCCGCAGGTACTCGCCGAGCCTCGTCCACTCGGGGCCGTACAGGCGCTTCATCACCATGACGTTGAGGTCGAACGGGGTCAGGGCGGTGCCGTTGTCCGCCAGCTTCCCCCGTTCGGCGCGGTCTAGCAGAACCGCCCAGCGTGCCCGCACGTCCGAGCCGTGCAGGGCGCAGCTCCCGGTCCGTTCGCACCAGGCCACGAATTCGTCGAAGGAGTCCTGGAGCGTGGCGGCCTGCGTGGAGAGGAACTCCCTCGTGCCCAGGCTGTGGTCCACCACGGACTCCAGGACCAGGGCACGGACCCGCTTCGGATACTGCTCCGCGTACTGCTCGCCGAGCAGCGTTCCGTACGAACTGCCGTGGAAGGTGAGGGACTTCTCACCGAGAGCTGCCCGGACGGCGTCGAGATCCTTGACCGTGCTGAGGGTGTCGACGTGGTCGAAGAGTCCGTTCGCGGTGTTCTTCCTGCAGTCCTCTCGCAGGTCGCGGTTGTACTTCACCGTGGCGTCGAACTCTGCCTGGCTCTTCATGACCGGCGACGGACGCCTGTCCAGGAGCTCTTTCGAGCAACGGACCGGGTTGCTGAGCCCCACACCGCGCGGATCGAAACTGACGATGTCGAACCGGCTGCGGAGGTTGTCGCTGAAGCGGCCCATCTTGCCCGTCCCCACGATCCGGTCCACGCCCGAATCCCCGGGTCCGCCGGGCCCGAACACCATGGAGCCGACCCGCGCGGGGCCCGTGGCCCTCCGCCGGGCGAGCTGGAGGTCGAACCGTTCACCGTCCGGCTTGCCCCAGTCCACCGGCACCGAGAGTGCGCCGCACTCCGCCGAGGCATCGCCCTCGCAGGGCTTCCACCCGATATGCGAACCCGCTCCAGCAGGCCCGGGCACCCGCCCCTCACTCGCCGCATCCGTTCCTCGGCCTTGCACCCCGCTCGCGCTCTCCACGCCTGCGAAACTGGCCGTTAAAGCCAACACCGCACCCCAGGCAAGGTGCGACCGCCCTCTCCCTCGGCGGCTACGCCGTTCACGCGATGCATGACTGTCCATCACAGCAACTGCCCCTCACCTTGTCCGAGGTCTCGAGCATCGTCCGCGTGCACGCCGCCCGGTATCCGGCAAGACCCTGGACCGCCCCCTAGGGTCTTTCGTTTGCATCAGGCCGGATCAAGGAGCGGGGTCCGGTGCGTGCAGCTGCAAGGCGGAGGATCGAGGCAACGCGGAGCTTGGGTGATGGACGACACGGCCGGAGGGGGCCCCTCCCTGCTCGAGCGAAGCCGAGAGCTCGGGGGGAGCGCGCACCGGACCCCGCGAGCCCGGCATGGGCCCGTTCCGTCGCGGGCCGTCGTGCCGCGGGTTTTCGGGACGCGTTTCAGAGGCTGGCCGGTGAGCCGGAAGGGGCTCCGGCGGGTTCTGTGCGCCGGCGGGCCAGGAGGGTCACGGCCAGCGGCACGATGATCAGGTCGAGGGCGACGTGCCACACGCTGAAGGGGTTCGTGTGGAGGAAGAAGAAACGGTAGATGCCGAGCAGACCGCCGATCGTGGGGAGCATTGCCGCGAGGTGGAGCGCGGCAGGCCATCGCCTGAGGATCGCGATGCCGATCATGAAGTACACGGCGCCGAATCCGGCGGCACCCAGCACGTTCGCCTCGTGCTGGTAGACGGCGAGTTGTGCGAGGTGGGTGACGCCGGACAGCAGGAGCAGGCCCGCCAGCACCCTGGCGGCCTGCGGGAGGGGCGAGTGCGCCCGGGGTGGGGTGTTCATCGCGGGTGTTCCTTCCGGTGGTGCCGGCGGTTCCGGTAGCGGATCCGCTCGGCTGGCTTCAGGGCACGAACAGTACGGTCACCTGACTATTTAGGGAAGGTATGGTGACCTGACCATGCCGAGGAACCCGCATTCCCCCGCAGACACCGGTCAGCTCGCCGACACCCGCCTGGAACCGGACTCACGGCTCGGCGCGCTGGCGCGCCGGCTCGCCGCGATCGTCACTGACCGGGTGCAAGGCGACCTCGCCGGTGAAGGCATCACGGATCTGCGCCCCGCGCACCTGCGGATCTTCGCGGCGCTCGGCCATGGCGACGGGGCCCGCGTCACCGAGATCGCCGAACGCCTCGGAAGCACCAAGCAGACCGTCGGCCCCCTGGTCGACGAACTGGTGGCGAAGGGCTACCTCCACCGCCGGCGCGACCCGGCAGACGCGCGAGCCAAGATCGTCGACTTCACCCCCGACGGAATCACCGCCGCCGAGGTCGCCCGGCGCAGCGCGGAGAACATCGACCGCCAGTGGGTCGACCGGATCGGCGACCGGCGCCTGGCCGAATGCCGCGCCACCCTCTGGGAACTGGTCGACGAAACGGCGGACCCCACAGGGGGCCACTAAGGTTCAACCGTCGGATGTCACGCCCACATCAGGAGTGATGCGAGGGTGACGGCCGCCTTGCAGGACACGGCGGTCTCGTCGTATCGGGTGGCAATGCCGCGCCACTGTTTCGAGCGGTTGAAGCACCGTTCCACGACGTTACGGTGCTTGTAGATCTCGCGGTCGAAGGTCGGCCGCCGTGGGTGCCGCGCCGGATTCCGGTTGCGGGCCTGAATCGGCCCGCTGGGGAATCGTGTGCGGGTGCTGCGGCGGCGGAGCCGGCTGCGCATCGCAGGTCGGCCTCTGACACCCACTCGCCCATTCGGCGAGATCTCGGTCCGCCACGGAGCGGCCGTCACCATCGCCGCCCTCCACGGGCTGTGACCGCAGACGAAATGCCTAGACCGCGGGAAGGGAAGGATCGGGCGTCCACGGAGATGGTGCGGTGATGGACCAACGTTCGTGGTCGCGCCAGGACCCGTTGATATAGAGATAGTCGGGCGACATACCCTCGTATCGAAAGCCCAGGCGCTGGACCAAGGCCAAAGACGCCTTGTTTGCCGGCTGAATGTTCGCCTCCAGCCGGTGGAGCCGCAGGTCGTTGAAGGCGTGCCGCAGGGCGATGGTGAGCCCTTCCGTCATGTAACCCCGCCCCGCAGACGGGGCGAAGGCCGCATAGCCGAGGGACGCGCCCTGATAACGGCCCCGGATGATCGAGTTGATGTTGACCATGCCGGCAGCCGCGCCGGTTTCCTGAACGCGGATCACATAACCCAGGTTGCTGCCCTCGCTGAAGCGGCGCATCCACGCCTGGAACTCCTCCGCGGTCGCGGGCAGCTGCATCCAGGGCACATGGAGCTCGGTGCTGGCCCTCACGAGCGAGCAGAACTCATCCTGGTCGGCGAGGGTGAGCGGGCACAGTTCAACCCGTGACGACATCGTGGACATGGATCAATGGTAGGGCAGCCCTTCCGAGCAGTCGATCACGTGAGCGACCGTGCTGGGCAGGGACAACCGGCCGGCCGAGCCGCGGCGCCAAGGGGGCGGTCCTGAGGGTCGTGACTGCCTGCCCAGCGGTCACATTCCGATGAAGCTCACCGTCTCCGCCATGTCCGCCCGCCCGGCGGGCAGTTGTGGCACACCGTCCTTCTCGAAACCCACCGCGACACCGCAGAACAGTATGAGCCCGTCATCGGCACCGACCGTCTGGCTGACGGTCCTGCGACACATCGTCCACATCACCTGGGGGCAGCTGTGCAAGCCTTCGGCCCGCAGCAGCAGCATGACCGTCTGCAAGTACATCCCGGCATCCCCCCACTGTCCGGGCCCCATCGTCCGGTCGAGGTAGCAGAACAGGACGACCGGCGCCCCGAACGCCTGCGCGTTCAAGGCGCCGATCTTCATGGGCCTGTCGGGATCGTCGCGCTCGATTCCCAGCGCTTTGTACCTCTGGGCGGCCGCGGCGGCGAAGCGGTCCAGATACGGCGAGGCCAGTCCGGACGGGTACATCGGGTACTCCCGCTCGTCACCCGGGTCTCCCGCCAGCGCCCTGGCCGTCGCGCGTCTCTTCAGCTCGGCCAGGGGCTCGCCGGCCACGACGTACACGTGCCACGGCTGGAGGTTCCCACTCGACGGAGCACGCGCGGCTGCAGCCAGCACGCGTTCGAGTACGTCCTTGGGAACGGGCTCGTCACTGAAGGCCCGCACGGCCCGGCGACTGTCCACCGCTTCGTACACATCCACGAGGCCCCGTCCTCTCGATCAAGGCAACCACCTCTCCACGGTAATCAGCACGCACAGGGATGACTCGACCAGGTCCCGTCCGGGCGAGGGACGCAGCCACTCGCCGAAGCCGCCGGGCATCGCAAGGCTCCTCCATCGCTGCGCCCTCACCGGACCTCGTGCGCTGTGCCTTCCATCGCCAGGGAGGGGCCGGACAGTTGTTGCTCGACGCCGACGGCGATGCGTGTCGTCGTACGGCTTCGAGCCCGGCACCCGATCAGCGGCGGATGCGAGCGATGAGCAGCGCGACGTCGTCGTGGTCGGCGGGGTGACGCAGTGCGTCCAGCAGGAGGTCGCAGGTGTCCTCGAGGCCGCGGTGCGGGCCGTCGAGGAGTGCGAGGAGGGCGTCGAGACGGGTGTCGATGTCCTGGTCACGGGTCTCGACCAGGCCGTCCGTATAGAGGAGCAGCTGGTCGCCCGGGTCCAGGTCGACGGTAGTGGTGCGAAAGGGAACGCCTCCCACGCCGAGTGGCGCGCCGGTGGGCAGGTCGAGGAGTTCGGGTGTGTGTCCGGGCCGCATGCGAACAGGAGGCAGGTGACCTGCGGTGGAGATGTGGCAGTGCGCGCTGTGCGGGTCGTAGAGCGCGTAGATGCAGGTGGCGATATACGGGTCGAGTCCGGCGGTGATCCTGTCCAGGTTGCGCAGGACGTCCGCAGGCGACAGGTCCAGTCCGGCGAGCGTCTGAGTGGCGGTCCGGAGTCGCCCCATGGTGGTGGCGGCGTTGATTCCGCTGCCCATCACATCGCCGACGATGAGCGCGGTGCGGTCGCCGGACAGCGGGAGGACGTCGTACCAGTCGCCGCCCACTTCGACAGCGGCCCCGGCCGGCTGGTACCGGGAGGCGACTTCCAGGCCGTAGAGGGACCGGGGCGGGTCGGGCAGGAGACTGCGCTGGAGGGTGAGTGCGGTATCGCGTTGTGCCTGGTACCAGCGGGCGTTGTCGATGCAGACGGCGGCACGGGCGGCCAGCTCGCCGGCCAGCGTGGCGTCGTCCTCGGTGAAGGGCAGCGGGTTTCGGGCGCGTACGACGTCGAGAGCCCCGAGGACCTTCCCGCGGGCGATCAGCGGGACGGCCAGATAGGAATGGACGCCTGCCTCGGCGAGGAGCGCGGCGGAGCGGGCGTCGCGCGCTATGAGATGCAGATCCGCCTCGGTCACGTGGGAGACCATCACGGGGCGGCGCGTGTTGACGCAGCGGGCGATCAGCCGCTCGGCGTCGTAGCGGGCCACTTCGCCGGGCGGGTCGGCTGCCGCGACGGCGTCGGTGGGATAGGCGGTGGCAACGGCCAGGGCACGGAACACCGCGGGGCCGTTGGAGGGGTCCGGATTGCGGTGCCCGTTCAGCGCTGCTTCGAGAACGTCCACCGCGCCCATGTCGCCGAGCTCGGGAATGGCCACATCGGCCAGCTCACGGGCGGTCTGGACCAGGTCCAGCGTGGTGCCGATGCGCACGGACGCCTCGGCGACCACGGTCAGGCGGTGCCGGGCACGTTCGGCGTCCCGGGCCGCGCGGTAGCGGTCGGTCACGTCCACGGCCGAGACGCCCACGCCCAGCACCTTCCCGCTGGAGTCCTCCAGCCGGTAGAAGGAGACCGACCAGGCATGCTCGGTATCGGGGTCGTCGTGCGTACGGCCCACGGTGTCCTGGTCCACCAGCGGAACACCGGTGGACAGGACCTGCCGCATCGCGGCTTCGATCGTGTCGGCGTCCAGGAACGGCAGGACCTCCCGCACGCTCCGGCCGAGGTGCTCCTTGGCGGGCAGGCCGTTGATGCGCTCCAGCGCGGGGTTGACCATCACGTACCGCAGGTTCGTGTCCACGACGGCCAGCCCGATCGGCGACTGGTCGACCAGCCGGACGGTCAGCGCCAGGTCGCGTTCCACTCGCCGCAACGTCGCCTGGTCGGTGGCGAGGCCGAGGGCATACAGATCCCCTCGGTCGTCCAGCAGCCTCATGTTGCGGAACTCCAGCAGCCGTGTACTGCCGTCCTTGTGCCGCACGGGGAAGGTGCCCGCCCAGCTCCCTTCCCCACCCATGACCTCGCCGAACAACCGGAGCACAAGATCGATGTGCTCGTCGGCCACCATCAGCTGGATGGCAAGCCGGCCGAGTGCCTCCTCGGCGCTGTACCCGATCAGTGCCTGCGCCTGCGGGCTCCAGAACACGATCCGGCCCTCGGAGTCCAGAACGATCGCGGCCACACCCAGCACGTCAAGCAGCCCGCCGGGAGGCGAACCGCTCAGCTCCGCCCGCCCAGCAGAGCCCAGATCACTCTCCAAGCCCTCTGTAGCCATCGTCTGCCGCTCCTTCCGCCGCAGGCGGGCCGATGATCGCGTTCCCGCTGCAGACGTCGTGACCTCTCCCATAGTCCCCCGCTCCCGTCACCCCCGCAGCCCTCCGACCCGGAATACCCGACAACGGCTCCGAACCCGCGTGTCAGAGCCCTGTCCCGGCCACGCGCCCCACGGGGCCCCCGCGGCCCTCGGCCGTGGGAGGTCGCGGGAATCTCACGGACTGGAGTCGAGCGATCGCGATACGGGGCCGCCGGGGGGTGGGGTACGGCTGCTGAGCCGGAGCACGCCGTGTGCGGTGGAAGCGGCTCCAGCAGTCGTTCACGACTCACGGGCGGTGTAAGCCGTTATCGTGCGGTCATGGCTGTCCCCGAGGAACTCCCCCTGCTGTTCCTGGACGTCGATGGCACGCTTCTGCCCTTTGGTGAAGCACAGCTCCCGTCGACCCTCGACGCGCGGAACGGCTGGCAGAGCACGTCCAATCCCCAGCTGGCGAAACTGGACCCCGCGCATGGTCCGCGTCTGCTGGCGCTTCCGTGTGCTCTGGTGTGGGCAACGGCGTGGATGGAAGACGCGAACGAGGTGATAGCTCCCCTGCTCGGCCTGCCCGAGTTGCCGGTGGCGGACCTGCCCGATGCGCCGGAGACGGACGAGGCCGATCTCCTGCACTGGAAGACCCGAGCACTTGTCGAAGCGGCAGCCGGGCGCCCCTTCGTCTGGGTGGACGACGAGATCACCGATCTCGATCGGGCGTGGGTTTCGAGGCATCACCGAGGACGGGCGCTGCTCCATCGCGTCCGTTCCACCATCGGCCTCACCGCCTCGGACTTCGCGATGGTCGGGCAGTGGCTGCGTCGATCGATCGCCGCGGAGAACGCGGGCGCGGTCTGAGTCCGGCGCCTTCGGACCCCCGACCGCAGAACGGGCTCACGTGTCCGGGCGCGTGTCAGTCCCGTCATGCATGATCAGCGCGTCGATTCCTCGAAGCGGATGAGAAGGCGTCATGTCGATCACCAACCAGCACGTAGCAGCACACCCTTTTCTGCGGCAGTTGTACGCGGACGCGTATTACCCGGACCACGTCGTCGACAAGGGCAAGGCGATCCTGCTGCGCCTGTGCGAACGCATCGAGTCCGAGCAGCCGTCGGATCTCGCGTCCCTGTACGTACTGACGCACGGGGCGACGGAGGAGTTCAACCGGTTGGAGGCGGAGTTCGATGCCGCTGGGAGTGAGATCGAGACGGTGGCGCGGGACGAGATCGGCGGAGACTTCTGGTTCGTCGCGTCGGCATACGGGTTCACCGCGGCGGACCCGGAGGAACTGATCGGCACCCGGGACTGGTGAGCGTAGGGTGCCTGGATGATCGGGACACCAGAGGCGTTCTCGCGGACCACTGTCGAGCGCGAGGGAGAGCCGGGAGCGGCGTGGATCGAGGAACTTCCCCGGATTGTCGAGGAGTTGCTGGGTCGCTGGGAGTGCGTGCCTGACGGCGAGGTCATGCACGGGGGCGTGGGGGTCATCGTCCCGGTGCTGCGGCAGGGCGCAGGTGCCGCTGTGCTCAAGGTGTCCTTTCCGCACCCCGGCAACGTGCACGAGCCGGACGCGTTCGCGGCCTGGGACGGGCGCGGTGCCGTCCTGTTGTACGAGCGCGACGACGGGCACTACGCGATGCTGCTGGAACGGGTCCACACGTCGACCCTGACGGAGGTCGTCGACGGCGACGAGGCGATGACGGTCGCGGGGCGGCTCAGCCGCAGGCTGGCCGTACCCGCGCCGGCCGGGCTCCCACGGCTGCGGGAGCAGGCCGACGCCTGGGAGGAGCAGTTGCGCACGGACGCCCGGGAACTGTCGCACGAGCTGCCGCCGTACGTCGTGGATGCGGCAGCGGCGACTGTCCGTGAACTGGCCCGCGTGCAGCCGGACACGCTCATCCACGGCGACCTGCATGTCGGAAACATCCTGCGGGCCGACCGCGAACCATGGCTGGCGGTCGACCCCAAGGGGTACGCGGGAGATCCCGCCTACGACGGCGGCACCCTGCTGAAGTCCCGAGCGCCGGCGCTTCTCGCAGCGGACGACCTCCGGGCGACGGTCCACCGCACCCTGGACGTGTTCGCCGACGCGGCGGAACTCGATCGCGAACGGGTCCAGCGGTGGGCCCAACTCCACGCGGTCCAGGCTGCTTTCTGGGGACGCCGCCACGGATTCCGCATGGCCCGCAGGGGGCCTCGGCTGGACTGGATCACCGCATTCGCGGATCACCTGGCGACGTTGCTCTCGGAGCGCATCTGAAGCCGGGCGGGCCGGCCTCCTCCATGTCAGTGGGCCGGCGAACGCCTGGCGAACACACCGACGCGTCCACCCGCTCGGAGAGCGGACGGACGCGAGTCGGACAGTGCCGCCGCTGCCGCAGGCGGCGGCGGGCGGAACTCTAGAACTCGTCGGCGCCGTTGCGCAGCTCGTACGTCCAGTAGCCGGTCTTCGCAGCGGCGTCGTCGATCGCGATGCCGCCCTGGGGTGCGGTGACGGTCTTACTGCCCTCGGCGGGACCGTCGGCGGCGAAGAGGTTCACGTAGAAGGAGGTGACGGCGTGGTTCTCCTCGTCGACACCACCGTTGTTGATCCGCACGGCCGCGTAGGCGGAGGCGTTGGCGTCGAGCACGACGGGAGTGCCGGGCTTGCTCTTGGCGACGGGCGGGACGTCCTTCGAGGTCTGCGGGAGGTCGCCGAACGCGATCAGCGGGTACTGCAGGAGCGTGCAGGTCTTGCCCGAGACGTTCTTCGCCGTCAGCGTGATGTGCGTGGTGGGTACGCCGTCCTGCTTGGCTGCGGAGACCTTCACATCGTTGACCGTGCAGGCGGCGGCCTTGGCGCCGCTCTTCCTCTTGGCTCCTGCCTGTGTGGCAGCGCCGGCGGAGCCTGCCGTGTCCGAGCCGGACGTACCCGACCCGGCCGTGCCGGAACCGGAGGTGCCCGAACCGGCGGTCCCCGAACCGCTTGAGCCCTTACCGTTCGTGCCCGTACCCGCGTCGCTCTTGGCGGCCTTCGGGGCCGAGACGGGCGCGGCGGCGGCATCGCTCTTCGCGCCGTCTTCGCCACCACAAGCGGTGAGCGCCATGCTGAGGGCGGCTACGGCGGTCGCGGCGAGAACGGCAGGGCGGCGGATGGAGGTACGCATGTGGGGCTCCCCGTGTGATGCGGTCGGTACGTGGTCGATGTCCGGTGCGAACATCTGGTCTGCTTTCAGCTTGGGACCGCGCCCTGCCGTCCTGCTGACGTCCCACTAACGTCCCGCTGACGCCCGTGACCCCATCGGCGAAACGGGCGCAAGGTCGGACGACCGTGTGCAGTACTGCTCGGAACCTTCGACGTCCCGCCGAGCGCACGGACGGCTCGGACACCCCCCGCTCGTACAAGCTCAAGGAACAGCTGTACGTTTCCCGGCGGCGCCCGGCAGAAGAAGGAGTGAGGCTGAACATGGCACGTACAGCGGGGATCCGGTGGACCGCGTGGATAGCAGGGTTGTTGGTTCTCGGGCTGTTGGCGGCCTGGATCTGGTGGCGGGAGAGCGACACAGCGGGCCGCTGGCGATTCGAGAAGGCGATGGGGACGTTCTGCGGCGGTGTGCTGGCCCACGAGAAGAGTCCCCTGTTCGAGGGTCTCTGGCCCGGCCTGGAGCTGTCGAACGATCGCGCTCTCGGCCCGGACGCGTACGCCTGCTTCCTGGGTGACCACCGCCGAGAGGTGACCGTGGCGCTTCTGCGCGCCGACGCGCACGGCGGCCAGGACATGGAGGAGCTCCTCCCGCCCCTCACCGGGCGTCGGTTGCCGGTGCCGTTGGCCGGAGACTGGCGCGGTGCGGCCGACGGTGATTCGGTCCGGGTGCTGGTCGGATGCCAGGGCGGAGACGACTTCGTCTCGGTCACGGTCGACTCGTACATCTCGACGAGCCCCTCCGAAACGGAGGAAGCGCGGCAGGAACAGGAGAGCGGGTGGCTGGACGGGGATGTGTACTGGGCCCGGTTCGCTACCGCGACGGCCGTCAAGGCGGCAGACCGCTGGGGCTGCGAGGCGGAAGAGGGCAAGCCGCTGCGTACTCTGCCGCCGGTCACCGGCGAGGAGCAGACCACGGGCGCGGACGGCACCTGCGCCGGTCTGCCCTTCAGCCGGGACCCGCGTCTGGACGTCGTGGAGGAAGCCACCGCCGGTGGCACCGGGCTGTACGAGATCTGCAAGGTCGGGGCCCCGCACTACTTCGACGCACGCTATGTCTTCTCCGCGCGCTTCGGCCCCTACGCGTTGCGCGCACGGGACGGGGATTCCGGTCGCGGCAGCAGCGAACGGGCCGGGACCGAGGACGGCGCGATGTGGGCGAGTGCCCGGTGCCCCGGAGATTCCGAGCGGGCCCTGTTCGCGGGGTACGTGCCGCCCGAAGCGGCCACTGTGTGGCTTCCCGGGGACAAGGGCAAGGAGACCTTCGGGCTGCCCGCGTTCCGGGAGTTCGTGGAACGGTCGGCAGCACGGCACGGCTGCACGGACCTGCGCATGCCGACGCCCTAGGGTCTTTCGTTTGGATCAGGCCGGATCAGGGAGCGAGGTCCGGTGCGTGCAGCTGCAAGGCCGCCTCGCGCGGTCCGCCCAGGGGCAGGAGCGCGCTGGGCAGCGGCCTGGAGTGCACGATGTGCAATCGGGAGACGGCCCGGGTGAGCGCCACGTACAAGAGGTTCAGCCCGCGGGGCTCGGCCTGGACGATGGCAGCGGGCTCGGCCACGACGACGTGGTCGTACTCCAGGCCCTTGGCCGCGGAGGCAGGCACCACGGTGACGCGCGCCCCCAGGGTCTCCGGCCCGGCCGCGGTGATGCCCGCTGCGACGAGCGCGCCGTACAGCCCCGGCGCATCGACGTCGCTCGCGATGACGCCGATGGAACCCTCGTGCTCCAGCGCGGTGTTCACGGCCGCGAGGGTCGCTGCCACCGTGTCGTCGGCCGCCGAGATGCTCGCCTCGCCGTCGCGGCGCAGGGACCGGGACGGGGGGACGTCGACATCGAGGTGGTCCAACAGGCGGTTGGCGAGTTCGGCGACCGCGCCGGGGACACGGAACCCGGTCGTGAGCGGGGTGACGACGGCTTGCGGTTTGCCCATGTGGGCGAGGAGTTGGGGCCATTCACGCGCGGCCCACGGGGTGGTGCCCTGAGCGAGGTCACCGAGGACGGTGAGGGAGCCGGAGGGCGAGCGCCGAGCGATGACGCGGCCCTGCATGGGGGAAAGGTCCTGCGCTTCGTCGATCACGATGTGCCCGTAGCCGGCGGGGCGCTCGATCAGGCCGCTGATTTCGTCGAGGAGTACGAGATCGGCCGCTGACCAGCGAGCCGATTTGTGGGTGCGCGGTGGCCTGGCCCAGAGAAGGGCCTTCTGCTCGCCCGGGTCGAGAATGCCTTCGGCCGCGGCAGCCAGGAGGTCCGGGTGGCTGAGCAGATCCGTGAGGATCTCCTCCGCTCGCACGGCGGGCCAGACGGCGTTGATCCGACTGGTCAGCGGGCGGGCCCGGGACACCTTCTGGACCCAGAGGTTGGTGCGCGGGCCGGCACGGTGCTCGGCCTGTCGCTGGATCCGGCGGACGATGCGCGCACGGACTCGGTCGCGCCCGACCGCGTACGGGGGCTCCTCGGCACGGACGTCCCGGACGGTCTGTTCCAGTTCGTGGGCGGAGACGCGCCAGCGGTACGACCCCTCCGCCAGCGCGATGGAATCCGCCAGCTCGGGGCGCACGCGTGCGTACAGCGCGCGGCGCAGGACCTCCGCCATGCGGACGTCGTGCTTGACGGCGGCCGCGTGGTCGCTGTCGTACGCCGTGACCGGGTGGCGGGCGATCTCGTCGTCGAGGGTGGACTGCCGCACGCTGGTCTCGCCGAGGGCGGGCAGCACTTCGGAGATGTAGGCGAGGAAGGTGCGGTTGGGGCCGAGGATCAGCATGCCGCCGCGCTGGATGCGCTGCGGGTAGGTGTAGAGGAGGTACGCGGCCCGGTGCAGCCCGACCGCCGTCTTGCCGGTGCCCGGGGCGCCCTGGACGCAGAAGGTGGTGGCGAGGTCCTCCCGTACGAGGTGGTCCTGTTCGGGCTGAATCGTGGCGGCGATATCGCGCATGGGCCCGATGCGGGGGCGCTCGACCTCGACGGCCACGATGCTGCTCTCCCGGGTCTCGCCCGCGCCGAGGTGCTCGTCCTCGAGGCTGGTCAGATCGGCGGAATCGCCCCGGCTCGCGTGCGACCAGCCGAAGCGGCGCCGGACCGCGACACCTTGCGGGTCACGGGGACTTGCCTGGTAGAAGGCCCGGGCGACGGGAGCACGCCAGTCGACGACGAGCGGCGGCGCCGACGGATGGGTGGTGATGCGCAGACGCCCGATGTGGTACTGCTGGCCGGCGTGGTCGCCGGCCGCCCCGGTGGCCTCGGTGAAGTCGAGGCGCCCGAAGAACAACGGCCCTTCGGGCAGCTCCCGGAACACCTTGGCCTTGGTCCGCAACTGGTAGCCGAGCACTTCGGCGTCGGCACCGGACGCGGACACGTCCTCACCGACGACCACCTGTTCCTGCGCACCTTCGATCATGGCGTCGAGCGCTGTGCGGCAGGCGTCGTGGTAGGAGCGTTCCCGGTCGAGGGCGTTGCTGAGTACGGAGTCGGAGCGTGGCATCCCCACACAATAATGCAACCCGGTCACTGTTTTAACTCGATTGCACCACCGTTCGACGGACACTCCCCGATTCCGCTCTCTGCGCGTTCGACGGAGAGCGCTCGGCAACCGTCGCCGGGCGGGCTCCTGCAGTGCCGGGCCCGCGCGCGCCCCAGGTCAGGTCGTCGGCGCCGGGCTCGGCCACGGCCTCCAGGGAAGGGCATCACGCCAACCGGGGCGTCCACGGGCCCAGTCCTGGAGGATCTTGGCCACAGGCTCCAGGCCGAGAATCTCGTGGCCCCGCTCCGCCTCGGCCTGGAAGTGCTTCTCCGGGCCCCCTTCTCTGTATTCCAGCTGATAGCTCAGATCGTCATTGAGGTAGACCTGCATGTAGTGCTGATCGGCAGGTTCCAGATCGAGGCGCAGGACGACGACGAAGCGCCAGCTCAGGCTCATGTCGGCCAGCAGGTCGTGCAACCGGTCGTCGGACGGGTCGTCCCAGACGGTCTCATCCGCCTCGATCGCACGCAGTATCGGTGATGCCATGCCGCGAGCGTACCGACCTGCCGAGTCACCGGGCGCCCCAGGGAGGTCACCTCAAAGAAGCGCCCCATGGGTACGGGCGATGCAAGGGCCCGGGCCGAGCGCACGGTGATCGCAGTGGGTACAGGTACTCATCACGGGACCCAGGTTCCGAACGACGATGGGGCCGCACAACGTCGCCACGGGAGCACCGATGAACGCTCGCACACGTCGTTCACAGATGGAGCGCAGAGGAGTCGTATATGCACCTTCCCGACCCGGGACATGCCGCGCGCCTGGCCTCTTATGGACCCGTAGCCACCTCTCTGTCGCTGCTCAGCGACCGCCGGCTCGGCCAGGCCGTGGCCGCCGCCACCCCGCTCGGCTCGGGCATCGGTGGCAGGTCGGCGGAAATGAACGTTGCGGGAAGGCGGGTCTTCGTCAAGCGAGTGCCCTTGACCGACATCGAGCTACGGCCGGAGAACGTACGGTCGACAGCCAACCTCTTCGGGCTGCCGATGTTCTACCAGTACGGGGTGGGATCGGCCGGGTTCGGCGCCTGGCGTGAACTGGCCGTGCACACGATGACCACTCATTGGGTTCTCGGGAACGAGTACGAGGGATTCCCGTTGATGTACCACTGGCGCGTGCTGCCCGACTCACCTCCCGATGGCTTCGCCGACGAGTTCGGGGGTGTCGACGGCGCAGTCGCGCACTGGGAAGGTTCGCCGGCCGTGCGCAAGCGACTGGAGGCCATCGGCCGGGCTTCGTCCAGCCTCGTGCTCTTCCTGGAACACGTGCCGCAGACCCTCGGCGCATGGTTGGCGGATCACCGAGATGACGCGGTGTCGGAGGACAGCGACGGCTCGCCCTACCCCCGCGTGGAAGAGGCCCTGGCGCGCGGGACCGCCTTCATGAGCTCGCACGGGCTCGTCCACTTCGACGCCCACTTCGCCAACATCCTCACCGACGGCCGACTCCTCTATTTCGCGGACTTCGGACTTGCCCTCAGCTCCGACTTCGAACTTGCGGCGGACGAGACCGAGTTCCTCTCGGCTCATCTCACGTACGACCATCACTACACCGCAGGCCACCTGCTCCACCACCATCTGCTCGGCGGCTTGCGGGGAGGGAGGGAGCACGATGCGTTCCTGCGCGAATGGATCGCGGGCCGCCACCACGATGGTGTTCCGGCTACGAGCGCTGCGCTCATCGAAAGGCACGCACGGCCGGCCCTGATTCTCTACGACTTCCACCGTCGTCTGCTCACGCAGAGCAAACGGACGCCGTTCCCGTCCGCTCAGCTCGACCGGCCGCCCTCACGACCCGCTTCGTGACGTTCTACAACGCCCGATGCACATGGCGCGATCAGGTGCACCGTGGTGCGAAAGGCCGGTCGGCCAGGCGAGTCCACTCCTGCGGTTGAACTCGCGGTGTCGTGGGGGCGGCCGGCCCTCGACCTGGGCTGAGACCTGCTCCCCCGCTACGATCACGGCTAGTCAGCGAGCACAGCACCTGGGGAGGGGCCGTGACAGAGCGGTCGAGGGTGGCGGCGGGCGCCGTCGTCGAGTTGAGATACGCACTGGGGAAGCCGGACTGGTCCGACACGTTCCGCGCACGTGGGCGGGTACGGGGGGTCAAGGGCCGGCTGCAAGGACTGCTTCTGCCGGTCCTCTTCGCGGTGATGGTGTGGCTGCTCGCCGAGAGTGCCCCGGCCGCGGGAATGGCCTTCCTCGGCAGCATGCTCGGCCTGGTCGTCAGGACGGGCGTCCTGGCCGCGCGGCATGCCAGGATGAGCGCCCCGCTGGGGCCCTGGACCGTGACCGTCGCCGACTCCGACGACGGAGTGCGGTTCATGGGCACGGACATGGAGACGCACCGGGGCTGGCGGAGCCTGGGCGGGTACGTGGAGACCGCCGCCGGATTCGTCCTGCTGACGCCTCGGCCGTACCTGCTCGTCGTGCACTATCTGCCGAAGCGCGCCATGGGCAGGGACGACACCGACCGGCTGCGCGGCATTCTCGAGCGCCACCTGCCCCGCTACGGCGGTCGTCCGCCCCGTCATTGAGGTTCGGTAAGATCCGCGGATCTTCGTACCGGGGAGGGGTCATGGCCGAGGGCCGCAGCACCGAAGGCACCAACAGCGCGGCAACGTCCGACGATGTCGTGGACGACCACACCACGGTCCAACTGCTGTACCGACCGCAGACCGCCGACACACTGGTCGGGCTTCGGGTCCGCGAGCGGATCAAGCGGACCGGACTGGTACTGCGGGGCGCGTTCCTCGCCCTGTGGGTAGGGCACTGGCTGCTCTCCGCCGTGGGCCGCGGGAGTATCGACGTGGTCTCGACGGTCCTGTTCCTGGTCGTCGTCCTCGTGGTGTGGGGGTACCCGCGGCTCCAGGCCGCCCATGTACAGCGGATCATCGGATGGCAGGGCGAGTACCGCACCACCGTGTCTCCGGCCGGAATCTCCTGCAGCAGCGACCACAGCACGCTGATCCAGAAGTGGTCCGTCTTCCGGGGCTACCGGGAAACGGCACATCACTTCGTCCTGCTCAGCCGGGACCCCAACATCATGTCCCTCGATGTCCTGCCCAAGCGGGGCGTGCAGGAGGCCGGGGCCCTCGACCGGCTGCGGGCCATCCTGGACCAGCACACCTCCCGCGCGTGACGAACGTGAACGGCACCGCAGGTTCACCCCCGTAGGCATTCCACCGGGTCTCGAAGCGATGCCGGCTCGGCCGTAGGATGCTCGTGTGGCGCGATTCGACGAGGTCAGGGCGACCTTCTGGGGGGACGGGCTCTACGGAGTCCAGCCGCCGTTGACCGACGCGGCCGCCCAGGACGCCGAGGTTCGGCTGGGTGTCCTTCTGCCGTCTTCGTTGCTGGAGATCCTGCGCGGCCGGAACGGCGGCCCGGTGGCGGATCGCTGGGACGCGTTTCCGATCGATGTGCCGACGTCGTGGAGCGAGGACCATGTTCCGCTCGACATGATGATGGGCATCGGCAACGACGACGATCACTTGTCGTTGTTGGACACGGCCTATCTGGTGGAGGAGTGGAACCTGCCGTCCCCCCTCGTCCTGCTTTCCGGAGACGGGCATTACTGGATCGCGCTCGACTACCGGGTCTGCGGCCGACAGGGTGAGCCGTCGGTGACGTGGTTCGACACCGAAAGCCACTCGGAGCTCAGCCTGGCTGCGGACTTCAGAACGTTCGTGGAGGGCCTCACTGCCGCCGAGGCGTTCGACGTCGACGGCCCGGACGCGGATTCACCTGCCGGAGAATGACGGCAACTCGCGGGGCGCCCCGGCAGACTGCGGATGTGGGCATGTGACAGGGCTCGGGAGCGCGCGTTCACGGCCCCTTGTGCAGGCTGACGCCGACGAGGACGCGAACCGCGCGGGGAGGACGTCTGCGACGAGGAGGCCGACGCGGTAGACCGCGGCGGTCCTCTGCGCACGCCTGATACATAGGCAGTACGCTTCCGGCGCCTTCTTATTTTGATCACCCGGAATGGAGCCCACCATGACCATAGCCCGCTTGTCCGCAGCAACTTGGAGCCTCTCTGCCGTAGCCGCCGGCGTGCTGCTCGTCGGCTGCTCGGGCTCCGTCAGCGTGGGAAGCTCCGAGCCGAAACTTTCCAAGGACAAGCTGGCCATCACAGTCGCCGAAAAGCTCGCCTCCACAACGGGCCAGCCGACGCCGGACGTCGCCTGCCCCGAGGACCTCGTCGGGAAGGTCGGCCACACCACCCGTTGCACGCTCACAGCGGGCGACGGCAGCACCGTCGGCGTGTCGGTCACCGTTTCATCTGTCGACGGAGACCGGATCAACTTCGACATCAAGGCCGACGACAAGGCTTCCCCGGCTGCGAACTGAGAGCTGAGCGGGGGGCAACAACCCAATTCAGTTGCGGATGAGCAGGACGAGGCCGGCGGTCACCGCGCCAAGCATCACGGCCGCGACACCGTACGCCAGGCGGTGCGCACGCAGCCACGGCAGGAAGCGGTCCACGGCGATCCGGCCGGGTCCGGTGAGCGCCAGCGCGGCGCCGGCTGCTGCCAGCAGGACCTCGTACTCGACACCCTCGGGCGCGAAGAATCCGCCACCCCACTTGACCGCTATGGCATTGACCAAGGTGCCGAACACAGCCGCGCCTGCGAGCGGGGTGAGCAGGCCGAGGACAAGACCGAGCCCGCCGAGCATCTCGCTCAGCCCGGCGATCAGCGCCATCGTCTCGCCGGAGGGGTAGCCGCTCATCTCGAAGAACTGGCCGGTTCCCGCGATGCCGCCGCCGTCGAACCACCCGAAGAGCTTCTGCGCACCGTGCGCGGCGACAGTCAGGCCGAGGACGATCCGCAGCAGGAGCATGCCTCCGTCGTAGGCGCGGAGCGAAGGGGTGGCGGGCTGGGCGGCGCTGGACGGCAGGCTATCGGTGTGAAGCGTGGCAGACATGGGGCGCTGGCCTCTCGGTCGCGGGCGAAGACATGTTTGAAAGTTCAAGCAGGAACGTAACAGGTTGCGTGAAAGTTCAACAAGTCCGTGATCGGACCCTGCGGCGTGAGCCTGCTGTGACCAGCGAGCACCGAGGGAGGCGGGTGAACACGACGACACAGAGTGAGTGCCGAGCCGTAACAGCTGACGGGGCAGGGAGGTTTGTTACCGTCGAGATATCTCACCCATCAACTATTTCGGTGGAACGATGCGCATCGCGACCATCGGGGCCGGAACCGTGGGCGCCGCCCTGAGCGCCGTCGGCGCCGGGCAACGCAGTCAGCGCGGTGACGGAAGAGCTCGCAAGGCCACAGTCGGCCGCACCCGCTCAACCGCACCTACACCGGCCTCGACATCGAGGAAGCCGCCGCAGCGCAGACTCCGGCATGCCGGTGAGGAATGCGTTCAACACGCCCTCGCCTGTCGTCTCGGATCTCCCACCGAAGGTGACCTGCGCTCCACAACGGCTGGGTCTGGCAGACAGGCTGGGCGCTGTCGGCCCGACCTGCTGATGAGAGGACGGAAATCATGAGGAGAACAGAGAGCGTGACGAGGACAGAAGACCGGAACATCATCGCCCTGATGCCTTTCCCCGGCATCACCGAGGGAGACATCTCGTGAGCTCGTTCGATGCCCCTGTCGTAGTGACGCGGGGAGACGCGGAAAGCCCGTTGGTCGTGCTGCTGCATGGTCGTGGTTCGCACGAAGGCGAGATCATCGGGCTGGCGGAGGACCTTCCCGGCTCGTTGTCGTACGCGGCCGTACGGGCGCCGATCGCCGAGAGCGGAGGGTTCGCCTGGTTCGCCAACCGAGGCATCGGGCGTCCCGTTCCGCAATCGCTCCGCGCCACCATGGACTGGTTCAGGGAATGGCTGGACGACGTGGCCCCGCCCGGCCGCCCGGTCTTCCTCGTCGGGTTCAGCGGCGGAGCCGCCTTCGCGGGCGGTCTGCTGCTGGACGACCCCTCGCGGTACGCCGGCGTGGCGATCCTCTACGGCACGTTGCCCTTCGAGGCAGGGGTGCCGACCGACATCGCACGGCTGGCCGGGGTGCCGGTCTTCGTCGCCCACGGTACGTACGACCACGTCATCCCCCGTGAACTGCTCGACAGGACCTGGCATTACCTGACTGCCGAGTCGGGGGCAGCCACCAGCGCACGGCTCGACCCGGTCGGCCACAGCATCGCCCCCGACGCGCTGCACGCGCTCGCGGCCTGGCTCGAAGAGTGAGAAGCCCCCGACGGTTCGGCGTACGTCCGTAACTCCCGCGTTTCGGCTGGATGCGGGGAGACCGAGTGCTGCGCCACGGGTCGCGGACCCGAACCATTGCCTTTGGGAGCGGGTTTCCTGATCTCAACACCCTCCCGAAATCCTCTCGCGCCTCCAACTCCCCCTCAGGGAAATCCCTTTACGGGAAAGCAGAAATCCGGGGTGGCCCCGACCGAATGGTCGGGGCCCACCCCGGATAAGCGAAAGGTGCTTCTGCTGCCTACCAGCGATACCAGCGGCCACGACGGCCACCGGTCCCGGCGGAACGCATGACGAAACCGAGCAGCCATGCGGCCAGCACGATGAACGCCACGATCCACAGTGCCTTCAGCGCGAAACCGGCACCGAAGAGAACCACAGCGAGCAGGAGAACGAGAAGCAGGGGAACCATAGTTATCAACCTCCAGAACAGCGTGTGCCCTGCCCGCCCCTTGTCATGCATCCGAATGGATGGGTTTCTTTCTCAGAAATAGGGGCATACGTCGCCCCTCATCGGCCGCGGCCTGCCGATCGAATTCACGTATCAAGCCCGCACCGGCGACATCCTGGAACAGGATTACCGACAACGAAATTGCTGCGGTCGGGGACGGGAGCATTCGGTGAGATTCGTTCACCGGAGTGCGCGGAAAAGGGCTCTTCATGCCCCCTCACGCCCTCGCACGGCCGCCGGCCAACACCTCAGGCGGGCAGGGAAGCGAGCCAGTCCGTCAGGAGCCGGTTGATCTCCGCAGGGCGCTCCTGCTGGAGCCAGTGGCCGCAGCCGTCGAGGATGTGAGAGGCCGTCAAGCCGGGCAGGGTGGTGGGGTACGCGTCGATGGCGTCGGCCATCCAGGTGGTGGAGGCGTCCAGGCCACCGCCGATGAACAGGGACGGCTGGGTGAGGGGGGCGCCGTCGAAGTCCGCGAGATCCTCCCAGTCACGGTCCATGTTCCGGTAGCGGCCCAGCGCCCCGCTCATGCCGGTCCGCTCGAACTCGCCGGCGTAGAAATCGAGGTCGTCCTCGCTGAGCCAGTCAGGCCGTGACCCGGTGGGAAAGCGGTCGCGCAGCGTCCCGCCGCGGGCGACGAAGTGCGGGTCGGGTGCGTCGGCGCCCGGCATGGTCTGTCCGTCCAGGGCGGCGTAGAACCCTGCGAGCCAGCCGCGTACGTCGGGCTCGATCTCGGCCTCGGCACGTCCGGGCTCCTGGAAGTAGGAAACGTAGAACTCCTCGGCCCCGCCCATCCGCGCGAAGACCTCGCTGGGCCTCGGACCGCCGCGCGGGGCGTACGGAACACTGAGGAGCCCCACCGCGCGGAAGACGTCCGGCCTGACCAGGGCGGAGTTCGCGGCGATGGTCGCCCCCCAGTCGTGGCCGACGATCACCGCGGACTCCTCGCCCAGGGCGCGGACTGCCGCGGCGTTGTCCTCGACCAGCTCCAGCATGCGGTAGGCGGCGGGATCGGCGGGCTTGGAGGAGCGACCGTAGCCACGGACGTCGATGGCCGCCGCGCGGTACCCGGCGGCTGCCAGGATCGGCAGCTGTCGGCGCCAGGAGTACCAGGATTCGGGGAATCCGTGCACGAGCAGGACGAGAGGTCCGGTGCCCTGCTCCACCACGTGGATACGGCCTGCCGGCCCGGGAATCAACCGGTGGGTGACGTCTGCGACCTGCTGCGACATGAGTTCTCCGATGCTCTCGATGTGCCGGGCGCCCGAGGCTGGTGTCCTGATCATGCGAGAGGAGGCTCGGCTGCCACGAGTCTTGTTGCCGGTTCGGCAAGTCGGCGCCGGGGACCAGCAGAACGGGTGGCCCCGCCCCGCCGAGTGGCTCAGCCGGCGGGCCGCACGGGCGCGGTCACGGCACCAGGTCCGAGAGCACGGTGAGGCGGAGCGAGGGATTGGCGGCCGCGGCTTCCACCACGTGCCAGTCGGTGTCGGTCAGCAGTTCCACTATGGTCGCCGGCGGGAGCGCCGGGTGGCCTGCTGCCAGGGGCCTCGCCTGTCGGTCGGCGAGGCATGCGCGCAGGGCCGGAGCCGTCGCGCGGCGGTGCCGGGCGACCTCACGCAACGCCTTGTGCACCACTGGTTCGTGCCGGGTCAGGTCCTCCAGCAGCGCAGGCGTCGCCTCGGGGTTGGTCGCCACCTTGGCGACGACCCGGACACCGTGCCGGTCGACCATGGCGCGCAGGTGGGCGTCCGAAAGGCCCGGGTGCCCAGCGATGGACTTGACCACCTTCGCGTCGGGGTCCTGGGCCAGCCTGTCGCGGATCCCGGGAGGCAGTTCGCGTCGCCGGGCGAGGAGCATGCGGGCCGACGGGTTCGGTGAGTGGGCCAGCTCCTCGACCTCCGCGGGTGTGGCGGCGGCGATCCTCGGCAGCAGGGTGGCGCCGACCCTGGTGGTGGCGGCGAGGCGGGTCAGCACGTCGAGCGGCACGTGCGGGTGGTGTGCCAGGCTGCGCCGCACCTCGTGGTCAGGATCGTCGGCCAGCGTACGGATCAGCGCCTCGTCGACCGCCGGATTCCCGGCGAGGTCGGCCCGTACGCCGGAGTGGGGATCGGTGGCAAGCCGTCGGCACACCTCCGGGGGCAGGTCGGGGCGCGCGGCAAGCGCCCAGCGCAACGACAGTGACGGATGGTCGGCGAAACCGGTGACGGCTTCGGTGGGTGTCGCCGGGTTCCCCAGTGCGGCGTGCCGGATGTCGTGCAGGGTGGACGCGTGGGAGCCGTCGCAGGAAGCGCCGGGCATCAGATCGCAGTCGAGCCGCGGGCACTCGGGGTCGTGCACGAACGGGGTCGCCTCGCGGTCGCAGACCAGGCAGTGCTGCGCGGGAGGCAGTCCCTCGCCCGTGAGCAGCGCCGCCAACACGGCTGGAGGGGTGGCCTCGTTGAGCGCCACGGCGCGGCGCACCTCCGCGTGCGGGTGCCGCGCGAGTACGGCGGCCCTGTGCGGCGTGGTCCACAACGCGAGCTCCGCGACGACGCGTACGTCGGCGTCCGCGGCGAGAGTGTCCACCACGTCCGCGGGAAGTTCCGGGCAGGCGGCCAGCTTCTCCCTGTGCTCATGAGACGGGTCGGCAGCAAGGATCCGCGCCCACTCCGGGCTGCCGGCCCGCGCGTCGAGCAGGGCGAGAGCGGCGAGGGGCTGCGCGACGGGATCGATGTCGGCTGCGGTCAGATGGCCGCCGTGGGCAAGGCGAACAGCACTCCCGGCGACGCGCGAGGCCAAGGAGACCGCCTGGGCGTGGCTGAGGTCCGCTCGGCCGGCGAGGACGTGGCCCAGATCGGCATCCGCGACGGCGATCAGACGGTCGACCAGGTCGGACGGCAGGGCCTCGTTGGCGGCGAGTCCGAACAGGACGTGATTCACAGGGGGCATACTGCCCGAGTCCCGAGCGGGATTCCCACAGGTTTTGGCGGGGAGCGCGTGGGGGTTCGAAGCTGTGCCGTCGGTGCCGCGTCAGGGAACGTGATCACGAGCGCTCAGCTGCGCAGCGGGAGCTGCCGGGCGAAGCGGCGGACCGCGTCGGTGAAGGCATCCGGATCGTCGAAGTTCGCGAGATGCCGCGCCCGCGGGATCAGTTCGACGCGGGCCTGCGGGTGCGCGCGGGCGAAGTCCTGCTCTCCTGACCGGAAAAGGCTGTCCTTCTCGCCGTTCAGGATGAGCACGGGCGCCGCCACATGACGCATCGCATCCGCGTCGAAGCGGCCCAGGATCTCGTCCCAGGCGTCCGGCAGAGTGTGGAACGCGTATCCGGAGCGGATGGTGGCATCCACCACTTCGGGAGCATAGAGGCGGCGCAGCAACCGGTCGTTCCACCGGGACAGACGGTCGGCCGGCAGGTGCGGGACGAGCCGGGCAACCCACCGATACGGGGTTGCCCACGGACCGCAGGTCGAGGCGCTGGCTCCGGCAAGAACCAGTCCGCGCAGCAGTTCCGGGGAGCGCCGGGCGAACTCGAGCGAGGCGTATCCCCCGAGCGAGTGTCCGACGACGAGGGCCGGCCCACGGTCGAGCGACTCCACGGCCGTGGCGATGGTCTCCGTCGCCGCGTCCAGACTCCAGGGTTCTGCGGCGCGGGCACCATGGCCCGGCAGGTCCACGGCTGCAACTCGGAACTCCCCCTGGAGTGACGCGAGTTGTTTACTCCACTGTCCCGCGCTGAACCGTGTTCCATGGACGAACACGATGGGCGGTGCATCGGCTGCGGTCATGAGGATCAGGGAGCCCACGGCAGACGTACGGCCTCGATCTCGGTGTCGCCCAGAAGGGCATCGATGAGCGCGGTGGGGCCTGCCACCTTGGTGGCCCACAGGTCGTAGTCGGTACACGTGACCCACGAGCGGTTCTCGGCCCAGAGGTTGGACGGGCTGAAGTCCGCATCGGGAACGTCGTACAGGATCCGGGCGTCACCGAGGCGGCCGGCCCGGACGTGCCGGCTGTCGAAGTCGGTGGCGCCGAGCATCAACGGGTTGTAGTAGCCCAGGCAGCGGGTGGCCGTTCCCGCAGGGCTGTACCGGACGAGAAGCCCGATCAGGCGGTCCCAGGTCTCCCGGTCCAGGCTGCCCTCCGTCGGCGGGCGGATGCCGAGCGGCCAGCTGTTGCCCTTCTTGGCCGACGGGAAACAGCGGTAGGAAGGCAGCGACCCCTCGGGCACCAGCGGATCGCCGGTTCGTCGAGCCAACTCGGCCCAGCGCAGGCGCCGCCAGCCGGGGCCGGGGTGCTCGGCGCGACCGAGCGCCCCGCCGCTCGCGATCCCCACTCCTGTGAGGTCGATGCCGCCCACCCTCTCGGGCGCGACGCTTCCGTCCGCCACGCGGGCCCGGTGGTACGCGTCGTACGACAGGCCGGACGGGCCCTGCTCGTGCTCGTACATGGCGTTGAGCACCCAGGCCGCGTCGGGTAGGGGCGGCGGCATGAACCCTGTGATGCCGTCGCCCGCCAGCTCCTGCAGCCAGTCGGTCGCGCTGCTCGGAGCGAGGGGCCAGCGCGTGGTCACCAGGGAGGGAATCTCGGACACCGGTTCATGGTCCCACCCGGCCTGCGGGGACCATGCATCCGCCCCGCCCCACACCCGGCGCGGCCCTCTGTCGTCACCGGGACGGTGTCACCAGCCCCGTCTCGTAGGCGAGGATGACGAGTTGCACCCGGTCGCGGGCGTCGAGTTTCGACAGCAGGCGTGCCACGTGCGCCTTGGCCGTCGACACGCTGATGCAGAGCTGGGCGGCGATCTCGCTGTTGGACAGGCCGCGGCCGATGAGCGTCAGTACCTCGCGCTCCCGCTCCGTGACGCCCTCGACCGCACGCGACCGGGGAGCCGGTTCGGGGCGTGCGGCGAACTCCTCGATGAGACGGCGGGTGACGCTCGGAGCGATGAGGGCGTCTCCGGCGGCGACCACGCGGACTGCTGCGAGGATGTCGTCCAGGTCCATGTTCTTGACGAGGAACCCGCTCGCGCCGGAACGCAGCGCCGCGTACACGGAGTCGTCGTCGTCGAACGTGGTGAGGATCAGCACGCGTGTCGTCGTGGCCTCGCCGGCGATGATCCGGGTGGCCTCGATGCCGTCCATACCGGGCATCCGGATATCCATCAGCACCACGTCGGGGTGGACGTCCCTGACCAGCTGGTGTGCCTCGGCGCCGTTCGCGGCCTCTCCGACGACGCGGATGTCGTCGGTGTCGGCCATCAGCACACGCAGGCCGGAACGTACCAGCGGCTGGTCGTCTGCGAGCAGGACGCGGATCGTCATGACAGAGGTGCTCCTTCGGGCAGGGGAAGCCGCGCCGTCACACGGAATCCCCCTTCGGGGAGCGGTCCGGCGGTGAACCGGCCGCGCAGCAGGGCGACTCGCTCGCGCATTCCGACCACGCCGTAGCCGGTGCCGCGAGCGGGTCCGGAGGCGAGGCCGCCACGCCCGCGGTCCTCGACCTCGACGGACAGTTCGTCGAGCCGGTAGTCGACGGCGACGTGGCAGTCGGCGGTTCCGGCATGCCGGACGACGTTGGTGAGCGATTCCTGAATGATCCGGTAGGCGGCGAGTTCGATGTCGGCGGGCAGTGTGCGTCGTTCTCCGCGCCACCGCAGGTCGACCCGGATGCCGGTGCCCCTCGCCGACTCGACCAGTCGCTCGATGCCGTCCCGGTCCAGGCCCGGCGTCGGCTCGCGCGGTGCGGCGTCCGGTGCACGGCCCGAATCCGCTCGGCGCAGCGCGCCCAGCGTCCGCCCGAGGCCGGCCAGGGTCTCCTGGCTGGTGGCCTCGATGGCGGCGAGCGCCTTGCGTGCCTCGTCCGGCTGCGTGTCGATGACGCGTCTGCCCACTCCGGCCTGGATGGCGACGACGCCGATGCTGTGCGCGATCATGTCGTGCAGTTCACGTGCGATCCGGAGCCGTTCCGCGGTGACGGCCTGGGCGGTGGCCTGGGCGTGCAGCGCCTCCGTGTGCACCCGGCGCTCGCGCGTCGCGTCACCGGCCGTCCAGGCGGCGGCGAGGGCGACGACGAGGAACGCCAGGGTCTCCACGTGAGGACCCGTCCACGCCCGGTGGTCGAGCGCGATCACCACTTGGGTGCCAAGGGCCATGGCCACGGCGGTGAGTGAGGTCCTGCGCGGGCGGGTCGCCGCGACGTAGCCGACGGCGAGGTCGCCGACGAGCACCTGGAGAAGGCCGAGCTCCGTCATGCTCCGCGCCGCCGACCCGGCCAGACCACCGGCCAGCAGCACCGCCAGAGCCGGCAGGGGTCTGTGCCGCAGCCGGCCGGCGAAGTATGCCGTGAGCGCGACCGCTGCCAGGAGCAGGGGAACGGAGAAGCCCTCTCGGCTGCCCCGCATGGTCACGTACAGGATCCAGGGGAACGCGATGGCTCCGCACCAGGTCAGGGTCACTTCCGCAATGCGCAGCGCACTCTTCGGCAGCGGTGGACGTGGCATGACGGGCATGGCCCGATCGTAGGTGCCGGGGTCCGGCGGGGGTATGGGCCTGGGGGCGTACGTCTCCGGGCTACAGGAACGCCCCGACGTCGCCTTCGGCCGTGCGACCGACCGGATCAGGCCCGTCGAGCGATCGAGGTCGAACGACGGCAGTTTGACGACACGACCTAGGCTCGGCCCATGCTGCCTGCCGAGACCGACGCTGCCCCCTTCCGTGTCCCGGCCGAGTTCGTCCGGTACGCGGTGGCGCTGGAGCCGGCGGAACTCGCCTGGGGATACGTGAACGGCCGGCTGGACGACCAGGACACCCTCCGCCTCGCCTTTCTGCGCCGGTGCGATCTCCGGGAGCGCGCCGGAGCATTCACCCGGTTCGAGGGCCTGGAACCGGGCGCGCCGGAGCTCGACGTGCTGTGCCACCGGCTTGCCGACAGTCGGGCCGAGGCTCACCGCATCTGGGACCATCTCGTGTTGAGCTGGGCCTGTTCCCGCCCCGACGAGGAACGCGACCGGCTCCTCGGGACAGTCGGGGAGCCCGGCACCGCGCGGGTCGGACGCCGCTCCCCCGACGACGCGCTGCTCCGGCGGGCTGCCGGTCGGGACGAGTTCCTCGTCGGCCGCGCTGCCTCCGGACAGGGCATGAACTGGCAGAACAGCTCGGCCCTGTTGGGAACCGATCGGCCGGAAGAGGTCGACGCGGCCTTCGACCGGGGGGAGGATCTGGTCGGCGTGGCGGTCATCGGTCTCGCGCTCAATCATCCCGAGGCGACGGCGATCCTGCCCAGGGTCGCCCGGGCACTGGAGTCGGCGGACGCCGAGCTGCGCCACCAGGGCCGCGTCGCACTCGCCCACGTCGCCCGGCTGCACCGCACCGTGGATCGGCGCTGCCTGGAACTCCTGCGATCCCAGCCCCGGGGCAACGAGGCCGACGACGACCTCTGGTCCTACGTACCGCACCGTCGGCTGCCGATGTGGCTGTGGCGTCACCATCTCGCCGAACGGCTGATGTGGCAGCTGCGCGACCGGTGGCGTGCCTGAAGGCGGAGGACTCACCGGAAAATGGGAGGCCGGGACGCCGGGAGCTGTGCGAGGCTGCCGGGCTGTCGGCCCGTCCGTCCTCGCACTCCTACCAGCTCGCCCTCACTTTGGGAGCCTCAGTGACACCGCCCCGCCTGGACCCGTTGTTGGAGCAGTTCGACTTCGCCTGCGAGCGCCTGACCGGCCGCCTGAGCGGGCCGGTGATGGACAGCGGCGACGGTTCGGAGACCAAGGTCGGCCCCATGAGCGACGAGGAGTACTTCTGGGAGCCGGTGCCGGACTGCTGGTCCGTACGGCGGCGTTCGGACGGGCCCGGGCCGCGGGCGACGCTCCTGGCGGGTGCCGGTGACTGGGGGCGCGATGCCGCGTCCTATCCGCACCCCTGGCCGCCGCCCTTCACCACCCTCGCCTGGCGTCTGAGTCACCTGAGCGAGATGCTGACGCTGCGGGCGGAACACACAGCGGGCGGCCACGTGCTGACACGGGCCGACTACCGCGTCAGTGGTGACGTCGCGGAGGCACTCGCCGCCTTCACCGCCGGGGCCGCGGCGTGGCGCGAGGCACTGGTGGGCGTCGACGACGCCGCCCTCGACACCGTCGGCTACTGCACCTATCCGCATGGCAGTGACGCGGAGGAGCCGTTCATCGACATCGTGTGGTGGGTCAACCAGGAAGTCCTGCACCACGGGGCCGAGATCGCCCTGATCCGCGATCTCTACCGCTCACGACCGGTCTGACCCGGCCGGTGGCCCCGTGTCACGGCAGGACCGCCCGGCCCGGGATCACACGCACGGATCGAGGGGCGGCGGGATTCGCCCGACGCCTTACAACCAAGCGCCCGGCTCGCGTGTCTTGATCGTCGGCGGCCACTCTCCGCCGTAAACGATCAAGACCGAAGGAACGCATGAACCGACCCAGGGGTACGAAGGTCGCCACCGCCGGCGCCGTCGTTCTCGCCACCGCGGGCGGCCTGCTTGGCGCGGCCCACCCCGCTTCCGCCGCTGTGACCTGCGCGTCGCCGGTCTTCAAGCGGACGTTCTACGCGAACACCACCTTCTCCGGTACGCCCAAGGGCACGGACTGCGACTCCGTGATCGACCAGAACTGGGGTACCGGAGCGCCCGGCTACAAGGGCATGCCCGCCAACTACTTCGGTGTCCGCTGGGCCGTGACCCGCGACTTCGGATCCGGCGGGCCCTTCACGTTCAGCGCGTCCTCGCGCGACGGCATCCGTGTCTACCTCGACGGCGTCCGCAAGGTCGACCTGTGGAAGAACGTCGCCACAACCGTCTCCAAGACCGTCACCCTGACCATCCCGTCGGGCAAGCACAGTCTGCGCATCGACTTCGTCAACTGGACGGGGGCGGCCAACGTCAAGTTCGCCTACGCTCCCCGCACTTCGGCGACGACCGACAAGGTCAAGCCGCTCGTCCCCACCGGCACCGCCGTCACCTACAGCACGGCGACCGCGGCGGCGAAGGTCGGCTGGGCGAAGAACGCGGAGATGGACCTCGCCGGCTACCAGGTGTTCCGCCGCCTCAAGGGCACCACCTACCCGGCGAAGCCGATCGCGACGACGACGTCCACGTCGTACACCGACACGACCGTCCCGAAGGACGGCAGGTTCTACTACTACGAGGTCCGTGCCTTCGACAAGGCCGGCAACATCTCCTCCGGCACAGCCGACCTCGGCATCACCACCCTGGACCGGACCGCTCCCGCCGCCCCGAAGGGTGTCGAGGACAACTGGGCCATAGGCACCCCGAAGACCGTCACGCTCTACTGGGACGGCAACGCGGAGACCGACCTCGCCGGTTACCGCGTCTACCGCTCGACGTCCCTTCCGGTCGCCCTCACCGCTGAGAACCGGCTGACCGGCGACGCCTTCTCGTCGGGCGGCTACAGCGGTCCCCTCCCGCAGACGGGGCACACCTATTACTACGTCGTCACCGCGGTGGACACGCACGGCAACGAATCCCCGGCGTCCGGCACGGCGGAGTACTACAGCCGCGATCTGACGGGCCCGGTCGACACCGCGCTCAACGCGCGAGCCGTGGAGAGCGAGGCCGGCGTCACGCTGGCCTGGGACGCCTCCGAGCGGACCAGCGACGATTTCGCGGGCTATTCGGTCTTCCGGTCGCGCCAGTCGCGCACCACCCCCGGAAGGACGATCGAGGAGGTCGGCAAGGGGGTGCAGGGCACCACCTTCACCGACGCGGCTCCGCCGCCCGGCGTCACGTACTACTACGCGGTGGTCGCCCTCGACCACGAGGGGAACGGAGGCGTGGCGTCCCAGGAGCTCTCCGTCGGCGTCGTCGGCAACACGACGGCACCCGCGGCGGTCACCGGAGTCACCGCCGTCCCGAAGGAGAACGGCATCACGTTCACCTGGGACGCGAGCACCGAGCCCGGTCTCGACCACTACCGCCTGCTGCGCGGAACGCTCGTCGACGGCCTGTGGACCTACACCCCGGTGCCTCACCCCTCGAACTTCCAGCCGTGGGAGATCAGCGGGACGACGTTCCACGACTTCGTACCCGCCGACGGACAGCAGGTGCGGTACAGCGTCGTGGCCGTCGACCAGTACGGGAACCAGATCACGCCGGACTCCGGCGCCACGGTCACACCGGTCACCGAGCTGGACCTCCGCCCGACCGCTCCGGCCGCGCCCGGAGCCCCTCTCGCCTATCTCGGCGTCAATCAGAGCGGCTGGCTGAGCTGGGCCCTGTCCAGCGCCGAGAACGAGAACGGCAGTGCGGTCACCGGCTTCAACGTCTACCGCTGGAACCGGCAGACCGAGGCGTTCGACCTGGTCGGCACCGAGCCCGAGGACACGTCGAGCACCGGGTCCTGGGTGGACAGGGACCTGCCGGCGGCGACGACGGTGTACTACCGCGTCACGGTCGTCTACGCGGACGGTTCCGAGTCGGGCGCGAGCCAGGCTGCCGCTGTGACGCACTGACCGCACACGCGGAAGGTCATCCCGCCGGGAGAGGACGGACGTCGATCCTCCGTCCCTTCCCGGCGGGAGGTCCGAGGATGCAGCGCGGACTGCGGCCCGACACCCCCGCGTGACGCGTTCGCCCCGCGACGCTCAGTGCGCGGCGGAGTCCGTGTTCGCCGGGTCGAGAGGGCGCAGGAAGCGGCGCTCGTAGCGCCGGATGCACTGCGTCCGGCGAGCAAGCTCGAACGCGGCCTGGCACTCGGGATCAGTGACGCTGTCCGTCCGGTACCGCTCGTACTCCGCGAAGCCGGGGAACGAGAAGAGTGCGTACGCGATGTCGCTGTCCCCCTCGCTGGGCAGGAAATAGCCGTGGTGCGTGCCGCCGAACCGGTTGACCAGGGTGACCCAGCGGCGGCCGTACTCCTCGAAGTCCTCGATGCGGTCGGGGTCGATCTCGTACTTCAGGTGAATGGTGATCATGTGACGGAATGATGCCCGAACCGGGCAGGGCACCGAGGGACCGGGTGCCGCGGCACGCACATCGCCCGCTTCTCACCCCCGGCGACGGCGTGCGGCGACCTCCTGCGGGTCGATGTCCGCGTGGGACCACCGGGCCGCCAGGGCCAGGCTGGTCGCACGGCCGTCCGCGACGTGTTCGTGGGCCAGGCGGGCCGCGAGGTCGCCGTCGCGGGCGGCGACGGCCTCGTACAACTGCTGGTGTTCCGCGCACTGTTGCGCCGGGTCCCGCTGGGCGGTCAGGCGGAAGAGCCAGTGCATACGCGCCTCCAGCGGACGCATTACTCCGCTCAGCAGCGCGTTGCTCGCGAGGTCGACGATGTCGGTGTGAAAAGCCGCGTTGGCGAAGGCGATGGCGCGGCGGTCCTGCTCACGTATCGCGGTACGGGCGACGTCCAGGCGCGCCGCCAGGCGTTCCAGCCCCTCTTCGCCCGCCCGCTCCGCCGCCAGGCGGGCGGCGAGGGACTCCAGTGACTCGCGTACGTCGAAGAGGTCGCGTACGTCGGTCGGCGTGAACGGTGCCACCAGCGCTCCCCGGTGCGGGACCAGCACCACGAGTCCGTCGGCCGCCAGGAGACGCAGCGCCTCGCGCAGGGGAATGCGCGAGACCTCGAGCTCCGTGGCCAGGTCGCGCTCGACGAGCCTTTCGCCCGGCTGGAGTTCGACCTCGATGATGCGCCGTCGCAGGGTTTCGTACGCATGGTCGCGCAGTGAGCGGCGCCCTGCTTCGGACGGTTGAGCTGGTGTCACCAAGGCTTTTCCTCCACTCGCGAACGGTTCCACAGTAAGCGGACCGTGCGGCAGGACCGCTAGTGCTAACCGCTCGCTAACACAACGGCAACATCGCACCCGGAAACTGGGGCCGCATAGCGGTATACCACTAACCGGCTCGCGGGCCCCGTCTCCTGGAGGCACCTCAGTGGCACCTTCCCGAACTTCTCTCTCCACCCTCGCCGTCGCCGCCTCCGTGGTCTCGGGGCTGCTCCTGCTGACCGGCTGCGGCGGTTCCTCCGCCGCCGGGGACACGGACGGCGGTGGCAAGCTCAGGGTCGGCGTCCTCTTCCCCGGCTCGCTCTCCGACGACGGGTTCATGGCCTCGGCCCACCTCGGCTACCAGCGCGCGGAGAAGCGGCACGCCGGCGCGGTGCAGTTCAGCAAGGTCGAGCAGGTGGCGACGGCCGACTACGAGAAGGCCCTGGTCCGCTTCGCCACCACCTCGGACCTCGTGATCTCCCTGGGCGGACAGACGGACGCCGACGTCCGCAACGTGGCGGCCCGTTTCCCGAAGGTGAAGTTCGCGGAGATCGGTGGCCCTGCCGACGGCAAGCCGCTCGCGAACCTCTCCCTGTACGACCCGCAGCAGGCCGAGGCCGCGTTCCTCTCCGGCGCCGCGTCGGCGCTGCTCTCCGAGAAGGGCACGGTCGGATTCGTCGGCGGCGCCGAGCTGCCCGCGATCGTCAACGCCGCGAAGGAGTACGCCAGGGGAGCCGAGGCGGCCGACCCGGACGTGAAGGTCCTCGCACCCCAGTACGTGGGTGACTTCAACGACGTCGCCAAGGCCAAGCAGTCCGCGCTCGCCGACTTCGGCGCGGGTGCGGACGTCCTCGGGCAGATTCTGAACCTCGGCCACAAGGGGGTCGCTCAGGCCGCCGGCCAGCGCAAGGGAAAGCTGATAGGCGGCCCGATCGCCCACCCGTGCGGAACCGATCCCGCGTACGCCGGATATGTCGAGACGGACATCGGTGCGGAGATCGAGTACGCCGTGGACCACCTGGTCGCCGGGGACTGGAAGGCGGAGGCCGTCCACTTCGGGTTGACCTTCACGGAGCCGCGCAACGACATCGTGCTCTGCGACACCTCCGACCCGGCCGTGGGCAAGAAGCTCGACGAGCTGAAGCGCAAGATCACGGCCGGGGAGATCACGACCCGATGAGCGCGCCTGTTCCCGCCCTGGAGATCACGGGGCTCACCAAGTCCTTCGGTGCGGTGCGGGCCCTGGAAGAGGTCGGCCTCGTCGTCGAGGCCGGCACCGTGCACTGCGTGCTCGGTGAGAACGGCGCCGGCAAGTCCACCCTCTGCCACGTCGTGGGCGGCTCCGTCACGCCGGACGGGGGCGGACTGCGGCTGTACGGCTCGCCCTACGCGCCACGCCGGCCCGCCGACGCGCTCGCCGCGGGCGTCGCCATGGTGCACCAGCACTTCAGCCTCGTACCGACCCTGACGGTCGGCGAGAACCTGCGACTGCTGCGCCTGCGGGATCTGCCGCGTCGGGTGGCGCGTGTGCGGGAGGACTACGGGCTCGACCTCGACCTCGACCTTAGGGTGAGTGATCTGCCCGTCGGGGTGCGGCAGCGGGTCGAAATCGTGAAAGCGCTGCTGCGGGAACCCCGGCTGCTGGTGCTGGACGAACCGACCGGAGTCCTCGGCCCCGCCGAGACGGACGCACTCCTGGCGACTTGCCGCCGGATCGCCGAGTCGGGGCGGGCCGTGGTCCTCGTGACGCACAAGCTCGGCGAGGCGGCGCGGGCCGGGGACGCGGCGACCGTCCTGCGCGGTGGGCGGGTGTCCGGGGGCGGGCCGCTGTCCGAACTGCCCCCGGAGCGTCTGGTACCTCTGATGATCGGGCGGCCCGCCGAATCACTGGGCGCGGGGCTCGCGGGCACGATCGGTCTCGCCGCCGACGACGTGGCTCCGGCGACGGACGAGACCGGCAGTCCGCGCTCCTCCACCGACGGGGCCGGACACGACGGCCGCTCCGACGGTCCGGCACCCGCCACGCCCGCACGCCGGGCGGAGGGTCCGGCGGCCGGGCCGGCGCTGCGCCTCAGCGGGATCAGCCTGCGTCGCCCCGACGGCACGTACGCGCTCGACACCGTCTCCCTCGATGTCGGAGCCGGCGAGATCGTCGGGATCGCCGGGGTCGAGGGAAACGGCCAGAGCGAGCTGATGGCCCTGCTCGGCGGCGCGCTGACGCCCGACGGCGGCCGGGTGGAGCTCGACGGACGGGATCTGACGCGCGCGGCGCCGCGCGAGCGGACCCGGGCGGGGCTCGGCGTGGTGCCCGAGGACCGCCACCGGGAGGGGTGCGTGCCCGAACTGCCGGTCGCCGCGAATCTGTTCCTCGGACGGCTCGGGCAGTTCCGCCGGTACGGGACGTTCCTGGACCGGCGGGCGATGGGCCGGGCGGCGGACGAGGTGATCGCCGAGCACGGCATCCGGGCGGACGGCTCCGCGGCCCTCCTGTCGTCGTTGTCCGGCGGCAACCAGCAGAAGGTCGTCCTGGCGCGGGAACTGGCACTCGACCCGCTGATCTGCCTGGCAGCGGCGCAGCCCACCCGTGGCCTGGACATCGGAGCGGTCGGCGCCGTGCACTCCCGTATCCGCCGCGCCTCCGAGGCGGGGGCCGGCGTCCTGGTGGTCTCCAGCGAGCTGGCCGAGCTGCTGGTCCTGTGCGACCGGATCGTCGTGGCGTACCGGGGGAAGCTGCTGGGGCCGGTCGATCCGCGGGAAGCGGACGCCCGGGAGCGAATCGGCACGCTGATGCTCGGCGCGAGCACGCCGGAAACCGGCGTGGAGTGCGTGCGTCCCGGGCCGGATGGCGTCGCTCAGGAGCCGGCGCAGGCGGTACGCGACGGCGCCTCGGGCCGCTGAACCTGACTCCGGATCAGCCGAAGGCCGGGCCCGGTCCCGTCCCCTCTCCCCCACCTCGCCCCCTCTCCCATCCCATCCTTTCCCTCCCCGTCCCGCGCCTGCGGGCGAGACCGCGCTCGCCCTCGCCCCGCCCCTCGTCCCCACCGGCGCAGGGACACGCACGTCTTCCACGCCCCTCATAGGAGCCACCATGTCGCCCCCATCCCTTCCCCTGCCCGCGATCGCGCCCTTCCGGTTCTCCGTCGCCCTCCGGCACCCGGTCGCTGTCGGCGTTCTCGCCGTTGTGCTCGCCGGTGCCGTGGGACTCGGACTCGTCGTAGGAGCCGGAACAGCGCCGGCGACGGCCTGGGACGCGCTCGTCGAGGGCATGTTCGGGTCGCCGTACGCCATCGGGAGTTCCCTCAACTCGGCCGCGGTGCTGGCCCTCATCGCCACCGGATTCACCGTCGCGCACCGTGCGGGCCTGGTGAACGTCGGTGGGGAGGGCCAGCTCTGCGCGGGCGGGGCGGCTGCCGCGGCCGTGGGGCTGGCGCTGCCCGCGGGGGTACCGTCCGCGCTCGGGGTGCCGGTGGTCCTCGTCGCCGGGTTCGCCGCGGGAGCCTCCTGGGCCGGGATCGCCGCATGGCTGCGGATGAAGCGGGGCACCAGCGAGGTGATCACGACGCTTCTGCTCAATTTCGTCGGAGTGGGCCTGGTGTCGGTGGCCGTGCACGAGGAGGCGTTGCTGCGCCAGCCCGTGACCTCGTCCGAGACCCTTCCGCAGTCCGCTCCCTTGCCGCCCGGGGCCCAACTGCCCCTGATCGGCGGTGTCGAGTCGCCCGCGACCGCGATCGTGGTGATCGCGGCAGTCGCCGCCGTGATCACCGGTGTCGTCCTGCGGCACACGGCCGTCGGCCTGCGGCTCCGGTCCGTCGGGCACTCCCCCGCCGCCTCGGCCCGCCTCGGACTGCCCGTGGGCCGGCTCGAAGCGGGCAGTCTGGCGTTCGCCGGCGGTGCGGCGGGGGTCGCGGGCGCGGCCCTCGTCGCCATCGCCCCGTACGTGCTCGCCGAGCACTTCTCCTCCGGCTACGGCTTCTCCGGGCTGGTCGTGGGACTGCTGGCACGCGGCTCGCTCATGGCCGTGGTCGCCGTGTCGCTCCTCTTCGGATTCCTGACCAACGGCGGCATCAACCTCCAGCTCGCGGCCGATGTCCCCGCCTCGTCCGTGCAGATCGTGCAGAGCCTGCTCGTCCTGTTCGTCGCCGCCGCCATGTTCAACACCACACGCACCGGGAGCGCCTCATGAGTGCGGTCGTCGACGAGCTCGCCTCCGGTGGGGTGCGCCTGGCCATCCCTCTCCTCCTCGCCTCGTCGGGCGAACTCCTCAGCGAACGTGCGGGAGTCCTGAATCTCTCCGTCGAAGGCATGATGCTGACCGGCGCCTTTGCCGGCGCCGCGGGCGCACTCGCCTCGGGGAGCGCGAGCGTGGGCGTGCTCACGGCCCTGGTCGCTGGGCTTCTGTTCGCGGCACTTCAGGCGGTGCTCAGCGTGACCCTGCGCGCGGACCAGATCGTCACGGGCATCACGGCGAACGCCCTGGCGCTCGGCGCGACGACGTACGGCTCCCGGGTCCTGTTCGGCGACGCCGCGGCCGAGTCCGTGCCCGGCTTCGAACCGATCCCCGTACCCGGGCTGCACCGCATCCCCGTCCTGGGTCCGGCCCTCTTCGAGCAGACCGCACTCGGTTACGCGGCTTTCGTCATCGC